>CAXEZH010000158.1:0-7667 GCA_964000695.1 uncultured Mycolicibacterium sp. | reverse complement strand
GCGCATGGTCGCCGACAGCTTCGGTGAGGGCAACTATCAGGTGTTCCGGCACGGGGACGCGCTGTCGCTGGTCTACCGCGAGACCTACCACGCCGACGGCCCCGACTTCAACAACGCCTACCGGACCTTCACCTTCGACATGGCCCGCGGCGCCAGGCTTCAACTCGCCGATCTCATGAAATCCGGCGTCGATCCACTGACAGCGATTCCGTCACTCGCGCATCCCTACATCGTCGCCGCCCTCGACGCGGCCCCGCCGCCGCATCAGCCGGGCAGCTACCCGTTCGTCGCGGAACGCTGGACGCCCGACAAGGTGTACTCGGGAGGCTACAAAGCCTGGGCCCTGACCCCCGACGAGCTGATGATCTACATGCCGGACTATCCGGTCGGACGAGACTCACCCACCGATTTCACGCCGGGGGTGATGCAGTGGTCGATGGACGGAGGAACGGTGCAGGCGCGGATTCCACTCGCCGCGCTCGCCGGCATCCTGCGTCCCGAGTTCGGCGGAACGCCGTGACAATCGGTCGGTTCGTGGTCAAGGGTCTCGGCGTGGCAGTCGTCGCGCTGGTGGCCGCACCGGCAGCAACCGCGCAGCCCGACACCGGCGCCGGTACGCCGACGCTGCCGGTGTTCGAGCCCTATCCGTCGGACTGGACTCCGGACTACACGCCGTTCCCATACAACCTGTGGCAGGTCAGGGTCACCCCGGAACAGCTTGCCGCCGAACGTGACGCATGCCAATGGTTCAACGCCCAATACGATCCACTGATGAACGGAGTCTTCGGCTTCCAGGACTTCCTCGGCGACCGCGACGACGACTGGACCGCACCGGGAGTGCAGACCGCCGCGGCGACCGTCGCGGCCAACCTCGACCGGTCTGCAGCGTTCCTGGACCCCCGGGCCCACACGCTGTTCATCACCAACTATCCCGATCAGAGCCAGTATTCACCACTGTTCCACGGAGATTCGATCTACCGGTTGTGGTTTCAGTTCACCCAGATCAGCGACAAGATCGCCCGCCGGTTGCCGTCCGGGCAGATCAACGCCAACGTCGCGACGGCCAACGTGTACGGCACCGCCATCCGGGATTCGGGGGTGTGTGACGGCGCGTGAGGACGTCAGGCCGACAATCCGTCGACGGAGAGGCCGCGGCGGCTGAGCGTGTCGGCGCCGAACAGTGCGACACGCACGAGGGTTCGCACCAGGGTCCGAGTTTCGGGGGAGTCGTCGTAGTCGGCCAGCCGGCCCAGATCGACGACCAACGTGAAGGTGGCGTGCACGATGTAGCGGGCCTCGGCCAACCCCGTCGCCGGCCGGACGTCGGTGACCAACTGCGCCCACCGCTCCACGGTCGCTCGCTGGATGTTGTGCAGAATCCTGGCGTCGTCGGCAGGCAGATTGCCCTTCTCGGTGTAGTACAGATAGGCCAGTTCCGGACTCGCGAAGGACCTGGCGATGTAGGCGTCGACGAGCCTGTCCAGCACGAGACCCGAATCCGTCTCCGCGGCGAGTGCTTCGGACAGGTCGGCCGACACCCGGTCGGCGGCTCGCCGGAAGGCGGCGGACAGGATGTCCGCCTTTCCGGCGAAATAGCGGTAGATGCCCGATGCGGGCATGCCCGCAGCTGCGGCGATATCGGCGATGGTGGTGTCGTGATATCCGTTCTTGTGGAACAGCTTCAGTGACTCCAGCAGCAGTGTCTCGTACTTCATCCCGAGGCCGGTGTCCGTGGGTAACTGCGTGGGGGACGGCTGCCGCATCGTTGACGGCAGCGGCGCGGTGGGCAGTTCAGCGTCGAGTAGGTCCGACGCCAGGGTCGACAACAGCGCACGAATCTGGCGGGTGCTCAGTGTGGCGTGGTGGTCGGCGATCGAGCCGATCACGCTCAACGCCGCCGACGACAACGTCCACCGCTGCAACGAGGTCAGATCGGGGCGCATCTGCATCAACGGACGGTGTAACCGGCGGTGCACGAGCTTGACCTGCGCCGCCAGCACCGCCCGATCCTGCGCGCGCAGGTGACGCCCCTCCCAGCGGAAGGGCCCGCTGAACGCGCGGTTCGCCAGAGAGGTGTCGATGAGAGCGTCGAGCAACTGGTGCCGCAGGCTGGTGGGATCGATGTCGGCCGCGGGGTCCGCGAAGTCGGTGGCGGTGACCAGTTGCTCGCTCAACCCGAGGATCGCGTCGCGGAACAGGTCGTATTTGCTTGGGGCGTGGCGGTACAACGCCGCAGCCGAGACACCGACGCGCGCCGCGATCTGCTCCATACTCACCGCATGGAAGCCGGAGGTGCTGAACGCGTCGGAGGCCGCGCGGGCGATCTGCGCCTTCCGGTCGCGAGGTCGCTTCTGGGCCGGCGGCATGCTGACGAGCCTAGCCTGTCGCCATAGCCGGGAGCGCCGAATGACTTACAACTTCATGACGTCCCCAGACGGGCCGATGCGCGCGTCAAAGGCCGGTCCGAGTAGGTCAGTCGGCGCGCCGCGGACGTTCGCTCACTTGTCCCACAGCCGAGAACGTCCGTTAACATCGCGCTATCTGCATGTCGACATTCCCCGCCATCTGCGGTGATGCCCCAGGACCGGGCCGGCGGCACCTCGACGCCCGACGACCGCGCGGTCACCTGCCATCCATGAGCCCCGCGCCGCCGGTGGCGGTCGGCCGCAGAATGGACGTTCACATGTACCGTGATGAACAATCGATGACATGCGCATTGTGCAAGGGAGCTGTTGAACCTGTGAATCACTTCGATGGGATTGTGCGAAACCTGTCAGCGGCGGCCGACCGCGTGGCACGCTTCTGACATGAACCTGCCCGAACCTCGTTTTCTGGATGAACGCGTCGCGCAGTGGGCCGAGATCAAGCCCGACGCCGAGGCGATGGATTATCTCGACCGGTCCTGGACCTGGTCGCAGTGGAACGACCGCATCCGGCGGCTGGCCGGGGCGCTCACCGAGCGTGGAATCGGCCGCGGCGACGTGGTCGCGTTCCTCGACAAGAACCACCCGGCGTGCGTCGAGCTGACCTATGCCGCTGCGTCTCTCGGTGCGGCCAACGCGGTCATCAACTTCCGGCTGGCCGCTGACGAACTCGACTTCGTCCTCAACGACTCCGACGCGAAGCTGCTCGTCGTCGGGGCGGAGTTCGCGCCGGCGATCGACAAGATCCGCGATCGGCTCAGCCACATCGAGCACGTCATCACCGTCACCCCGGACGGCGGCGACGGTGACGAGTACGAAGCCATGCTGGCCGCCGCGTCGCCGGTCGACCGCAGCGCCGACGTCGATCCCGGCGACGTGTGCATCATCATGTATTCGTCGGGCACCACCGGCCGGCCCAAGGGGGTGGAGCTCACCCAGGCCAACCTCATCGCCCACACCGTCAACGCCCATCAGGGTTTCGAGTTCGACGAGGGCGACAAGAACATGGTGTCGATGCCGCTGTTCCACGTCGGCGGCATGTCCTACGTCCAATTCGGTGTCTACGACGGCATTCCCAGCGTCATGACCCGCGACGTCGACGGCGCGGCCTTGGCCGGCGCCATTCTCAAGGGCGCCAACCGCACGTTCCTCGTCCCGGCCGTGCTGGCCAAGGTTCTCGAGACGGGAGAAGATGCGGTCAAGCTCTTCGGCGCGCTCAAGACCTACGGCTACGGAGCCTCGCCGATGCCGCTGCCACTGCTGCGCCAGGCACTGGACGCGTGGCCCGACACCGACTTCGTCCAGGCCTACGGTCTGACCGAGGTGTGCGGGGTGATCAGCCAGCTGCTCCCCGACGCGCATCGCGCCGAGGACCACCCCGAGCGGTTGACCAGTGCGGGGACGCTGGTCCCCAACGCCGAAGTTCGCGTCGTCGACCCGGACACCCTGGAGGACGTGCCGACCGGCGAGCAGGGTGAGTTGTGGTTCCGCACACCGCAGTTGATGAAGGGATACCACAACCGGCCCGAAGCCACCGCCGAGGCGATCACGCCGGACGGCTGGTTCCGCACCGGCGACATCGGCCGCGTCGACGACGGCGGCTACATCTTCGTCGAGGACCGGCTCAAGGACATGATCATCTCCGGCGGTGAGAACATCTACTCGCTGGAGGTGGAGCGCGTCCTGGCCGAGCACGACGCGGTGGTCGACGTCGCGGTCATCGGCGTGCCCGACGACAAATGGGGCGAGGTCGTCAAGGCCGTCGTCGTGATCGAGGGCGAGGCCTCCGAAGCCGAACTGATCGCCCACGCCCGGGAACGGCTTGCAGGCTACAAGTGCCCCAAGACGGTCGACATCGTCGACGAGTTGCCCCGCAACCCCACCGGCAAAGTGCTGAAGAAAGAGCTGCGCAAGCCGCACTGGGAGGGCCGCGACCGCGCCACGGTGTGACGCTCAGATCGCGACGGTGACCTCGTTGCGCCGAAGGAACGGCAGCGTCCACGGCGGATCGTAGAACCACGACGTCGGCTCGCCGGCAGGTTCTATCCCGTTGTCGCGCAACGTGTTCATCAGTCCCTCGGTCCGCGCGGCGACGGCCGGTGCGCTGCGGTCACCGGTGAACCGCAGCACGGCGACCGTCTCGGCGGGCACGTGTACGAGTCGCACGGTGTCGTCATCGGGGGTGGGCAGCGTCTCCATCGACCACTTCGACGGCATGAAGAACCGCACGGTCCAGCCCTGCTCGGCACTGCCGGTCTGGGCCACCGGGGCGGTCATCGCGATGTCGTCGCCGCCGGAGCGGGCCTGCCCGACCGGTGCGGTCATCGCGATCTCGGCTTCGCGGTGGTTTCCGCCGAAGATGTAGCCGGCGAGCCGGCGGAAGCCGGTGTTCAGCGCGCCCTGCTTCTCCCCGCTGACGGTGGTCTCGGCGGCGATGCGGGGGCCGTACTCGCGGATC
The DNA here is from genome assembly GCA_964000695.1 of uncultured Mycolicibacterium sp. Classification (GTDB taxonomy): domain Bacteria; phylum Actinomycetota; class Actinomycetes; order Mycobacteriales; family Mycobacteriaceae; genus Mycobacterium. The sequence goes on along the minus strand of CAXEZH010000158.1, from coordinate 2,786 downwards.
TCCACCGCCTCGGTCAGGCTGCGCTTGATGTAGTGCGGTTCCTCCACGGTGCGGATGCCCGCGATGGACAGCGCGGACTCGGCGACCTGCCCGACGACCTTGGTGATTTTCTGGAACACAGGACCTCCTCTTGGCAGGGGCTACCCACACCCGGACACGATGTCACCTGTGATTCGGGGCCGGCGCACGACCGGATGGGATCAGCCCGTCACGGGTTGGTCACCGCCGCGCGGCTGTCATAGTGGAGCCGACGGGTAACCATGAGCTGCGATGAGTGTTGACGACATGGATGTGCTGGTGATCGGCGCCGGGCTGGCCGGCCTGCGGTGCGCGGGTGTGCTCGCCGCGGCCGGACGCGACGTGCACGTCTGGGAATCCTCCGACGGCATCGGCGGCCGGGTCCGCACGGACGTCGTCGACGGTTTCCGCTGCGACCGCGGCTTTCAGGTGCTCAACCCCGCCTACCCCGAGCTGGGGCGCGCCGTGGACGTCGACGCCCTGCGGTTGCAGCCCTTCGGCGCCGGTGTGGCGGTCCGGCGTGAGCGCGGCTCGACCGTGTGGGTGCATCCGCTGCGGCTGCCGCAGAAGGTGCCGGCGATGCTGGCTCGCGGCGGGCTCGGACCCAGAGATGTGCTGGCGGCGGCGCGGTGGGTGGCGCCCGCACTGCGTCCCGGCGTGCTGAAGTCGGGCGACGGCGACACCACCCTGCGCGAGGCACTCGACGCCGCCGGCGTGCGCGGTGAGCTCCGCCGTGTGATCGACCGGTTCCTCGCCGGGGTTCTTCTCGACGACACCGGTGCCACGTCGAACGCCTTCGCGCTGCTGCTGGCCCGCATGTTCGTCCTCGGGGTCCCGTCCCTGCCCGCCGGTGGCATGGCCGCGCTGCCCGCCGAACTCGCCCGCCCGCTGCACGGCCGGATCACCTTGCACCGCAAGGCCGTCGACGTTCGCCGCGACGGCGGTCGGTTCGTCGTCTCCGACGGCACCGACACGGTGCGCGCCGCACAGGTGGTCATCGCCGCCGATCCCGTCACCGCGGCCGGGTTGGCCGGCCTGCCCGAACCGGACATGCACGGCGTGGTGACCGACTGGTGGGCCACCGACCAGCCGCAGACCGGGCCGGCGATGCTGTGGGTGGACGGCCGCCCCGCGACCCCAGGGCCGGTGCTCAACACCGCCGTCATCAGCGCCGCCGCACCCACCTACGCGCCGCCCGGTCGCCACCTCATCGCCTCGTCGGCGCTCAAGGCGGCCGACGGCTCCGCCCCCGACGAAGCCGTGACCCGCCGGCACGCGTCGGCGATCCTCGGAGCGGACGCGTCAGGCTGGGAATTGCTCATCCGCCATGACATCCCGCACGCGCTGCCGGCTCAGCCGCCTCCGCTGTCGGTGCGACGTCCGGTCCGGATCCAGGACGGGCTGTGGGTGTGTGGTGATCACCGCGACACGGCCTCGATCCAGGGTGCCCTGGTCAGCGGCCGCCGCGCCGCCGAGGCTGTGCTGGCGGGCGCCGGGTGACCCGTCCCGAGCTGTCGGATGTGCTGGACCGACTGCACGTCGTCGCGCTGCCCATGCGGGTGCGGTTCCGCGGGATCACCACCCGCGAGGTCGCGCTGATCGACGGCCCGGCGGGGTGGGGTGAGTTCGGGGCATTCCCCGAGTACGGCCCGCCCGAGGCGGCCCATTGGCTGGCCGCCGGCCTCGAAGCCGCCTATCGGCCGTTGCCGCCGGTGCGGCACACCCGCATCCCCATCAACGCCACGGTGCCGGCCGTGCAAGCCGCCGCGGTGGCCGACGTGCTCGCCCGGTTTCCCGGTGCGCGCACCGCCAAGGTGAAGGTGGCCGAACCCGGTCAGTCGCTGGCTGATGACGTGGCCCGGGTCAACGCGGTGCGGGCGCTGGTGCCGACGGTGCGGGTGGACGCCAACGGCGGCTGGAGCGTCGACGAAGCGGTGACGGCCGCGCGGGCGCTGACCGCCGACGGTCCGCTGGAGTACCTCGAACAGCCGTGTGCGACGGTGCCCGAACTCGCCGAGGTCCGCCGCCGCGTGCAGGTGCCGGTGGCCGCCGACGAGAGCATCCGCAAGGCCGAGGATCCGCTGCACGTGATGCGCAGCCGAGCCGCCGACATCGCGGTGCTCAAGGTGGCTCCGCTGGGCGGGGTGCGGGCCATGCTGGCCGTCGCCGAGCAGATCGACATCCCGATCGTGGTGTCCAGCGCGCTGGATTCGGCGGTGGGCATCGGTGTCGGTCTGGTCGCCGCGGGGTGCCTGCCGTCGTTACCGCACGCCTGCGGGCTCGGCACCGGGGGGCTGTTCGTCGACGACGTCGTCGAGGCGGTGGCGCCGGTCGACGGGGAGTTACCGGCGGCGGCCGTCACCCCGGACCCGGCGCGGGTGGCCGCCCTCGCGGCGGCGCCCGAGCGTGTCCGGTGGTGGGTCGACCGGATCCGGGCCTGCTGGCCGCTGTTGTCCTGATCTGTGGGGTACATGGCCTAGACGCCATGACGGCGGTGGCCAACACTGGGTTCATGCCACGCACGGTCCTCCTCGTCGGATACCCCGGCGTGCAGGCGCTGGATCTGGTGGGCCCGTTCGAGGTGTTCACCGGGGCCTCGCTGTACGCCGACGCCCGCACCGCGGGCACGGGTTACGACGCCCGCATCGTGGCCGTCGGCGGCACGCCGGTGGCCACCGGAACCGGCCTGACGCTGGTGGCCGACCCGCTGCCCGACCCGGGCGCTCCGGTCGACACCGTTGTGCTGCCCGGTGGCGCGGGCACCGAGT
>CAXEZH010000157.1:0-33948 GCA_964000695.1 uncultured Mycolicibacterium sp. | reverse complement strand
GGGCGTTGGAGCATCGGGATCGCTGCTGTGTGGTGCCCGGCTGCGGCGCGACCCGCGGCCTGCACGCCCACCACCTACGGCATTGGGAGAACGGCGGCCTGACCGAGCTGGACAATCTCGTCCTCGTCTGTCCGTACCATCACCGGCTGCACCACGCCGGGGGCATCACCCTCACCGGGCCCGCGCACCAGCTCGTCGTCACCGACGCCGACGGCCAGCACCTGACCAACGCCTCTCTGGCCCGCCCGCCCACACAACCCCCACCAGCGGTCGCCCCCTGCAAGGGGCCGACCGGTGAACGCGCCAACTGGTGGTGGTACGAACCCTTCCAACCCCAACCACCACCGACAAACTAGGCGGGCGTGCTGACCTGCCACCCGATGTCGGGGTCGACGGCAATCCCTGTAACGTCGACGGCCTCGAACCACTGCAGCGGAATCTCGGACAGTTCACGCTGCATGCCGGTGAGATCGATGCCCTCCCAGCCGTTGCTCATTCCGACGAGATTAATCCCGTCCTGGCCCGGTCCGCCCGAATCGAAGATGACGGCGCCGTGCACCTGCAATGCGCGCAGCACCGCCTGAGTGGATTCGGCATAGTCGCTGAGGTCAACGTCCTCGCGCAACCGGAACACCATGCCCATCGGCACCCCATCCGCCCCGCTACCATCGCCGGCGCGAGCCGGCCAGACATACCCGGCGCCAAGGTCTTTGGCGATCGTGATCCCCAGCATGTGGTCGATGTAGCCGCGTTCGATCTCGTCGGGCCGCACCATCAACGGCACCTGCGGAAGTTTCGCCGCGTTGGCGAAACCGATCTCGGGGTACAGCGCTGAACTCATGTCATAGTGCACACCGCCCTGGGCGATCCACGCCGAGCCCCAGATCGACCGGTAGACAGCGTTACCCAGGATGTCGAGGACACCGGCGCCCGGCAACTCCACACCATTGGCGACATTGATCAACTCCTGCGAGACGCAGGTGCCCTCCTGGAACACGAACAGATGGCGATCCCACGCCGGATACGACGGCATACCCTCGACCAGCGGGCGGTCCGGTATCGCGTAGGGCCGATCATCGATGCCGGGCCCTGTGGTCGAGTAACCCCGGTTGAAAATGACTGTCTCCGTGGGGTGATCCGGGCCTACCACATTGACCGGGATTCCCGCGGTGCTACCCATCCACTCATTGCCGCCCCATCGGGCTTTCATGGTGGCGCCCCGGCTGCCGCCGAGAATCTCGACCCACTCGTCCGACTCGGACAGCGCCGCCAGGGAGCGGATGTCGGCGTGGTAGATGGTGTCGGCCGGCATCATCGTGCAGCCACAGAACGTTGACTGCGGCACCGTGGCGGGTGACTGGGTGTCGGGCGCGATCGTGACGCTGACCGTCACCGTGGTACTGCCGCCGTGACCATCGGAGATCGTCACCCCGAAAGTGTCGGACCTGCGGGCCGGGGTGGAGTAGACAGATCCGGCGATCAGGCGCGCCATCGCGTTGGGCGAGTAGGTGATCAGGCCATCCGTGCTGACCTCGACCGTGCCCTTGGTGGTGACGGTCGAGCCGCTGTAGGTCAGGGAGTCACCGTCGGCGTCGGTCCCGATCACCATGCCGGTGACGACGCCACTGACGGCATCGGGACTGTTCACGGTGGCGTTGCCCGTCGGCGCGGCGTTCGCCGGGCTGATCGCGACCGTCACCGGAATCTCGGTAACCGCACCGAACACGTCGGAGACGGCTACCCGGAACGTGTCGGTACGGTCGCCGACGGACGCATCGATCGACGAGGCGGCGTGACGGGCAGTCGCGGTCGGGGTGTAGGTGAACGTTCCGTTGCTATGAACGTTGACAACACCTTTGGCGGTTTGACTGGTCGACGCGACGAAGGTCAGACGATCCCAGTTCGGGTCGAAGGCGTTGGCCTTTCCGGTCACGGCGCCGGTGCCGACGACCGGCGCGTTGACCGTGACGCCGCGGGCGCGGGGGGCGCTGTTCAGCGGGACGACCGTGGTGGCCACAGTCGAGGACGTGACACCGCCGTGGCCGTCGTTCACCGTCACCACGAAGCGATCGGAGCGCGCGAACGGCAGGAACCTGGCCAGCAGGCGCGAGAAACTGGTGGGCGTGTAGGTGAACACCCCGGCACCGTCGCCACTGACACGGCCGAACCTGGACCGGCCTGCCGTGTAGGTCAGCGCGTCGCCGTCGGGATCTTGGCCTGCCACCGTGACGGTTGTGACGCCGGTCAGCGGGTCGGGGTCGTCCACGGAGGTGGTGACTATGGGCGCGGCGTTGGAAACGTCGGCGAGGGCGGGTTCGGCGATGACTTCGTCGACCCGGGCGGCTTCGCGCCGTCCCGCCACTGGAGCTGAGGCGATGAGTTGCGCCTGCACGGGAAGCCGGTCACCGCTGTCCCCGTCGACCGGTTCCTCCGAGACAGGCCTGCCGGCCAGCTCAACGTCGGTCCGAAGGGTGACAGCGTCATGAGCGACAGCGTCGCCCTCGCCGGCGTCGACATCCGAAGAGTGGTCGGTGTCGTCATCGCCGGGGTCGTCCACGCCCTCGCCGGCGTCTGCAAGGTCTTCGTCGCCCAAGCTGTCATCACCGAAGTCGCCGTCACCGAGGTCGTCGTCAGCGAACGCGTCGTCATCCGTCGCGTCCGGTTCATCGGTGCCGGGTTCGTCAGTGTGGGCGCGCGCCGCGCTGCCCGCGGCGGATTCATCGTTCCGGGACGCTGCACTGTCCGCGGCAACGCTGTCGGCTGCGGCGGCGTCGGTAGCGGTGCTGTCCGCCGCGGCGGATCCGGCCCCGCCGAGAAGTACCGCGGCGCCGACACCGGCTGAGACCGCCACCCCGGCGACCCACCCGACATGTTGCTGCACGACCATGGGGACCCCCTCCCACTGGGCCTGAGGTTAGCCCTGCAGTTAGCCGAGCAACGCCGAATGACCAAATCGGCGGCGACACCCCGCGCTGATCACCGCCCACCGCCGATGTTTAACATGTGTCAACTAAGCCGATCTTCGATGGAGGACCATGCCGAGCTGGATCGCCGACCTGGTACGACTCGACGGTGAGGGCCAGACCTTCCGCAGCTCCGCGACGTTCGGTGCTGGTGGCCGACTCTTCGGCGGCCTGATTGCAGCCCAGGCGCTCGCCGCGGCAGGGGCGACGGTGGAACCAGACCGGCTACCTCAGTCACTGCACGCCTACTTCATCAAGGGCGGCAAGGTCGGCGTCGACGTCGAGTACGTCGTCGAGCTGACCCGCGACGGGAAGTCGTTCAACACCCGCCGGATTACCGCCAGCCAGGATGATGTGCCGATCTTCGAGATGCTCGCCTCGTTCCACCGGGCCGAGACGACCACCGACTGGCAACGCCCCGGCTCGCCGAGCATCGCGCTGGCGGGCGCGACATTGGCGAACCCGCTTCCCGAGCAGTGGGCCGACCACTTCGAGATCCGATCCACCAAGACCGTCGTGGACAACTGGCCTATTCAGCCGATGTGGTTCCGCAGCCGCGAACCCATCGAGGACGACCCGCTGGTGCGGGCTTGTGCGCTGACCTTCATCTCCGACGTGGGTTTGGTGCCGACCGCCCGGCCACCCGGGGAGGAGCTCCCCGGCGGCGGGGCAGCCAGTCTCGACCACGCGCTGTGGCTGCACCGGCCCTTCGACCCGCAGCAGTGGCATCTCTACGACGCGGAGGCCATCAGCCACAACGACGCCCGCGGGCTGGCGCGCGGCTCGATCATCGGTGAGGACGGAACCCTGGTCGCCAGCGTCGCGCAGGAGTCACTGTGGCGGCTGTGAACCTCGGGCTTGCTCGGTCTCGCGGTTGACCTTTCCCTTGCCGGCGCTGCGGCGGTCCCACTCGGCGAGCACCTCCTCGGAGGTGGGCGGGCTGAGCAGACTCCCGATGACGAACACCAGCAGCCCGGCCCCCAGACCTACATAGATCGGTTCGTTGGCGTAGATGTCGCCCAGCACGATCATCGTGGCGAGCGTCGCGACGGTGCCGACCGCCATCGCCGCCACCGCGCCCACATTGGTGCCGCGCCGCCACAGCAAGCCACCCAGGATCGGCACCAGCAGCCCTCCGACCAGGATCGCGTAGGCGACCGTGAGCGCGGCCACCACGTCTAGAAGGATGCAAGAGATGGCCACCATCACGAGTCCGAAGCCCAGCACGTAGTAGCGATTGCTGCCGACTTCGTCATCGTCCGCGTCGGTGGGGGTCTGCTTGAGCAGCCGCGCGACGATGCTGTGCCGGAAGACCGTTGCGGTGGCGATCAGCGCACCGCTGGACGTCGACATCACCGCGGCCAACGCCGCCGCCAACACCAGGCCCGCCAACACCGCGGGTAGCTGCAGGGAGACGAGCTCGGCGAACGCGTCATCCCGGTTGTCCAGCGCCGGTAGCAATGCCTGGGCCGCGGTGCCGACCAACGCGCCCGCCACCCCGTACGCGAGGCAGTACACCCCGGCCGCTGTGCCCGACCACCGCGCCACCCCGGGGCTGCGAGCCGTGAACACCCGCTGCCAGATGTCCTGCCCGATCAGCAGACCGAACGAGTAGATGACGAAGTAGGTCAGGATGGTCTCGCCACCGATCGCCGTCAGGGACAGCGCGTCGTCCGGCACGGCGTCGGCGAGACCGGAGAACCCACCCACCTTCGACAGCACGATCGGCAGCAGGATGAAGAAGATGCCGACCGTCTGGATCAGGAACTGGACGAAGTCGGTCAGCGTGATCGACCACATCCCACCCAGCGTGGAGTAGATGATCACCACGCCGCCGCCGATCAGAATCGCCGGAACGCGGCCGATGTCGAACAACGCGCTGAAGATCGTGCCGTAGGCGATGGTCGAGGTCACCGACAGCATCAGGGTGTAACCCCACATCACCACCCCGGACAGCACGCTGGAACCCGGGCCGTAGCGCAGTTCGAGCATCTGGCTGACGGTGTAGACCCGCAGGCGCTGGATCCGCCCGGCGAACAGCAGGCTCAACGCGATGATCCCGACGCCGATGGCGACCACCAGCCACATGCCGGAGATGCCGTACTCGTAGCCCAGGCCGACGCCGCCGATGGTGGAGGCGCCGCCGAGCACTACGGCGGCCATCGTGCCGGAGTAGAGCAGCGGGCCGAGTCGGCGACCGGCGACCAGGAAGTCGGATTCGGTCTTGGCGCGCTGGCGACCCCAGAAACCGAACGCGATCATGCCGAGTAGGTAGATGACGACGACCGCGATGTCCATGGTCGCGCTCCTCTCCGATGTCAGCGGATGTCGAAGTGGATGACGGTCGGTCCCGCTGCGCCGAGGGCCGAGGTGATCAGGTCGGGGAGGTCGGCGACCGAGGTGGTCCGTTCGCCGCGGGCGCCCATCGCGACCGCCAGCGCGGCGAAGTCGGGGCTGTTGAGCTCCACACCGATGGGGGCGATGTCGCGGCTGCGTTCCTGGTCCAGGATCTCCTGGTAGCCGCCGCTGTCGACGACGACGACCGGCACCGGCAACCGGTGCTGCACCAGCGTGGCCAGCTCCTGGACGGCGAACATCATGGCGCCGTCACCGAGAAGGACGGCCACCGGAATGCCGGGCAGGGCAATGGCCGCGCCGAGGCCGGCCGGCAGCCCGTAGCCGAGGGTGGCGAAGCCGGGCGAGTAGCAGAACCGGCGCGGCGCGGGCATGTCGAAGAAGTGCACGGATCCGAAGTAGGTGACCTGCGAGCTGTCTCCGGCGAGGACGCCGTCGACTGGAAGTGCCTGACGCACCGCGGCGTTGATCTCGGCGTGGATCCCGGCATCCGGCAGGGCCTCGTCACGGCAGTGGGCTCGCAGCGTGGCCGCACGGCCGCTGTCCGGGGCCGCGTCGTCGGGAAGTTCGCCCAGCAGCGCGCGCACGGTGGCGCGCGCGTCCCCGAGGAGGACGTGGTCGGCCGGGCAGTTCTTGTGCAATTGCGCGGCATCGATGTCGCAGCGGATGACGGTGCGACCCCTGATCTGGCCGCCCCACAGGTCTGAGTCGCCCAGTTCGGTGCCGATCAGCAGCAGGCCGTCGCTGTCGGCGGCCGCCCCCTGCAGGGCGGGCAATCTGATCGATGCACCCACGGACAACGGATGCGATTCGGCGACAACACCTTTGCCGTTGACGGTGGTCGCCACCGGCGCACCGAGCCGCTCGGTCAGCGCGGTCACCTCGGCCTGCGCATCGACCGCTCCCCCGCCGGCGATGACGAGCGGCCGATCTGCCTTGCTGAGTACCTCAGCGGCGCGTCGCACGGAGGCGGCGTCCGCTGCGGCCACGGTGACGTCGACGGGCGGGCGCGGCCTACCGCTCCACTGCTGCTCGAGCACGTCGACCGGGATCTCGATGTGCACCGGGCGGGGGCGCCCCGCGGCGAACCCGGCGAACGCGTCGGCGACGGCGTCGGCAGCCTCGTCGCTGCTGCGGACCCGGCGACTCCACTGCACCAGTTGATCCATCGCGGCGCTGGTGTTCTTGGCTTCGTGCAGCTGGCCCAGGTCTCGGCCCTCGGTGCCGGTAGGCATGCCCGGTGAAATCACGAGCAGCGGTTGCGATTCCGCGTACGCGGTGGCGGCTGCGGTCATCGCGTTGGTCAGGCCGGGGCCGCTGGTGGTGACCACCACGCCGGGACGGCCGGTCACCCAGGCGTAGGCTCCGGCGGCGTATCCGGCGCCCTGCTCGTGGCGCGGGGTAATGGCGCGGACGCCGTTCGTGGAGAGGTGACGGTACAGCTCGAGGTTGTGGGTGCCGGGAATGCCGAACACGGTCTCGACGCCATGAGCCGCCAGCGTTTCGACGACCGCCGCGCCGCCGTTGCGGTTCACGGTCCGGCCCGGTTGGCGGCCAGCACCGACAGCAGCTCGTAGCCGACATGGGCGGCGGCGATGCCGGTGATCTCGGCATGGTCGTAAGCGGGGGCGACTTCGACGATGTCAGCGCCGACGATGTTGACACCTTTGAGGTTTCGCAGACAGTGCAGGAGTTCCCGGCTGGTCATGCCGCCCGCTTCTGGGGTTCCGGTGCCGGGCGCGTGGGCCGGGTCGAGGACGTCGATGTCCACCGACACGTATACCGGCGCGTCGCCGATGCGGGCCCGCATCCGCTCGATCACGGTGGCCAATCCCTGGAGTTGAAAGTCGTCGCAGCTGATCACCTGGAAGCCCAGGACCTTGTCGTCGGACAGGTCGGTCGGCGCGTAGAGGGGTCCGCGGATGCCGACGTGTAGGCAGTGTTCGGGATCCAGCAACCCCTCCTCGCTCGCGCGGCGGAACGGGGTGCCGTGGGTGAACGGGGCTCCGAAATAGGTGTCCCAGGTGTCGAGGTGCGCATCGAAGTGCAACACCGCGATCGGCCCGTGCTCGCGATGCAGAGATCGCAGCAGCGGTAACGCAATGGTGTGGTCCCCGCCCAAGGTCACCAACTTCGACCCGCCACTGCGTAGCTCGTCGGAGGCGCGTTCGATGGCGATGATGGCATCGGCGATGTCGAAGGGGTTGACCGCGATGTCGCCGGCGTCGGCCACCTGCTGCGCGGCGAACGGTTCGACGTCCAGCGGCGGGTGATACGTGCGCAGCAGCTTCGACGACGCCCGGATGTGCGCCGGCCCGAACCGGGCGCCGGGCCGGTAGGAGACCCCGGAGTCGAACGGGATGCCGACCACGGCGACGTCGGCACGGGTGACCTCGTCGAGGCGCGGCAGCCGTGCAAACGTCGGTGGACCGGCGAAGCGGGGTACCTGCGTTGCGTCGACCGGGCCGCGCGGGGGACTCGTGGCCATGCTCAGTGATAGCACGTCACGGCCGAAAACAAACCTGGAGAGCCGCCGGCGGCGGGGTCAATCGTCGACGAAGAGCTTCACCACTGTCAGACCGTCCCCGGGTCCGGTCGCAGCATCCAGGTCGTAACCCACGGCGATCGCGGTGTTGCCATCACCGGGGCCGGCTGAAGCGATGCTCTGCCCGCCCACCACGATGGCCAGGTTGTACTGGCTGTCAGGGCTGTTCAGCGGGTCCTCGAAATCAAACCCGGACTCGGCCTTGCTGAATGTTCCAATGGCCACGGCGATGTTGCTACTGCCGAGAACCTGCGCGGCACTTTCGGCACCGGAAACGTAGGCCAGATTGTCGTCTCCCGGGCCGAGCCGTCGCGTCGAGGAGTTGTCACCGCGAGTGAGCATCGTGTTGTTGCTACCCACGTCATCTCCGGTTCCGGCATCGGAGCCGTCCCCGCGCACGCTGGCGTAGTTGTCGTCGCCGTTGGCGGCGGTTGCGCTGCTGCCATCCCCCCGGACTATGGCGGTGTTGTCGTCGCCCCCCACGCCGAGGCCCACGCTGCCACCGCTGATCGCCGAACTCTGGCTGCCCCGAACGGTCGCGGCGTTACCGTCGCAACCGTCGGTGGTGGCGAAGGAGCAGCCGGCTTCGGCGTTGGATTGCCGACCATAGACGAGAGCGGTGTTGTGGTCGCCACCGCGGGCGGTACCCAGGTTGTTGTCACCGTAGACACGCACGGTGTTGTGGTCACCGTCGCCGATCTCAGCGATGTTGCCGTCGCCCTGCACATAGATGCGGTTGCCGGTGAAACCCAAACCCGTCCGAGCCACGTTGCCATCTCCGATCACCACGACAAGGTTGTCCGCGCCGTAGCCACTGGCACTGTTGTCGTTGCCGAAGACGCGCGCGACGGCGCCTTCGTCGGCGGTCGCGACGTTGTCCCTGCCAACCGCAACAGCATCGCCGTTGGTGGTCGCGACAGCGCTTGACGTGCCGTACACCGACGCACGGCCGAAGGCGCCCCCGTAAGCCTCGGTGGAAGCCGAACTGTTGCTGCCAACGACTTCGGCGATTCCCAACGCCTCATCAATAGCGTCGACTGTGACGACGCTGGAATCGCCGATGATTCGTCCCACGCTGCGGCTACCACCATCGGCGCTGACGAGGATGGTGTTGTCGTCTCCGACCATCACCCCTCTTGACACCGAATCGACGCCCGCGTCGACATTCAGCGTGGCTGAGTCGCCCCACAGCGTGGCGCTCGAACGGGAGCCATCAGTTGCCAAGGCGGTGGCCGAATTGCCCTCGCCGACAACGCTCGCTGCCGATCGGCTGTCTTCCGCGATCGCTAGACCATCGTTACCGGCACCGATGATCACCACCATTGCGCGCCCACCCGCCGCCGCGGCGGTCCCCTCGTTGAGCTCGCCTATCAACTGCAGAGTGGCGTATCCCCCGCCGTCGGCGGCCGCGGTCGCTTCGTTCTGATTGCCGTACACCCGGATCACCGCGCGGGCTTCTTCCGCGGCGACCTCTGCGGTGTTGTCGTCACCGACGATCACTGCGGCACTCGAGCTCTCGCCACCGGCAGTCACCGAGTTCGCGTCACCGCGGATGTAGACCGTGCTGTGGTCGCCGTCGCCCGCGCTACCGGCGTTGCCGGCTCCGACGATGATGACTCGGTTGTGATCGCCGGGATCAATGCCCCCTGCGTTGTCGTGACCAAATACGAGCACCCTGTTGTGGTCGCCTCCCAGATTGCTGCCGCCGACATTGTCGTCGCCGACGATCAACACGAGGTTGTCGGCGCCGAGCCCGGAGGAACCTGTGTTGCGTTCTCCGAGCACGATGGTCGTTGCACGCCCACCATCGCCATCGCCCTGGGCCACGGCAACGTCGTCGGTACCGATGATGAATGCGAGGCCGCGGCTCGCGGCTTCCGCGGCGTTGTCCGAACCGATGATGACTGCCGTCGCATCATCCACCGCGCTGGCCACATTGTCGTCGCCTCGGATGTAGGAGAAGCTGCGTTCCTCCGCCCCGGCCAGGTTGTCGTCGCCGACGATGACCACTTTCGCGCCAGCGGCGGCAACGCCGACACTGTCGACACCGTCGACCCGGACGTAGTTGCGGTCACCGTCGGCCTTCGCCTCGCTGTTGTTGCCCCGCACTCTGACGGTATTTCCGTCGCCGTTTCCGGCGAACACCACTCCGTCCAGGGATGGCGGCGTCTCCGTCGAGCCGTTGTTGTTGCCGCGAACCACCACCGTGTTGTGGTCGCCGTCACGCGTGAGCGCGCTGTTTCCGTCACCGAACGCAACAACGCGATTGTCGTCACCGAACGCAGCCCCCACAAGGTTCAGATCACCGATGATGAGCGCACGGTTGAAGTTGCCCTCAGCCGCGGTTGCCGAGTTGGTGTCGCCGATGATGACCGCGCGGGTGAAGAACTCGCCCTGTGCGGTAGCGGAGTTCGAGTCACCGATCACCAGTGCCCGCGCACCACCCGTCGAGTCGGCCACGCTCCCATCGCCGACGATCCGCACAGAAGCCCCAACCCCGGCTGCGGTGGCCGCATTGCTGTCTCCGTCGATGGAGACAGTGGTGTGACGACCAGTAGTCGAGGCGATGCTCAAATCACCGATGATCGTGGATCTTGTGGAGAAGCCATCAGCCACCGCGGTGTTCTCATTGCCGCGGATGATCGCCCTACTGAAGTCACCGCTGCTGGTCGCGCTGTTGTTCTCCCCATACACCCGGGCGCGGTTGAAGTTGCCATCGACGGCCTCAGCGGTCGAGTCATCACCACGCACCACCGCCCGCGAAAACCAGCCCTGCGCCGTCGCCGTCGCGTTCTCCCCGTAGGCGATCGCGATCGAGCCGAACCCGTCCGAGATCGCCACCGCAGTGCCGTTCTGCACCAACTGCACACCATTGATCGAAATGCTGTAGTTCGCATACGTCGCCTCGATCTCCCGACGTATCCACCCCAGGATCCCCAGCAACGCCGGCGACGGCGCGGGAGCCGCCGGGGCTGACGGAACCGCCAACGGCGCCATCGCAACACCCAACGCGCTCGACGCCACCTCGACAAATGTGCCCGGCTGGACCTGCAGTCCTCGCGCCGATGATTCAGATACGGCCGGCTCCGGCTCCACGGAACGCACCGAATCGGCTACTGGTTTCGGCTGCTGCACCGTCACGTCGTCTGCCGGCTCCGCCTCCGCAACGCGGTCGCCGTCTGCAATGAGCTCCTCCTCGGCGAGATCGTCCTCAACGACCTCCACCGATTCCTCGACCTCAGCATCAAGCTCGCCGTCAGCAACCTCGCCGCCACCGCTGTCGTCCGCTGGCACCTCAGTGGCCAGCTCCTCCGCCACCTCAGCGGCCAGCTCGTCGGCTGCCTCAGCCTCGGCGTCGGTGTCGTCCTCGTCGGAGTCCCCATCGTCGCCATCGTCGTCGCCGGATTCAGGACCCGCGCTGCCCGACCCCGGCGCCGTACCGGCGTCGCCCTTCTCCGAGGTCTCCGACTTAGACAATTCCGAGTTCGAGGACTCTGACTTCGACGAGTCCGAGGCACCCCCACCGTCCGACGAATCCGCCAACGCCGGGCTGTTGGACACCGCCAACCCCAAACCCAGCGCCACCGCCAACGCACCAACCCGCGACACGTACTTCGCCGACTCCATCAGTCCCGACCCCTCACCCAGCGCACACTTGTGGACGCACCGACGCTATGGGCACACCCGCCCCACCGAATCAGGGAAATCCCTACCCCGGCACCCTCGACCCGCTCAGACCGCCGTCCAACGCGGCGTTGATCCGCATCGGCGGCAGTCCGGCCCGCTCACAGGCGTCGGTGACAGAGTCTGCGGACGGCGCGTCGAAGAGCCCGAACACCACTTCATCGGCGGGCACCGCCAAGGTCGCGACCAGACGCACCAGAGCCCACGGGCCGGGTCCGCTGGTCTCCGCGCGCACGCGTTGCACGATGTCGCTGACGTCGGCCTCCGCGCACTCCGGCACATACCACTCAGCAAGGAAGCGCTGGTGCACGGCCGACGTCATAGCCGTGGAAACTAGCCAAACTCGGGGATCGACGAATCAGGCGTTTCCCTTGCAACCCCTCCTATATGTCGGTGGGGCGCACATGGCGGGCCAGCTGGCTCCGTGAGCGGATACCCAGCTTGCGATAGGTGCGCGCCAAGTTCGCCTCGACCGTTTTCGGGCTGATGAACAGGGTGGCGGCGATATCGCGATTGGTGTGACCAGCCGCGGCCAACTCGGCGACGCGCTGCTCGGTCGCGGTCAGGGTCGCCGTGGCGCCGGAAGCGTTGTCCAGGCGGGCCAACTCGGTGCGGGCACGCGCGGCCCACAGAGGCGAGCCGTAATCGTCGAACACCGCCAGGCTGCTTCGGAGCGCCTCGGTAGCTGCTTCCCGGTGCCGTCTGCGGCGTTGCAGCTTGCCCAGCAACAACTCCGTACGGGCGCGTTCGAACGGCATCGGCAACCGGTCATGGGTTTCGAGAGCTTCCTCTGCGCATTCGGTGGCTGCGGCGAGTTCACCACGGGCGGCGTGCAGCATGCCCCGGCAGCGTGCGCTGACGGCCAGAAGCCAGTGCCGTCCCAACCGTTTTCCATTGTGATGAAGACGGTCGACCAACGCATCGGCCTGCTCCACCCGGCCCAATTCGATGAGCACCTCGGTCGCATCGGCGACAAAGGGCGCGGTGATGATCTCGGTAGAATTCGGCATCGTGTCGAGCACCGCCAACGCGGGATCGTAGACTGCCGCTGCCGCGTCATGGTTGTGCAGTGACAACTCGAGAAATCCGAGAATGCTGATCGGCCAGACCAGCAGAGTCGTTGCGCCACTTCGCCGACTGGCGGACAGCGCCCGCTTGGCGGCCTGTCGCGCCGAGTCCTCTCTGCCGGCGAACGCGGCCAACGCCGCCTGCATGGTGTGGGCGATGCCGGGCGCGAGCTCGCCGCCGAGTTGCTCAGCCCGCTCCATCGCATCGGCAGCCACGGCCTGCGCGGCGTCGATGTGCCCGAGCCACAACTCGGCGAGGAAGCTGTTGAACGTCACCGGGAGCAGATCGGACTCTTCACCCCGCTCGATGCAGCGTTTCCTGATGGCGAGCAGCTCGTCGCGGCCCTCCTCGATCTGACCGGTCCACGACAGCAGACAGGCGTGATGCAAGCTGGGCCGAAACGGTGCCGGCACATGGCCGGACTCGCTCTCCAGCATCATCGCCCGCTGCAACGCGTTCTCGTCGAGGCCATCGCCGCGCATGAAGTGCAGATGCACACGAATTGTCAGCGCCTGGCAGGCAAGCAGCGGGAATCCGGCCGTCTCGGCAAACGACTCGGCCTGTTCGACGCACGCGACGGCGGCCTCGATGTGACCACCGTTGAACAGCGCGAAAGCCAGCGCGGTGGAGATCTGGGCACGCCGTGCCGGGTTGTCGCCGGCCTCGCTGAGCGCCCGCTGCAGCAGCGCAGCGGCTTCGAGGAAGTTGTCATCGAACAGGTGCACTGCGGCCCACTGCGCCAACGCCTTTGCGCGCAGCGGCCCTTCCGGCAGCGCCTCCACGGTGGGCTCCAACAGTTCCCGCGCGGCGCGCGCGTCCCCGGCAGCAAGGTGGTAGCGCGCGGCCCGAATTCGGCGCTGCGGCGCGCCGTCGGGGTCGTGGCGGATGGCGATGTCGAGGAGTTCGGCCGCGGCGGCGGGCGCGCCGCGCGCACTCGCCGAGCGCGCCGCCTCGTCGAGCATCTCCAGCGTGGCCGGGTCCGCGGTCGTGGCGCCGAGAGCGAGATGACGGGCCTTGAGCTCGGGCTCGTCGACCACGGTGGCGAGCCGATGGTGCATCGTCCGGCGGGCACTCGGCGGCGCACCCGCGTACACGCCCTGAACCAACAGCGGATGACTGAAACGGACACGGTGCCCGTCGAATCGGACGATCCCCTCGTCCTCGGCGCGGCTGAGCAGGTCGACAGTCTCAGCAACGTCGCACCCAATGGCTTGCGCCACCGTCATGATCGACGGCGCCCCCGCGCACGCCACCGCCAACAGTGACGTCAACACCTCCTGCGGCAGGCTGCCGATCCGGGCCGAAACCAGTTCGGTGAGCGTGCCGGGCAGCGCGACATCCATCCCGCGCGGATTCCTGAGCAACGCGCGCCCCAATTCCAAGGCGTAGAAAGGGTTTCCGCCCGAGATGGCCGCGATACGCGACATCGTGGGACGGGCGAACGACTGCCCGAGACGGCTGGACAGCACCGAATGCAACTTGCCCAGACTCAACGGACCCATCGTCAGGGTCTGCGACGACTCCGGACGTAGCATTCGCAACCACGAATTGGCCGAGGAGGTGTCGGCCCGCAGTCGTTCGGTGACGAGCAACCCCACAGGACCGTCGAGGCGGCGGGCGGCGAAGGCGAGGACGTCGCGGGTCGACCGGTCGATCCACGGGATGTCGTCGACGGCGATCAGTACCGGCGACCGCTCGGCAAGAGTGTGTACCAGCGTGAGAAAGCCGGCCGACACCGCTCGGGCGTCGTCACCTCCGGCGACTTCGCGGTAGTCGACGACAGCGCGCATCGCCACTCGCTGCGGCTCGGGCAGTCGTGCCCAGATCTCGGCATCAACCCCCTCCACGAGGTCGGCCAGCCCGCCGTAAGCCAGCACCGACTCGGTCGGGGCGCCCTGGACCGACAGGACAACGAAGCCGTTCTGCTCCGCGTGCTGTATCGCCGCCAGCCACAGCGTGGTCTTGCCGATTCCGGCTTCGCCGTCGACGAACAGCGCCGACGGCTGCGCGCGGACGCGGTCGAGAAATTTGCCAACGCTGCGCGCCTCCGCGGCTCTTCCCGCGGTACCCAGCATTCACAGATACTTTCAAGCTTGCTCCCAGCTGTCCACGGATGCGTCAAAATTGCGGCCGGTCGGACCACACACCGAAGCGGTGTGCGCACGCATCGGGAACGCTGAAGCCGCAGGTGGACGCGCGGGCCCGAGAGTCACCAGTGCGGCGCAGCGGGAGTCTTACCTGTCTGTGACGCTCCCCGGGTCGCCGGTGCGCAAGCGGCACCACAGGCCGAAGTGGTCGGAAGGAAAGACCCGCGGCAGCTCAGGTGAGATCGGCTCGGTGCCGAGCATCGCGATGTCGGTCGGCAGCCAATCCCCACCCTTGATCAGCACCCGGTCGAAGCGAAGCTGCCGGGGCTTCTTCTTGCTGTCCCGCAGCGTCGGGTTCGTCCACGAGTTCTCGGTGAAGCCGGGGTCATGCGGATGCAGCGCCGGCCAGACGTCCCGGTACGCAGGCGAGAGCCACCGCTCCTCACCGTTGCGCATGTTGAAGTCACCGAGAATCACCGCGTCGTCGGCCGACACCGCGCGGAACACCCGGCGCAGCTGCCAGGCCCTCAGCCAGGCGCCATCCTGACCACTTTCCAGATGCACCGAACAGATGCGCAATGTGTGGCCATCGACTGCGAGGTCGGCCTGCACGAAACTGCGTCTCCGCCGGCTGGGCAACCGACTGAACGTCGCCGTCGCGATCGGCAGCCGCGAGAGCATCAGCATCCCGTAGCCACCGATCCTGCCGCCGACGACTCCGACGCATCGGTATTGCTCACGCACCCACGGCTGCTCCAGCAGCACGGTCTGCGCAGCGGCGGTGACCTCCTGGAACACCATCACGTCGGGCCGGTCGCGCTGCAGCAGATCGGCCAGAGCCTGGTAGCGCTGCTCGGCGAAGAAGGCCTTGTTCCACACATTGAACGTCGACACGGTCAGTTCGGTCACGTCGACCCTGGCGTCGGACGAGACGTCGCCAGGCGGTGCGTCGACCCACCCGTCGCGGTGAGCATCGAATCTGCGCACGGTCAGCCGGCGCCGACCGAACACCGCAGGGATCACTGCGGCGACATCGCGGTCGCGAACAGCAGAACGGCGGCACTCGCGGTCGGGTCGATCGCGGTCATCCCGCGATGATTTCAGACTCCCTTTCGCGGCTCCTGGGTACCCCGCGGTCATGATCACCGCACTGCGCCGCGCCGCGACCGTCCTGGCCACCGTAGGTCTGCTCGCGGCCTGCGCCGACGAGCCGCCGTCGCCGGCCCAGCCGTCCGCCGGCGCGGCCGGCGACGTCGCCACCGATCTCGACGTCCCATGGGGTATCGCGTTCCTGCCCGACGGCAGCGCGCTGATCGCCGAGCGCGACAGCGCCACGATCCAGCGCATGGCCGAACCCGGCGCCGTCGCACCGGTCGGCCAGGTCGCGGACGTGGTCTCGCGTGGCGAGGGCGGACTGCTGGGGTTGGCGACCGCGGGGTCGACGGTCTACGCCTACATCACCACCGCCGGCGACAACCGCGTGGTCACGATGGAGTTCGACGGCACCGCACTGAGCCCTCAGACACCGCTGTTCACCGGTATCCCGGCCGGGACCATCCACGACGGCGGCCGCATCGCGTTCGGGCCTGACGGCAAGCTCTACCTCGCCACGGGCGAGACCGGCAGCCCGCAGCTGGCACAGGATCCGGCCTCCCTGGGCGGCAAGATCCTGCGGATCAATCCCGACGGCTCGGTCCCCGCCGACAACCCCGACCCCGCATCACCGGTGTTCTCGCTCGGACACCGCAACGTCCAAGGGTTGGCGTGGGACGCCGCCGGCCGGCTGTGGGTCAGCGAGTACGGCGCCAACACCTGGGACGAGCTCAACCTGATCCAGCCCGGCGGCAACTACGGCTGGCCCACCGTCGAGGGCCGCGCGGACCGCGAGGGACTGATCGACCCGGTCCTGCAGTGGCGTCCCGACGAGGCGTCGCCGTCCGGACTGGCGTTCCACAACGGGTCGCTGTGGATGGCGGCGCTGCGCGGCGAGCGCCTGTTCCGGATCCCGGTCCGAGCCGACGGCAGCGTCGGTGATCCGGCGTCACTGTTCGTCGGTGAGTTCGGGCGGCTGCGCACCGTCGTGGTCGCGCCGGACGGTGCGCTGTGGTTCACCACGTCCAACCGGGACGGCCGCGGCGACCCCCGCCCGGGTGACGACCGGATCCTGGCGTTCCGGCCATAGGGCTGGCGATTGATCCTGACCGCACGACGCGGGGGCTACCGTCGAAACCAATGTCGAGGTCGCGCGTGGTCCAGGTCTGCCGCGTGGGTGTGGTTCTGCTCACCCTCGCCGCGGTCGCGTCCTGTGGACGCCCGGCGCCGCCGGCGGCTTCCAGCACCACGGCGTCCGCCGCTTCGCCCGAAACCGTCGCGCCCCACACCGACATCCCGGCCACCACGACGCCGTCGGTGGCTCCCGCACCCGAGTTCGCCCCGATCGCCCAACTGGTGAACGAGGCGGTCGCGGCGCATCGCCTGCCCGGAGCGGTCGTGCAGATCGGGCACAGCGGACGGATCGTGTTCCGCCAGGCATTCGGTGAGCGCAAGCTGGCCGCCGAACCCGGACTCGACGGCTCCCCCGCCCCCGCCGAACCAATGACCGAGGACACCATCTTCGACCTGGCCTCGCTGACGAAGAGCATCGCGACCACACCCGCCGTGCTGCAGATGTACGAACAGGGCCGCATACAGCTCGACGACCCGGTGCAGGCGTACCTGCCCGGATTCAACCCGGACAACGACCCGCGGCGCGCCCGGGTCACGCTGCGCATGCTGATGACGCACACCTCCGGTATCGCCGGCGATCTGAGCCTGGACGGTCCATGGGGGCTGTCCAGCGCCGACAAGGCTGAAGGGCTGCACCGGGCGCTCGGCGCGTGGGTGGTGTTCGAACCGGGCGAGCGTTTCCACTACTCCGACATCAACTTCATCCTGCTGGGAGCGATCGTCGAGAAGCTCACCGGTGAACCGATCGACACGTATGTGCAGCGGAACGTCTTCACCCCGCTGGGCATGCGGGACACCCACTACCTGCCCGCGGCGAAAGCCTGTGGGCCGTATCGGGTCCGCGGTACCGCACTCGCCTACGACCCGAGCTCGCGTCCGGACGACGACTGCGCCGCGGGCACCTGGAGCACCGATCTGCTGGCTCGGATCGCGCCGACCGCCATCGACGAAGACACCCCGGGCCTGAATCCCGACTACGGCCATCAGCTGCGCGGCACCGTCCACGATCCGACCGCACGCCGGATGGGCGGCGTGACGGGCAGTGCCGGGGTGTTCTCGACCGTGCACGACATCGGCCTCTACGCGCAGGCATTGCTCGATCGACGTGCCGGCCGGCCCAGCACCTTTCCGTTGGAGCAGGCCACCGTGGAACTGATGACGACGCCACAGCAGCCGGGCGACGGACCGGATCAGCGTGGCCTCGGCTGGGACATCGACAGCCCCCATTCAGCGCCGCGCGGCGACATCTTCCCGGTCGGGAGTTTCGGGCATACGGGTTTCACCGGGACGTCGCTGTGGCTGGATCCCGAATCGGACACCTACGTGGTGGTCTTGTCGAACGTGATCCACCAGCGCGGCGGCCCCCCGATCGTCACGTTGAGCGGGAACATCGCCACCGCCGCGGCCCGCGCGCTGCACCTGCACGGGAGCTAAGGGACGGGCCACGGCCTCAAAGCAATCAAGCCCCCTCGGAAGGGGGCCTGATCAGGAGGCCCTGCCACCTGAGCACGGGGGCGTGGCATCTTTATGCTCCCGGGAGTCAGCGGGCTAAGTCGTGCACATCTCCACGGCGAGAGCTTGGGGATCTCGAGATTTGAGTTCGAATTCTTCTTTGCTGAAAGTCCGTTCGACGTGCCGGTCGCCGCACGTTATGTTCACCGTCTGATCGTCCGACTCCAGCAACAGTGGAAGCGCCACCAATGCGAGCAGCGCGACGGGCATGATCGTGACAAACGCCAGCCCCTGCGAGACGACGTACTTCTTGCCCCCGCTCAGTGCGAGGTACCAGCGCGCAAACGAATCTCCCCGTTTCCCCACGAGGTTGAGAGTAGAAGGCTCGGTCGATCGTCACCAGGTAACCGCAGCGCCTGGGCCTGCTCGCCGATCACCTCCCAATCGAAGTCCTCGGCCACCCCGGTCACGTCGGGCATCAGCAGCACTCGGATGCAACGCTCGACCCGCCACCCGGCTGGCGAAGGTGTGAGACTGCACGACTTACGGCACACATGCGCGTCGTTGGCCATCAGCGCCGGGGCCAACGTCACGGTGGTTCAGAAGCTCCTGGGCTTCAAGACGGCGGTACTCAGATTGGACCGCAATGGGCACCTGCTACCGGACGATCTCGACGCCATGGGCGTCGCATTCGATAGTGCCGCCGCGACTACTGCGGAGGGGACGCGCCCTCAAAGCAATCAAGCCCCCTCGAAAGGGGGCCTGATCAGGGTGGCAGGTAGAGGATTCGAACCTCTGTAGGCGTAAGCCGACGGATTTACAGTCCGCTCCCATTGGCCGCTCGGGCAACCTGCCTGGATGCTGCACATGCGCTGCACAGCGCGCGTTACAAGATACAACGAGGGTGGGCCCCCAACACAAACCGGCGGGTGGGGGGCGGTGTTCGCGCCCACGGACACGACGGGTGAAGATGGACGCAAGCACCATCTACCGAGCCCATGAACTACCGAGCCCATGAACTACCGAGGGAGGGACGAGTCCAATGGCGGATTCATCGTTCGACGTCGTCAGCAAGGTCGATCGCCAGGAAGTCGACAACGCGCTCAACCAGGCGGCCAAGGAGCTGTCCACCCGTTTCGACTTCCGCGGCACCGACACCAGCATCGCCTGGAAGGGCGAGGAGGCCATCGAGATCGTCTCCTCCACCGAGGAGCGCGTGAAAGCGGCCGTCGACGTCTTCAAGGAAAAGCTGGTGCGCCGCGACATCTCCATGAAGGCGTTCGACGCCGGCGACCCGCAGGCCAGCGGCAAGACCTTCAAGGTGACCGGCACCCTCAAGCAGGGCATCAGCAGCGAGGAAGCCAAGAAGATCACCAAGATCATCCGTGACGAGGGCCCCAAGGGCGTCAAGGCGCAGATCCAGGGCGAGGAGATCCGGGTCAGCTCCAAGAAGCGCGACGATCTGCAGGCCGTCATCTCGCTGCTCAAGGGCTCCGACCTCGACGTCGCCCTGCAGTTCGTCAACTACCGCTGAGCGGGGTCATTCCTCCAGAGGGTGCCGCCAGGTGATGCCGCGGAAGCGGGCGAAGCCGCGATCGGCGCTGTAGAACGTCGCATTGTTCTCCAGGGCGTAGGCCGCCAGGTACGCGTCCGGCACGTCGTTGCCGCGCGCGTCGATGTCGGTGGCGAGCTGCCGGAACAAATCCCAGTGACGCTCTGTCGGCCGCAAAGCGACGACCGCAGGAGCGTCGCGTAGCGCCTGCACAGCCGCCCACGCCTCTGCGGGGCTGGTGGGCTCACGAAAAACCCGCCGGTTGGTCATGATCCGCACGAAACCGCTCAGCACCACGTCTGGGACACCAAGGGGTTCATCGTCGTTGGCCCAGATCTCGAGTATTTCCCGATAGTCGTTGTGCTCGACGAGATCGGACCGGTGCGCGTAGACGAGGACGTTGGTGTCAACGCATCGCACCGAAGCTGTCCCCTTCCTCCATCACGTCCGACACCCCGGCATTCGAGGCGAGGTCCACGCCGGGTCGCAACCCGCCGCTGCCGCTCGCCTGCACCACGAACGGGCTCCGTGCACCCCGGTCGGCCGGGTTGAGCCCGCGACGCACCGCGTCCTCGAGCACCGCCGCCACCGTGCGGCCGGACCGGGCCGCGCGCTCCTTCACTTCGCGGTACAGCGCGTCATCGATGCGGATGGTCGTGCGCACATCGCCACATTAGCCTCAGGACTGAGCATCAAGATGCCCGAGAATGTCAGGCGTTGCCCGCGCACTCACACCGGCACGGCGAAAGCCCCCCTCGGTGCGCCCGCGCAGTCCTAATCTGATCGCCATGGCACCTGCACAGCGCGAACCCAAAGTCGTCGTCCTCGGGGGCGGATCCTGGGGCACCACCGTGGCCTCCATCTGCGCCCGGCGCGGCCCGACGCTGCAGTGGGTGCGCTCGCAGGAGACCGCCGACGACATCAACCAGAACCACCGCAATTCGAAGTACCTCGGCGACGAGGTCGAACTGGCGCACACCCTGCGCGCCACCACCGACTTCTCCGAAGCCGCCGAATGCGCCGACGTCATCGTCATGGGGGTGCCGTCACACGGATTCCGCAACGTGCTGACCGAACTGGCCCGCGAACTGCGCCCGTGGGTGCCGGTGGTGTCGCTGGTCAAGGGCCTCGAGCAGGGCACCAACTACCGGATGAGCCAGATCGTCGACGAGGTGCTGCCCGGTCACCCGGCCGGAATCCTGGCCGGGCCGAACATTGCCCGCGAGGTCGCCGAGGGTTACGCCGCAGCGGCGGTGCTGGCCATGCCCGACCCCCATCTGGCCGCTCACCTCGGCGGGTTGTTCCGCACCAAGCGGTTCCGGACCTACACCACCGACGACGTCGTCGGCGTCGAGATGGCCGGCGCGTTGAAGAACGTGTACGCGATCGCCGTGGGCATGGGCTATTCGCTGGGCATCGGGGAGAACACCCGAGCCATGGTGATGGCCCGTGCGGTGCGCGAGATGTCCAAGATGGGTGAAGCGCTCGGCGGGCACCGGGACACCTTCGCCGGGCTGGCCGGCATGGGCGATCTGATCGTCACCTGCACCAGCCAGCGCAGCCGCAACCGCCACGTCGGCGAACAGCTGGGCGCCGGCAAGCCGATCGACGAGATCATCGCGTCGATGAACCAGGTGGCCGAGGGCGTCAAAGCCTCCAGCGTCATCATGGAGTTCGCCGACAAGTGCGGCATCACGATGCCGATCGCGCGCGAGGTCGACGGGGTGGTCAACCACGGATCGACCGTCGAGCAGGCCTACCGCGGGCTGATGGTGGAAAAGCCCGGCCACGAGGTGCTCGGCTCAGGTTTCTGAGCCGGGCTTCTGAGCCGTGGGTCCGGCTCCCTAGTTGAAGTACGGGTTGGTGCCCTCGGGCCGCACCAGCAGCGGATTGACGGCGTTGACCCACGACGCATCCGGGGCCACGACGAAACCGGCCTGGTTGCGGCTGTCCACACACGCTGTCGTCGCGCCGTCGGTGCCGCAGCTGACGGTGCCGAAGCTCAGCCGCGTGTTCGGCGGCAGCGCGTTGACCTCACCCTCGAAGATCGGCCGCGGCGTCGAGCCGAAGCCGGGCCCCCCACCCGCCGCGCCGCTGATGACGTTGGCGCCTTCCGGCGCCCCCGGCAGCGGACCCTGGCATCCATAACCGCCGGAACGCTGCAGCATGCAGGTCAGCGGACCGGCGGTGAACGCATAGGCCGTGCCGTCGAGCACCGCGTATTCCTGCGGGTTGGCCGGCGCCCACGCGTTGACGTTCGGCGGGGGTGGCGGCGGAGGCGGGGGCGGGGGTTGAGCCGCCGCCAAGCCGGGCAACGCGGCCACACATGCCGGAGCGACCAGCATGCCTACCAGGATTCTGCGCAGCACCATCACAGACTAGATGTCGCCGACGGGGCCAGCAGTGTTTCAGAACGTGAAGCTGCCCGCCGGGCTGAGCACGAACCCGGACTGGTCGAGGGTGTTCACGCAGGACGTCACGACGCCGTCGGTGCCGCAACTGACCGTCTGAAAACTCATCCGGGTGTTCGGCGGCAGCGGACGCGGATTCTCGATCGCGCCGTACATCGGCCGGTCCGACACCGCGAAACCAGGGCTGCCCTGCGCGTAGCCGGACACCATGTTCGCGCCGTTCGGAGCCGCAGGCAGCGGACCGCTGCAGCCGTAGCCGCCGGTGCGCCGATCCATCACGCACGTCACGCCGCCCGGCGCGCCGAACGAGTACGACGTCCCCTCGTTGACCGCGAACTCGGCCGGATTCACCGGCGGCAGGGCGTTGATGTTCGGCAGCGGGCCGGGCTGGGCGACGGCGAGGCCGGGTACGGCGAGGCCGAACGCACCCGCGGCCGCAACACCGGACAGCATTCTGGTCAGCACGTCGCACACCTTAAGCGGATCGGGCGCGGTAGAGCACCTCGAGTGTCGACTTTCGCGCCGAATTCGCTAGTAGCGGTCGGGGCTCCGATAGTCTCCCGGCCCGGCCATCGCCTCCAGCCGCGCGATGCGATCGGCGACCGGCGGGTGGGTGGAGAACAACTTGCCGATCTTCTCCCCCGCGCGGAACGGGTTGGCGATCATCAGGTGCGCCTGGTCGGCCAGCTGCGGCTCCGGCGGAAGGGGCGCCCGCTCGACGCCGACGCTGATCTTGCGCAGCGCGCTGGCCAGCGCCAGCGGGTCACCGGTCAGCTCGGCACCGGACTGGTCGGCCTGGTACTCGCGCGACCGCGACACCGCCAGCTTGATGACCGTCGCCGCGATCGGACCGAGCAACGAAACCAGGAGGATCGCAAAAGGATTCGTTCCCCCGTCGCGGTTGCCGCCGAACATCGAGGCGAAGAACGCGAGGTTGGCCAGCGCGGTGATCACCGACGCCATCGCCCCGGCCACACACGAGATCAGGATGTCGCGGTTGTACACGTGCGAGAGCTCGTGGCCCAGCACCGCGCGCAGCTCGCGCTCGTTGAGCAACTGCAGAATGCCCGTCGTGCAACACACCGCCGCGTTGCGCGGGTTACGGCCCGTGGCGAACGCGTTCGGCGCCGCGGTGTCACTGATGTACAGCCGCGGCATCGGCTGGCGCGCGGTGGTGGCCAGCTCGCGCACGATCTTGTACATCACCGGCGCCTGCATCTCGCTGACCGGCTGCGCGTGCATGGCGCGAAGTGCCAGCTTGTCGCTGTTGAAGTAGACGTAGGCGTTCATGCCCACGGCGAACAACACCGCCAGGAACATGATGTTGCGCCCGAACATGGCGCCCACACCGACGATCAGACCCGAGAACACCACCAGCAACAGGAACGTCTTGAACCTGTTGGCATGCGGATGCCACGTCACCGTGCTTGCCTCCTTCAAAGCAGCCGACTCATCGAACCTGTCAGAGTCCTCGATCAGTCAACGCCCGGACCGGCGGCGCGGGTTCCGCCGGTTCAGCCGTGCCGATTGATGGTGTAGTCCACCAGCGTGGCCAGCGCCTGCCGCCCCGGCCCATCCGGCAGGTGCGCCAGCTCGTCGCGGGCCTGCTGGGCGTAGCGGGCCACGGTGTCCTTGGCCATCGCGATGCCCTGTGAGGAACGCAACAGGGCCAGGGCCTCGGCGACGTCGTCGTCGTCCTCGACCGGCGCGGCCAGCAGCGCGCGCAACCGGTCGGCGCCGGGACCCGTCTCACGCAGCGCGTACAGCACCGGCAACGTGTGCACCCCTTCCCGAAGGTCGGTGCCCGGGACCTTGCCCGACTCGTCGGCGTCGCTGTCGATGTCGATGATGTCGTCGGAGATCTGGAACGCCGTGCCGACGATGCCGCCGAGCCGCGCCAACCGCTCCACCTGGACCTCGTCGGCGCCCGAGAACGTCGCCCCGAACCGGCCCGACGCCGCGATCAGGCACGCCGTCTTCTCGTAGACCACCTTGAGGTAGTGCTCGACCGAATCGACCTGGTCGGCCGCTCCCCGCGTTTCCCGCATCTGTCCGGTGACCAGCAGCGCGAACGTGTCTGCGATCACCCGCACGGCGTCCGGGCCCAGCCGCGAGACCAGTCGCGACGCGGTCGCGAACAGGTAGTCACCGGCCAGGATGGCGATGTTGTTGCCCCAGCGGGCGTTGGCGCTGGTCGCGCCGCGTCGCATCTGCGCCTCGTCCATCACGTCGTCGTGGTAGAGCGTCGCCAGGTGCACCAGCTCGATCACCGCGCCGGCCACGCTGACCTGCCAGGCGTCGGGTTCAGGGCCGAGCTGCGCGGACAGGACGGTGAACAGCGGGCGGAAGCGCTTACCTCCGGCCTGGAACAGGTGCTGCACGGCTTCGGCCATCAAGGCGTCGGCTCTGCCCAGCTCATCGGACATCAGCGTCTCGATGCGGGCGACGCCGTCACGAACATCCTGGGCGAACTGGGCATCCCCGAAGTCCACTCCCGCCACCACGGTCGCCGGTGTCCTCACACTGCCAACATACTGGGAGCCATGGAGTCGAGCGCTGATGTGGTCGTCGTCGGAGCCGGACCGGCCGGTTCATCGGCCGCGGCCTGGGCGGCCCGAGCCGGTCGCGACGTCCTGGTCATCGACTCCGCGCAGTTCCCGCGCGACAAGGCGTGCGGTGACGGGCTGACCCCGCGCGCGGTCGCCGAGCTGCAGCGGCTGGGACTCGGCCCCTGGCTGGACGGCAAGATCGCCCACCGCGGGCTGCGCATGTCAGGGTTCGGCGCCGACGTGGAGATCGCGTGGCCGGGCCCGTCGTTCCCGCCGACCAGCAGCGCGGTGCCGCGCACCGAACTCGACGACCGGATCCGCCAGGTCGCCGCCGAGGACGGCGCCACCATGCGCCTGGGAGCGAAAGCCGTTGGTGTGCAGCATGGCCCGTCAGGACGGGTGGCCGCGGTGGTGCTCGACGACGGCACGGAGGTGACGTGCACCGACCTGATCGTGGCCGACGGGGCGCGCTCGACGCTGGGCCGAGAACTCGGACGGCAGTGGCACCGCGAGACCGTGTACGGCGTCGCGATCCGCGGGTACATCGCGACGCCCCGCAGCGACGAACCGTGGATCACCTCGCACCTGGAGTTGCGCTCCCCGGCCGGCGAGGTGCTGCCCGGTTACGGCTGGATCTTCCCGCTGGGCAACGGTGAGGTGAACATCGGGGTGGGGGCCCTCGCCACGTCGAAGCGCCCCGCCGAGGCGGGGCTGCGGCCGCTGATGAGCTACTACGCCGGACTGCACCGCGACGAGTGGGGCTTCTCCGGGGAACCGCGGGCGGGGCTTTCGGCGCTACTGCCGATGGGCGGCGCGGTCTCGGGGGTCGCCGGGCCGAACTGGATGCTGATCGGCGACGCCGCGGCGTGCGTGAACCCGCTCAACGGCGAGGGTATCGACTACGGCCTGGAAACCGGGCGGCTGGCTGCGGACCTGCTCGGCAGCGGCGACTATTCGCGGGTGTGGCCGGCCGTCTTGGAGTCGCACTATGCGCGGGGGTTCTCCATCGCGCGGCGGTTGGCGCTGCTGCTGACCTTCCCCCGGTTTCTTCCGGCGACGGGCCCGCTGGCGATGCGTTCGTCGGCCCTGATGAAGCTCGCGGTGCGGGTGATGGGCAACTTCGTCACCGACGAGGACGACGACATGATCGCCCGGGTGTGGCGCGGCGCGGGCCGGCTGTCGGGTCGCATCGACGCCCGCCGCCCGTTCACGTGACGTCCGTGTATCGCGCGCCGATGCGGTCGCGGCGTGAGGACCTCGACGCGCAGCCCGCCATCGATCGGGCGCTGACGCATGGGCTGTGCGGGTTCGGCGACGACCCGTCCCCGCAGGCCTCCGAACGGTTCGCCCGGCGCGTCGACCGGTTCGCCGCGGCACCGGACGGGTCGTTGGTGTGGACCCGCGATGGCGACGGGCTCTACTGGCTGGGGCGCCTCGCCGGGCCCTACTTCTACGACGCGGGCGGCGAGTCCGTCGACCTCGTCCATGTCCGGCGGTGCGTGTGGCGGGAACACCCCGTCCTCGAATCGCAAGCGCCGGCTGCCGTCGTCGCCACTTTCGGGCGTGGGGGACGCAACTTCCAGCAGATCCACGACGACCACGTCGGCGCCGCCTCGGAACAGTTGTGGCACTAGCTTCCCCGGCGCGGCGATAAACGTGCGCGAATCCGGTGTCGAGCGCGGCGGGGTTGGTCTCGGACACGCAGGCTCGCCGTAGGGACGCTGCGGGCAGACACCGGGAGCGACGGGTGTGGATCAGCCGAGCGAGTAGGCGAAGCCGCTCAGGTCGCGGAGGGTGGCCCCGAACACGTCGGGCATCGCGGCCCCGAACAGCAGATCACCGCCGTGACAGGTGCCGGCCACCACGCGGCCGACCGCGGGCACCCCGGCGCGCACCAGTCTGCGGTAGTACTGCAGGCCTTCGTCGCGAAGCGGATCGAGCTCGTTGACCGAAATAACATGCGGGGGAAGGCCACTGAGCTCATCATCGGTGGCCGCCGCTGCCCAGCACGTCGCGTCGTCGCCGTACGCACCGTCCGGGTCGTAGAGCGAGCCGAGCAGCGCCGCCTGCTCACGGCTGATGAAGTAGCCGTCGTTCTCCTCCAGTGACGGCAGGTCCTCGCACGCGTCGAGCCAGCGGTTCGAGATGAACGGGCACTGCGCATAGAAGCCCGCGACCTCGCCGATCCAGCCTTCACGTTTGGCCTTGTGCGCCAACGTCAATGTGAGGTTCCCGCCACCGGACTCGCCCGAGACGATGAGATGGCTGACCCCGAGTTCACCGCCGTGCGCCGCCACCCACCTGGCGGCGGAAGCACAGTCGTTGAGCCCGGCCGGATAGGGGTGCGCGCCCAATTTGGCGCTGGAGTTACGAAATTCGACGCCGATGACCACCAGCCCCGTCGCGGCGAGGTGTTCCCGCAGCCCCGCATACGCAGGATCGGCGGCGGACGCGATCGCCATGCCGCCGCCGTGCAGATGCACCACCGCGGGCAGCGCACCGTCCGCATTCGCCGGCCGACTCACGAACAGCGTGACGGTGTTGCCGTCGACGCCGGTGCACTCGGTCGTGGTGGTCGTGACGCCGTCAGGACGCCCGAGGTCCTCGGCGATCGAGTCGAAGATAGCGCCGATGGCCTGCTCGCTCATCGCGGCGAACGCATGCCGCTCGTCTTCCGGGGATTCCGGGGTCAGCCCGCTCGATGGAAAGCGGCCGTCCAGGCCGAAACGGCGGAACACCTCCACCATCCGGGGATCGGCGCGTGGGTCGGTGCCCAGCGTGGCGTGGGGGTCGGCGAGGCGTCCGTGCGGCATGAAGGTGACGGTAGCGCCGTCCGCGAGCGGTGAGAGCGCTTTCGCCAGCCGCGAACGCGCGCCGAATGTACGCCTGAGGCGGCGTGTCGGCGTGCAGACCCGTGCGCTCGCGGAACTCAGGGTTTAGTGGCGGCGTGCAGGGCGACGATGCCGCCGGTGAGGTTGCGCCACCGCACGTCCGTCCAGCCGGCCGCCTCGATGCGACGGGCCAGCTGCGCCTGGTCCGGCCAGGCCCGGATCGACTCGGCCAAGTACACATAGGCCTCCGGGTTCGACGACACCGTGCGGGCGATGCGCGGCAGCGCCCGCATCAGGTACTCCTTGTACACCGTGGCGAACAGCCCGTTGGTCGGCGTGGAGAACTCACACACCACCAGCCGCCCGCCGCGGCGGGTCACCCGCGCCATCTCCCGCAGCCCGGCCTCGTGGTCGACGACGTTGCGCAAGCCGAAGCTGATCGTCACCGCGTCGAACACCTCGTCGGCGAACGGCAGCCGGGTCGCGTCGCCCGCCACCTTCGGCACCGCGCGGGCCTGTCCGGCCGCGAGCATGCCCACCGAGAAGTCCGCCGCCACACACCAGGCACCCGAGCCGGCCAGCTCCACCGTCGACACCGCCGTCCCAGCGGCCAGGTCGAGCACCTTCTCCCCCGGGCCGATCCGCAGCGCCTCTCGCGTCGCCCGCCGCCAGAACCGGTCCTGGCCCACGGAGAGCACCGTGTTGGTCAGGTCGTAGCGCCGCGCGACGCCGTCGAACATCGAGGCGACCTCACGGGGATCCTTGTCCAGCGACGCGCGGTTCACAAGGGCGAACGTATCAGCACCTGTCATTCACCTGTGCACCTCGCAGACCGGGAATGCGACCACCCGGTACGCGCATTGCAACCGGACATGAGTGGAAAAGTCTGGTTCATCACTGGAACATCGCGCGGCTTCGGCCGCGAATGGGCGATTGCGGCGCTCGAACGCGGCGACAAGGTGGCCGCCACCGCGCGCGACGTCGCCACGCTCGACGATCTCGCCGCCGAACACGGCGACGCGTTGCTACCCATCCAGCTCGACGTCACCGACCGCGACGCCGACTTCGCCGCCGTCAAGGCCGTCCACGATCACTTCGGGCGCCTGGACATCGTGGTCAACAACGCCGGTTACGGGCAGTTCGGTTTCGTCGAGGAACTCTCCGAGGACGAGGCGCGGGCCCAGATCGAGACCAACGTGTTCGGGGCGCTGTGGATCACCCAGGCCGCGCTGCCCTATCTGCGCGCCCAGCGCAGCGGCCACATCCTGCAGGTGTCCTCGATCGGCGGGATCACCGCGTTCCCCAACGTGGGCATCTACCACGCGTCGAAGTGGGCGCTGGAGGGCTTCTCGCAGGCGTTGGCCCAGGAGGTGGCAGAGTTCGGCGTGCACGTCACGCTCATCGAGCCGGGCGGGTTCGCCACCGACTGGGCCGGTCCGTCGGCCAAACGCGCGACCCCGCTGCCCGACTATGCCGAGGCGCACGAGCGCTCCGAGCAGTGGCGCGCCTCGCGCTCGGCGCGCCCGGGCGACCCGAAAGCGTCGGCGGCGGCGGTGCTCGAGCTCGTCGACGCCGCCGAGCCTCCGCTGCGCGCGTTCTTCGGCGAGCTTCCGCTGGAGCTGGCCCGAGCCGATTACGAGAGCCGGTTGGCGAACTGGGAGAAGTGGCAACCCGTGGCGGTGCTCGCCCAGGGCTGACCCCCGCGCGAGACGACTGGGGGTTCGACGACTCAGGGTTTGACGACGGGTGTGCGAGGAACCCTCGCCGGGTGTCTTCGGTCGACGTCGTCGTGGTGGGTTCGGGTCCGAACGGTCTGGCGGCCGCCGTGGTGTGCGCGGCGGCCGGCCTGTCGGTGACGGTCCTGGAGGCCGAGCCCGAACCGGGCGGCGGCTGCCGGACGCAACTCCTCGACCTCGGGGCGCCGCTGTGGCACGACCTGTGTTCGGCCGTGCACCCGATGGCGGTGGCCTCACCGTTCTTCGAGCAGTTCGACCTCGCTGCCCGCGGTGTGGAGTTCGGCTACCCCGAAGCCTCCTACGCCCATCCGCTGGACGACAAGCCCGCCGCCGTCGCCTACCGCGACCTGGACCGCACCGTGCGCGAACTCGGCTCCCGCGACGGCCGGCTGTACCGCCGCATCCTGACGCCGCTGGTGCGCGGCGCCGACACGGTCCGCGACATCGGCCTGTCCGATGTGCGCAGCGTCCCGGCCTCGGCGTTGCGCCCGCGCGGACTCGGCGCCGTCGCCGCGCTGGGTGCGACCGCGCTGACGCTCGGAACGCCGTTGTGGGACAAGCTGACCGACGCACCGGCCTGCGGAGCGCTGCTCAGCGGCGTCGGCGCGCACGCCAACACGCCGATCCCGTCGCTGGCCGGCGCGGCGACCGCGCTGCTGCTGGGCACCCTGGCCCATTCCCGGGGCTGGCCGATCCCCGTCGGCGGCAGCAAGGCGATCACCGACGCGCTGGTCGCCGACCTGCGGGCACGCGGAGCCACGGTCCAGTGCGACTACCGGGTGCAGCACACCGCCGACCTTCCCCCCGCGCGCACCTACCTGTTCGACACTTCGCCGTGGACGCTGAGCCGCGTTTTCGGTGACATGTTGTCGCCGCGGTACCGCCGGGCGCTGAGCCGGTTCACCCCCAACAACGGCGTCGCCAAAGTGGATTTCGTTCTGCGCGAGCCGGTTCCGTGGGCCGATCCGCGGGTCGCCGCCGCCGGGACCGTACACCTGGGCGGCACCCGGGCCCAGATGGCCCACGCGGAACGGGAAACCAGCGCCGGCCGGCACAGCCGCACCCCGGTGATGTTGACCAGCCAGCCCACCGTCGTCGACCCGTCGCGGCTCGGGGCCGACGGTCATCGGCCACTGTGGACGTACGCCCATGTGCCCAACGGGTCGACCCGCGACATCACCGACATCGCGACAGAGCAGATCGAGCGATTCGCGCCGGGCTTCCGCGACCTCGTGGTCGGGTCCCGCTGCATCCCCGCCAGCGAGATGTCGGCCCACAACGCCAACTACGTCGGCGGGGACATCGCCGCAGGGCAGGTCTCGATGTACCGCATCCTGGCCCGCCCGGTGCCGCGCTGGAACCCCTACCGCACCTCGCTGCCCAACGTCTACCTGTGCTCGGCCTCGACTCCGCCCGGGCCCGGCGTCCACGGCATGCCCGGCGTGCACGCCGCCCGGCGGGTTTTGGACACCCATTTCGGGATCACCGCGATGCCCGACATCGCGCCGCGCGCGTGACGCCACGTTTGGCAGCGGTCAGACCGGGTAGCGCTGCAGCGTCTGGTTCGACGAACGCGAGGAGCCGCGGTGGGAGTGCGTCAGTGGATCACGGAGTGGCCGGTCTACCGGCAGCTGACGGGTACCGACCCGCTGGGCAGGGCGTCGTCGGTGCAGTCGCGGCACAGCGCGCAGCTGCAGCCGCGCACCGCGACCGCTGACCGCGTCGTCACCTCGGTGTGCCCGTACTGCGGCGTGGGCTGCTCGCAGAAGGTCTTCGTCAAGGACGAGAAGGTCGTCCAGATCGAGGGCAACCCCGACTCTCCGGTCAGCCGGGGACGCCTCTGCCCCAAAGGCGCGGCCAGCCTGCAGCTGACCACCGGAGAATCGCGGCGCCATCAGGTGCTCTACCGCCCGCCGGGCGCAGCGGACTGGCAGCCGATCAGCCTGGCGAAGGCCATGGACATGGTGGCCGACCGGGTGATAGCCACCCGCGGGGACAACTGGCAGGAGGAGGTCGACGGCAGCCGAACCGCGCGCACCATGGGCATCGCGAGCCTGGGCGGCGCGACGCTGGACAACGAAGAGAACTACCTGATCAAGAAGCTGTTCACCGCCCTGGGCGTGGTGCAGATCGAGAATCAGGCGCGGGTGTGCCACAGCTCCACCGTGGTCGGGCTGGGCACCTCCTTC
Organism: uncultured Mycolicibacterium sp.; assembly: GCA_964000695.1. Taxonomy (GTDB): domain Bacteria; phylum Actinomycetota; class Actinomycetes; order Mycobacteriales; family Mycobacteriaceae; genus Mycobacterium. Next base: position 2,300 of record CAXEZH010000157.1, on the reverse strand, counting down.
GGGCGGGGCGGCGCCACCACGTTCATGCAGGATCTGCAGCACGCCGACTGCATCATCATCGAGGGCTCGAACTTCGCCGAATGCCATCCGGTCGGCTTCCAATGGGTCATGGAGGCCAAGGCGCGCGGCGCGGTGGTGATCCACGTCGACCCCCGCTTCACCCGCACCAGCGCACTGGCCGACCTGCACGTGCCGATCCGCGCCGGCACCGATGTCGCGTTCCTCGGCGGGATCATCAACCACGTCCTCGCCGAGGACAAGGTGTTCCACGAGTTCGTCGTCAACTACACCAACGCGGCCACGATCGTCGACGACGACTTCGCCGACACCGAGGACCTCGACGGGTTGTTCTCCGGTTTCGAACCCGACGCGCGCAACTACAAGACCGCCGAATGGCAGTACGAGGGGATGCACGTCGCCTCGGCCTCGGGCAAGCGGGGCCGCGGCACTGGTCGGCCTGACAGGAGCGAAGGGTCGGACCAGTCCCACGGCTCGGGGGCGAAGGACACGTCGAGTGGGTCGGACAAGAAGGACGTCCGGGCGGCCGGTCGCGGTGAGCAGCACGGCATGGGCGGCGCGCCGATGGAGGGCAAGCTCGAACGCGACGAGACGCTGCAGCATCCCCGTTGCGTGTTCCAGATCCTCAAACGGCACTACGCCCGCTACACCCCTGAGATGGTGCACCAGGTCTGCGGGATCCCCCCGGAGACCTTCGCCGAGGTGTGCCGGCACCTGACCGAGAACTCCGGGCCCGAACGCACCAGCGAGTTCGTCTACGCCGTCGGCTGGACCCAGCACAGCACCGGCAGCCAATTCATCCGCGCCGCATCGGTGTTGCAGTTGCTGCTGGGCAACATGGGCCGCCCCGGCGGCGGCATCCAGGCGCTGCGCGGGCACGCCAGTATCCAGGGCTCCAGCGACATCCCCACCCTGTTCAACCTGCTTCCGGGATACATCCCGATGCCGTACGCGATGCCCGAGCAGAGCCGCGCGGGCTTCGTCGAGGAGAACGGCGCGCGAATCGGCTTCTGGGCCAACATGGACGACTACCTGGTCAGTCTGCTCAAGGCGTGGTGGGGTGATGCCGCCACGGCCGACAACGACTACTGCTTCGACTATCTGCCGCGGCTCACCGGCTCGCACAGCACCTACGACACCGTGTTCGAACAACTCGAGGGCCGGTGCAAGGGCTACTTCCTGCTCGGCGAGAACCCGGCGGTCGGCTCGGCCAACGCCAAGCTGCAGCGGCTGGGCATGGCGAACCTGGACTGGCTGGTGGTGCGCGACTTCTCGCTGATCGAGAGCGCGACGTGGTGGAAGGACGGCCACGAGGTGGAGTCCGGGGAGATCCGCACCGCCGACAACGATACCGAGGTGTTCTTCTTCCCGGCGGCGTCGCACACCGAGAAGTCGGGCAGCTTCACCAACACCAACCGGCTGTTGCAATGGCACGACCAGGCCGTCGAGCCCGGCGGCGATGCCCGCAGCGATCTGTGGTTCATGTACCACCTGGGCCGCATCATCCGCGAGAAGCTCGCTGGCTCAACCGATCCCAGGGACCGCCCGATCCTCGACCTGACGTGGGACTACCCGACACTGGGCGAGACCGCCGAACCGGACGCCGACGCGGTGCTGGCCGAGATCAACGGCTTCGACGCCGACGGCGAACCGCTGTCCAGCTACACCCAGCTGCGCAACGACGGGTCGACGACGTGCGGCTGCTGGATCTACTGCGGGGTGCGCAAGGACGGCGTCAACCAGGCCGCCCGGCGCAAGCCTCACACCGAGCAGGACTGGGTGGCGCTGGAATGGGCCTGGGCGTGGCCGGACAACCGGCGCATCCTCTACAACCGGTGCTCGGCCAAACCCGACGGGACACCGTGGAGCGAGCGCAAGAAGCTGGTCTGGTGGGACGACGAGCAGCAGACCTGGACCGGGCTGGACGTCCCGGATTTCCAAGCCGACAAGGCACCCGACTACCGGCCCGGCGAGGGCGCGGCCGGCGTCGACGCGCTGTCGGGCATCGATCCGTTCATCATGCAGGCCGACGGCAAGGCCTGGCTCTACGTCCCGTCCGGATTGGCCGACGGCCCGCTGCCCACCCACTACGAACCGCAGGACTCACCGGTCGGTAACGCGCTGTACCCGCAGCAAGCCCGCAACCCGGCCCGCATGGTGTTCTCACACGCCAACAACCGATACGCGCCGGCCGCCGACGAGCAAGGCGCCCACGTGTATCCGTATGCGGCGACCACCTACCGGCTGACCGAGCAGTTCACCGCGGGCGGCATGTCCCGGTG
>CAXEZH010000156.1:0-13274 GCA_964000695.1 uncultured Mycolicibacterium sp. | reverse complement strand
CGTCGGCCCCGGGGTGCAGGCCGGCATCGACATGGGTGCCCTGGCCAGCGCCGAGCAGCTCGAGAAGTTCGTCAGCTACGTGCAGATCGGCACGACCGAGGGAGCACGCCTGCGCTGCGGCGGATCCACCGTCGACGTGCCCGGCCACGACGGCGGATTCTTCGCACAGCCGACAGTCTTCACCGACACCACGCCGAGCATGCGGATCGTCACCGAGGAGGTGTTCGGGCCGTTGCTGGCGTTCCAGCGGGCCGAATCGCTGCGCGAGGCCATCGAATTGGCCAATGCCACCGAGTACGGGCTCTCGGCGTCGATCATCACCGGCGACCTGGCCGTCGCGCAGACGTTCGTGCGGGAGTCACGCACCGGTCTGGTCAAGGTCAACCAGCCTACGACGGGGATGGCGATGAATGCGCCCTTCGGCGGCTACAAGGCGTCGTCCACCGCGACGTTCAAAGAACAGGCCGGGCCGTCGATGATGGAGTTCTACCTCACCGAGAAGACCGTGTACCTCAATTCCGCGAGTTGATCGACCACTACAGAAAAACGGAGTATGACAATGGAATTCGTTCGTGTGGCGCGATCAGGTCAGGTGCCCGAGGGGATCGTGCGGCGGTTCTATGCCGGTGAGCACGAGTTCGCGGTGGCGCGACTGAACGGCAAGGCCTACGCCACCTCCAACTACTGCACCCACCTGGACTGTCTGCTGTCGTCGGGCAAGCTGCGTGACGACGGCATCGGATGCTCCTGCCACGGAAGCGCGTTCGACCTCGAGACCGGTGAACCCATCAGCCCGCCGGCCACCGAGCCCATCCAGACGTTCCCGGTGCAGGAGCGCGACGGCGAGATCTTCGTCGGCGTCGAACCGGGTCAGATGCCTGCCGGTCCCACCCGGCGGGCCCGTCGAGGAGCCTGATGGACACGCGGCGGCCGCCGGCCCTGTCGGCCGGTGGCATGGTCAGCAGCAGCCATCCGGCCGCGAGCCTGGCCGGGGCGCGGGTACTGGCCGACGGTGGCAACGCCGTCGACGCGACGCTCGCGATGGCGGCGTTGACCTGGCTGACGCTACCCGGGCAGTGCGGCATCGGCGGGGACGCGTTCGCGGTGGTGCGGGAACCCGACGGCCGGGTCTGGACCGTCAACGGCTCCGGCTACGGCCCCGACGGCGGAACTCCCGACTTCTACACCGACAGAGGGTTCTCCGCGATCCCGCTGGACGGCGCACTGGCCGTCGCGGTACCCGGCGCACCTGCGGCGCTGGCACGTCTGCACACCGAAGGCGCCACGTGGCCGCTGGAACAGTTGTGGGAGCCCGCCGCGCGCACCGCCGAGAGCGGTCTGCCGTGTTCGGCGCGAACCGCCGGCGACGTCACCACGGCTCTGACGGCGGTGTGCGCCGACCCCGATCTGAAATCGGTCTACGCCCCGGCGGCACGACCGCCACATGTCGGAACCCGGTTGGCGCAGAGCGAGTTGGCGCGGACCATTCGCGAACTCGCCCGCGACCCGGGCGGTTTCTACACCGGTGGGTTCGCCGAGCGCGCGGTGGCGGCATTGCAGGCCGGGGGCGCGCCGTTCAGCGGGTCCGAGTGGGCCGCAGGCGCGCACGTCGCCGCCGAACCGGCGGTGTCCGGACGCTACGCCGGGGCGGTCGTGCACCAGACACCGCTGCCGACACCGGGCTGGATGGTGTTGCAGCAGGCCGCGCTGTGCGACGGGGTCGTCGGTTTCCACGGCTGGATGACCGCCGAGGCGATCGACTGGTTGGCGCGTTCGGCCAGGCTGAGCTTCGCCGACCGCCTGGCGCTCTGTGGCGCCGACAACGACGGTGCGCGCTATGTGCTGCAGCCCGAACGCCTGGACCTCCAGCGCCGGGACCTGGAAAGCCGTTGCGAGCAGCGGACACCGGTCGATGTCGGGATCGGCGACACCACCTCCACGGTGGCCGTCGACGCCGACGGTCGCGCGGTCAGCTTCATCCATTCGCTGGCGTTCACGTTCGGCGCCAAGTTCACCGTGCCCGGTACCGGGGTGGTCCTCAACAACCGCTTGGGCCGTGGTGCCTATCTGATCCCCGGTCATCCCAACGAGGTGGCGCCGCGGCGCAAGCCACTGCACACCCTCAACGCCTGGGTCGTCACCGACGACGCCGGCGCCCTGTTGCATGCGGGGAACACCCCCGGTGGCGATGGGCAGGTGCAATGGAACATGCAGCTGATCTCGCACCTGCTCGATCACGGACTCGATCCCGCGGAGGCGGTGTCCGCGCCGCGCTTCACCGTGTTCCCCGGTTCCGACGCCGACGTGGTCGGGGCGACCGAGGAGCTGCGTATCGAGGACACGGTCCCGGACGCGGTCCGATCCGAGCTGGCGTCCTGGGGGCACCGAGTGGTCGCCCAGGGTGCGCTCGACGCCGGCGGCAGTGCCCAGATCATCTCGCTCGACGAACGAGGTGTGCTCTCGGGTGCCGCGGACCCGCGGCAGGAGGGGGTCGCGCTCGGTGTCGACTGAGGGTCGGGTCCCGCGCCCGCAGGGTGACTACGTGCCGGCGGTGCTGCACGACGGTGTCGTCTACACCGCGGGCATGACGCCGCGACGCGACGGCGTACTCGCGTTCACCGGCGCGGTCGGGGAGGGGCTGGACCCGGATCAGGCGCGGGTTGCGGCCGGGTTGGCGGCAGGCAACGCTCTGGTCGCTGCTCGGTCGGCGACGCCCAGCGGCGCCGCGCTGCGGTGTCTGAAGATGACGGTGTTCATCGCGTGCACAGCGGATTTCACGGCTCTGTCGGCAGTGGCCGACGGGGCGTCCGCAGTGTTGGTCGACGAACTCGGCGACGTCGGTCGGCCTGCCCGTAGCGCCATCGGGGTGTGCGCATTGCCCTCCGGCGCGCCGGTCGAGGTCGAACTCGTCTGCGCTGTGGTCACCTGACGTGCCTATAGCAGAAGCGGTTGATTGCGATGCGATTTCAGCAGAATCGGTGCACGATGCACAGGACACGGCGGAGAGGCCGAGCAGCATGACCTTTGCGGGTCAACAGCGGTCGTCGTAGGTTCATCGAATCCATTGGTGGCTGAGGCCAATCGGACCGGCGACAGCGCCAGGTGATCAGGAGGACGCCGAATGAACTTGCTGGCAGCCCACTGGGTCTATCTGGCCGGTGTGTTGGCACTGATCGGATTCATGGTCGCCCGCAAGAGTGTCGTCGTTCCGGCGATCCTCGCGACGTTTTTGACCACGTGGGTCTACACGGGCAGCGTCTTCACCGGAATCGGGAGCGTCTTCAGCGCAGCGGCGGTGGCCACCACCGAGTTCCTCAACATCTTTCTCGTGCTTGCGGCGGTGATCGCGATGATCGGCGCGATGAAAACCATCGGCGCTGAGCGGATGATGGTGGAGCCGTTGGCCAAACTGATGCGCAACAACGTGATCTCCTACTTCGCTCTCTTTGCCGTCACCTACGTGTTGTCCATGGTGTTCTGGCCCACGCCGGCGTTGGCGCTCATTGCTCCCTTCTTGCTGCCCGCCGCAATTCGGGTGGGGCTCTCCCCGTTGGCGGCGGCGATGGCGATCGCCATCGCCGGCCAGGGCATGGCGCTCGCCTCCGATTATGTGATCGGGGTGGCGCCGGAACTGTCGGCCGGGGGAGCGGGTGTACCTGCGGACATGATCGCCAACCGGGCGCTGATCCTGAGCTGGGTGGTGGGAGCGGTCGCGGTCTCGATCACCTACGTGCTCCACGTCCGGAATCCGGGTAAGGGACGTGTCCGCCGCCTGGTGCGCCGAGAGCCTGCGACAGTCGCAGCAGAGGGAGGCGACGCCGGCGTGCCTGCCGCGGTGGGAGAGGCGCTGCTGGCCAAGCGGGCGCCCGCCGGCGCCGACTCGCCCGGGCCGAGTGACGGTGGACTGGGATACGGTCCGGACGACCTCGAGCAAGGCTCTGGCGAGGTCCGCCCGCCGTGGACCCGACTGTTCGCCGTTCTGGTGCCGGCGGCCTTCGGCCTTCTGGTGGTGGTCATGATCATGGGGAAGTTCACCGACTGGGTACCAGGAGTGGACAGCGGAAACGGAGCCGCACTGGTCGGCGGTCTTGCCCTGCTACTCACTCTCGCGGTGTCGCTGACCACCGGCGGTGAACACCGGATCGAGGCCGCGGGAGGACATTTCGTCGACGGCCTGGTCGCGGCATTTCGGGCCATGGGTGTGGTGATCCCGGTAGCCGGCTTCGTGCTGATCGGCATCTCCGACTTCGCGGGCCGCATCATGCAGCTACCGGAGGACGTCGAGCCGCCGTCGTTCCTGTTCGATCTGATCCTGAGCGGGCAGCAGTACATCCCCGACAACCCGGTCCTGCTGATGGTGGCGATGTTGGTCGTCGGCATGCTGATCGGTCTGGATGGGTCGGGGTGGACGGGGCTGCCGTTCACCGGTGGGCTGGCCGACGCGTTGTCGCACTCCTCGGGACCGGAGACCACGGCGACACTCGCGGCGATCGCGCAGAACGCCGCGGGCTGGACCGGAGGCGGCACGCTGATCATCTGGTCCTCTCTGGTCGCGGTGGCCGGCTTCACCGGTGTCCCCGTCGTCACCCTGGCGCGCCGCCTCTTCATACCGGTGGTGACCGGATTGTTGCTGAGTGTTGTTGTCGCCGCGGTGATCTGGTGACCTCGGTCGGGCGCCCTGTGCTGGACACGCCGACGGGCAGCGACCTGCCCACCTCGGTCCGCACGGCCGCCCGCCTGATCAGAGACGGGAGCCTGACCGCCGACACACTCGCAGAGATGTGTCTGCACCGGGTGCGCGCAGTCGACCCGCAGGTGCGGGCGTTCGTCGGCGTCGACGAGGCCACGGTGCGCGCGCAGGCACGCGAACTCACCCGGGAAGCGCGCGCCGGTCGGCTGCGAGGGCCGCTGCACGGGGTGCCGGTCGCGGTGAAGGACGTCATCGACGTCGCGGGGGTGCCCACCCGATGCGGGTCGAACGTCACCGATCCGGTGGCCGCAGCCGCCGACGCCCCTGCCGTCGCGCGGCTGCGCGCGGCGGGGGCACTCATCTTCGGGAAAACGCACACGCACGAGTTCGCCCATGGCGTCACCACACCGCCCACCCGCAATCCGTGGGATCTGGAGAAGATCCCAGGGGGATCGAGCGGTGGGTCCGCGGCAGCGGTCGCCTCCGGGCAATGCCTGGCCGCGTTGGGCAGCGACACCGGCGGTTCCATCCGGGTGCCGTCGGCGTTGTGCGGGGTGGCGGGTCTACGGCCGGGCCGTGACGACATCCCCGTCGAGGGAGTCGCGGCGTTCTCGCCGCGGCTGGACACCTGCGGACCGATCGGGCGCGACGCTCGCGACCTCGCCCTGCTCTACGCCGTCCTCAGCGGACGACGAGGCACGCCGGCGTCTGACGTCGGCGGGTTGACCGCCGGAATCGTCGGTGCCCAGACAGGTGAGCTCGGGGACGGAGTCGGCGAGGCCGTCGCCGCCGTCGCCGCCGTCATGACGGAAGCCGGTGTGCAGGTGCGGCCGGTCTCTGTTCCGCCGTTCGACGCGTGGAGCGCACCGCGCGCGCAGTACGTGCTGACCGACTTTCTCGAAGTCCACCGGGACGCCGACTTCTACCCTCAGCGGACGGACCGCTACACCGCTGAGGTGGCCGGGTACCTGCGGCACGCCGAGACCATCCCGGCAGCGGCGCGGACCGCGGCCACCGCTGCACTCGATGAGCTCGCGCGGCGTCTGGAGGCATCCTGCGCCGCCGTCGACGTCGTGGTGTTGCCGACCACCCCGGTGACCGCGCCGCGCGTGCGGGACTGTGCCTACGATCCCGACCAGGCGGGACGGGCGGCGGTGATCGGAACCCTGATGAGGTTGTGTGGGCCGTTCAGCTGGTGTGGGTGGGCGGCCGTGTCGGTGCCGTGCGGGTTCGACGCCGACGGGATGCCGATCGGGGTGCAGATCGCCGGTCGCAGCGTGTCCACGGTGCTCGCGGTCGCCGCTGCCTACCAGGACCGCACCGGCCACCACCTGCGCGAACCGATGCTGATACCGTCGCGCCCTCGCGAGACCCCCGGCCTCCGCTGACGTCACGCTGTCCCGCCCGGCTGAGTCCTCGTCTGAGCCGCCGGAGTCCGGCGATTTGGAGCATCCCCCGAGCTCACCTAGTATATGGGGGTTGCCTCGGGCAGACCTCGGTTCTCTTCCTGCAAGAAAACCCTGCGTGCCTCTTGGGGTGACGTGAATTAGTGACAAGACCGCGCACGTCAGGTCGGTATCTGCCGTGCACACAGTAACCAGGTCGAGGAGATCCAGTGATTCAGCAGGAATCGCGGCTGAAGGTCGCCGACAACACGGGCGCCAAGGAGATCTTGTGCATCCGCGTGCTCGGCGGCTCGTCGCGGCGCTACGCCGGCATCGGTGATGTCATCGTGGCGACGGTCAAGGACGCCATCCCCGGCGGCAACGTCAAGCGCGGCGACGTCGTCAAGGCCGTCGTGGTGCGCACCGTCAAGGAGCGCCGCCGCGCCGACGGCAGCTACATCAAGTTCGACGAGAACGCCGCCGTCATCATCAAGCCCGACAACGACCCGCGCGGCACCCGCATCTTCGGGCCCGTCGGTCGCGAACTGCGCGAAAAGCGCTTCATGAAGATCGTCTCGCTCGCCCCGGAGGTGTTGTAGATGAAGGTCCGCAAGGGCGACACGGTGCTCGTCATCTCCGGCAAGGACAAGGGCGCCAAGGGCAAGGTTCTGGTGGCCTACCCCGACCGCGAGAAGGTCCTGGTCGAGGGCGTCAACCGAATCAAGAAGCACACCCCCGAGTCGCGCACCGAACGTGGCGCGTCCTCCGGCGGCATCGTCACCCAGGAGGCGCCGATCGCGGTGTCCAACGTGATGCTGCTCGATTCCGACGGCAAGCCGACGCGCGTCGGCTACCGCGTCGACGACGAGACCGGCAAGAAGGTCCGCATCGCCAAGACCAACGGCAAGGACATCTGACATGACCACCACAGAAACCAAGGCCCTGCCGCGCCTCAAGCAGCGCTACCGCGAAGAGATCCGCGACTCCTTGCAGACGGAGTTCGGCTACGCCAACGTGATGCAGATTCCCGGCATCACCAAGGTGGTCGTCAACATGGGCGTCGGTGACGCCGCCCGCGACGCCAAGCTGATCAACGGCGCCGTCAACGATCTCGCGCTGATCACCGGCCAGAAGCCGGAGATCCGCCGGGCCCGCAAGTCGATCGCCCAGTTCAAGCTGCGTGAGGGGATGCCGATCGGCGCCCGCGTCACGCTGCGCGGCGACCGGATGTGGGAGTTCCTGGACCGGCTGATCTCGATCTCGCTGCCGCGTATCCGCGACTTCCGCGGCCTGAGCGCCAAGCAGTTCGACGGCACCGGCAATTACACCTTCGGGCTGACCGAGCAGTCGGTGTTCCACGAGATCGACGTGGACTCGATCGACCGGCCCCGCGGCATGGACATCACCGTCGTCACCTCGGCGACGAACGACGACGAGGGACGTGCGCTGCTGCGGGCGCTGGGCTTCCCGTTCAAGGAGAACTGAGCACATGGCAAAGAAGGCTCTGGTCAACAAGGCCAACAAGAAGCCGAAGTTCAAGGTGCGGGCGTACACGCGCTGCAACAAGTGCGGCCGTCCGCACGCGGTGTACCGCAAGTTCGGCCTGTGCCGAATCTGCCTCCGCGACATGGCACATGCGGGCGAACTGCCCGGCGTGGCGAAGTCCAGCTGGTAACGACAGCCGGCACTACCCAAGACCACTTACCGACAACAGGTTGCGGTAGGCCTCCGGATCACGGAGGAACCACCGCGAGAAAGGTGAACCGGCTGTCATGACCATGACGGATCCGATCGCAGACTTCTTGACGCGTCTGCGCAACGCCAACTCGGCGTACCACGACGAAGTGACCTTGCCGCACAGCAAGATCAAGGCCAACATCGCCGAAATCCTCAAGAGCGAGGGCTACATCAGCGACTACCACACCGAGGACGCCCGCGTGGGCAAGGCGCTGGTGGTGCAGCTGAAGTACGGCCCCAGCCGGGAACGCAGCATCGCGGGCCTGCGCCGGGTCAGCAAGCCCGGCCTGCGCGTGTACGCCAAGTCCACCAACCTGCCCCGCGTGCTCGGCGGGCTCGGGGTGGCCATCATTTCCACGTCGTCCGGTCTGAGGACCGACCGCCAGGCCGCCCGTGAGGGCGTCGGCGGCGAAGTCCTCGCCTACGTGTGGTGAGGGGTAGATAGAACATGTCTCGCATTGGAAAGAATCCGGTTCCGGTTCCGGCCGGGGTGGACGTGACGATCGACGGCCAGAACGTGGCGGTCAAGGGCCCCAAGGGCGCCCTGACGCTCGACGTCGCCGAGCCCATCGCGGTCTCGCGTGACGACGACGGCGCGATCGTGGTCACCCGGCCCAACGACGAGCGTCGTAACCGTTCGCTGCACGGCCTGTCGCGCACGCTGATCGCCAACCTGGTGACGGGCGTGACCCAGGGCTACACCACGAAGATGGAGATCTTCGGCGTCGGCTACCGCGTGGTGGCCAAGGGCAGCGACCTCGAGTTCGCGCTGGGCTACAGCCATCCGGTGCTGATCACCGCTCCGGAGGGCGTGACGTTCGCGGTCGAGACGCCCACCAAGTTCTCGATCTCCGGCATCGACAAGCAGAAGGTCGGCCAGATCGCGGCGAACATCCGCCGCCTGCGCAAGAGCGATCCCTACAAGGGCAAGGGAATCCGCTACGAGGGCGAGCAGATCCGTCGCAAGGTCGGAAAGACGGGTAAGTAAGCAATGGCTACCAAAACCAAGGACAATGCAGCAGCCGGCCATCAGCCGGTGGGCAAGAACATCTCCGAGACGCGCCGCGTCTCCCGCCTGCGCCGTCACGCGCGGCTGCGCAAGAAGATCGCCGGCACCGCCGAGCGGCCGCGTCTGGTCGTGCACCGGTCGTCACGGCACATCCATGTGCAGCTCGTCGACGACCTGGCGGGGGCGACGCTCGCGGCGGCCTCGTCGATCGAGGCCGACGTGCGCGCCCTCGATGGCGACAAGAAGGCCCAGAGCACGCGGGTCGGTCAGCTGATCGCCGAGCGCGCCAAGGCCGCCGGCATCGACGAGGTCGTGTTCGACCGCGGCGGGTACACCTATGGCGGACGGATCGCGGCGCTGGCCGACGCTGCCCGCGAAGGTGGGCTGAAGTTCTGATGAACAACACTGACCTGACAAAGACTGGAAGGATTGCATGATGGCCGAGCAGGCTGCAGGAGCCGGCGGGCCCTCGAGCGACAACCGCGACAGCAGGGGTGGCCGGGACGACCGTGGCGGTCGTGGACGCCGCGACGATCGGGGCGGCCGTGGTGGCCGCGACGACCGCGGCGACAAGAGCAACTACCTCGAGCGCGTGGTCACGATCAACCGCGTCTCGAAGGTCGTCAAGGGCGGTCGGCGGTTCAGCTTCACCGCGCTGGTGATCGTCGGTGACGGCAAGGGCATGGTCGGGGTCGGATACGGCAAGGCCAAAGAGGTTCCGGCCGCGATCGCCAAGGGCGTCGAGGAAGCACGCAAGAACTTCTTCCGGGTGCCGCTGATCGGTGGCACCGTGACCCACCCCGTGCAGGGTGAGGCGGCGGCCGGCGTCGTCATGCTGCGTCCGGCCAGCCCCGGTACCGGTGTCATCGCCGGCGGCGCATGCCGCGCGGTGTTGGAATGTGCCGGCGTCCACGACGTGCTGGCCAAGTCGCTGGGCAGCGACAACGCGATCAACGTGGTGCACGCGACCGTCGCCGCGCTGAAGTTGTTGCAGCGCCCCGAAGAGGTCGCGGCTCGCCGTGGCCTGCCCATCGAAGATGTGGCGCCCGCTGGCATGCTCAAGGCCCGGCGTGAAGCCGAGGCCGTCGCTGCCAGCGCCGCGCGTGAGGGAACGGCGTAACAACCATGGCAGAGCTCAAAATCACCCAGGTGCGCAGCACCATCGGTGCGCGCTGGAAGCAGCGGGAGACCCTGCGGACCCTCGGGCTGCGCAAGATCCGCCAGTCCGTGGTCCGGGAGGACAATCCGCAGACCCGCGGGCTGATCAAGACGGTCCACCATCTCGTAACAGTTGAGGAGGTCTAGAGCAGATGAGCGAGATCATCAAGCTGCACGACCTTCGCCCCGCGCCGGGCGAGAAGACGCCCAAGACCCGCGTCGGCCGCGGTGAAGGCTCCAAGGGTAAGACCGCAGGCCGCGGCACCAAGGGCACCAAGGCCCGTAAGAACGTCCCCGTGATGTTCGAGGGTGGTCAGATGCCGATCCACATGCGTCTGCCCAAGCTCAAGGGCTTCAAGAACCGGTTCCGCACCGAGTACGAGGTCGTCAACGTCGGCGACATCAACCGGCTGTTCCCGCAGGGCGGCGACATCGGTGTCGACGAGTTGGTCGCCGCCGGCGCGGCGCGCAAGAACACGTTGGTCAAGGTGCTCGGCGACGGCAAGCTGACCGTCAAGGTCAACGTCACCGCGCACAAGTTCAGCGGCAGCGCCCGCGAAGCCATCACCGCTGCCGGTGGGACCGCCACCGAGCTGTGATCGACCGCACCTGACGTACCCGCAGAACCCCCGCCCCGCCTGCCGGAGCGGGGGTTTCTCGGTTCCGGCGCCACGTAATGCCGGAGCCGGGTCCGGCGATTACACTTTCGAACGCCGAGCAACGAGGAGCAGTCATCATTCACACCACACGCAGGATCGCCGCCGCGTTGGTCGTGGCCGGATTCGCCTTGGGCAGCGCCGCCACCGCCCACGCGCAGACCGATGACGAGCGGTTCGTCAACGCCGTCGACACGCTGGGTATCGAGACCGCCGCGACCGCGGAAGAGCTGCCCGCGGTCGGACATCACGTCTGCGACATGCTCACCGCCGGACTGGTGGGCAATCCCAACCCGGTGCCCGCCGTCCGCGGGGTGGTGACGACGCTGGCCGGCAACGGCATGAGCAAGGAGCAGGCGGTCGGTCTGATGCGGGCGTCCTCGGCGGTCTACTGCCCGCAGTTCGCCCGGTTCATGGGCCGCTAACACCTGTCCTCGGCGTCGGTAGGCTCGATGCCATGTTCTCTCTTCTGTCCGGCGTGCCCGGCGTAGACGAAGTCCGGGCGTTCGTGCGCAAGGTGGACACCGCGCGACATCAGGGTGTCGCCAACGGGTGCATCCTGGAACTGGATCTACAGAATGCGCCACCGGAGAGCGCGGGGTTCGATCCGGTCGCGGTGTTGTCCGGAATCGTCGGCTCGGGCCGCCCGATGCTGCTGCGCGACGTGGTGGCCGCTCTGCACCGTGCCGCCGAAGATCCCCGCGTCGCCGGTCTGATCGCGCGGGTGCAGATCGATGCCGCCCCACCCGGACCCGTACAGGAACTGCGGGAGGCGATCGCGGCGTTCACCGCCGCCAAGCCGTCCCTGGCGTGGGCCGAGACCTACCCCGGAACGCTGTCGTACTATCTGGCCTCGGCATTCGGCGAGGTGTGGATGCAGCCGTCGGGCACCGTCGGGCTGATCGGCTTCGCCACCAACGCGCTGTTCCTGCGGGACGCGCTCGACAAGGCCGGCGTGGAGGCGCAGTTCGTCGCACGCGGGGAGTACAAGTCCGCGGCGAACCTGTTCACCCAGGACGGTTACACCGAGGCCCACCGCGAGGCCGATACCGCCCTGGTCGAGAGCCTGCGCACCCAGGTGTGGGACGCGGTCGCGTCGTCGCGCGGCATCGAGCGTGCCGAGTTGGATTCGCTGGCCGACCGGGCCCCGCTGCTGCGCGACGACGCCGTGTCCGCGAACCTGGTGGACCGGATCGGTTTCCGCGACGAGGCATACGCGCGCATCGCCGAAATGACCGGCGCCGAAGACATCTCGCCCGAGCTGGGCGATGCCGACGCCGACGAGGCTCCGCCGCGGTTGTACCTGGCTCGATACGCGCGTACCGACCGTCCAGGCATGCCGGCTCCGAGCCTGCCTGGCCGCAAGTCGGCACGGAAGGTGGCGGTCGTCAATCTCGTCGGACCCATCGTCAGCGGCCGAGGTGGCCGCCAGGTGTCACCGCTGGGCAGTTCTGCGGCCGGGGGTGACACCATCGCCGCGGCTCTGCGGCAGGCCGCCGCCGACGACGAGGTCGCGGCCATCGTGCTGCGCGTCGACAGCCCGGGCGGATCGGTGACCGGGTCGGAGACGATCTGGCGAGAAGTGGTGCGGGCCCGCGAGAGTGGTACACCCGTGGTGGCCTCGATGGGAGCGGTCGCCGCATCGGGGGGCTACTACGTCTCCATGGCCGCCGACAAGATCGTCGCCAACGCCGGGACCATCACCGGATCCATCGGCGTGGTGACCGGCAAGCTCGTGGCGCGCGATCTCAAGGAGAAGCTGGGTGTCGGGTCGGACAGCGTGCGTACCAACGCCAATGCCGACGCCTGGTCCGTCAACGCCCCGTTCACCGAGGAGCAGCGCGCGCAGGTCGAGGCCGAGGCCGATCTGTTCTACCAGGACTTCGTCCGTCGCGTCGCCGACGGCCGCGCCATGACCGTCGAACAGGTCGAGCAGGTGGCCCGCGGGCGGGTGTGGACCGGTGCCGACGCGCTGGAGCGCGGACTGGTCGACGAACTCGGTGGGCTGCGGACCGCCATCCGCCGGGCCAAGGCACTGGCCGGAATCGACGAGGACACCAAAGTCGAGATCGAGAACCTGCCCGGCACATCGCTGCGGGACATGTTGCGGCCCAAGCCCTCCTCGCAACCGGCAGCGGTCTCGTTGTCGACTGCGGTCGGCTCGGTGGTGATGCGCACGGTCGGTGAGGCACTCGATCAGACGCAGCGCTCGCTGTCTGGCGCCAACGTCCTGTGGTTGGGCGACAACCGCTTCTAGCGACGGCTGTCTGGAAGCAGCGTTTTGTCGCTGGCGGTCGCCGGTCTGTGCAGTATGCCGGCGACCGTCCGTTTTTGTCGGTGGGTGCTGCTTTGATGGGGTCATGTCCTCTGCTGCAGCGTTTTTGGATGACGACGAGGTGTCGCCCAAGGAGCGGTTGGCGGAGTTGTTCGAGCAGATCGCGGAGTTGACCGGTCAGCGTAACGCCATCGATGCGCAAATTGTGGACATCGTCGCCGAGATCGATCATGGTGGGTTGGCCGGGATGACCGGGGCACGGTCGATCTCGGCGTTGGTGGCGTGGAAGACCGGGGTGTCGCCGCGTAATGCGAAGACGATCGCGGCGGTGGCGGCGCGTGGTGGGCAGTTTCCGCGGTGTGTG
>CAXEZH010000155.1:0-11438 GCA_964000695.1 uncultured Mycolicibacterium sp. | reverse complement strand
GTGCGAGCAGCCCGCCATTACCAGCGGATCCGTGCAGAGCACGACGGACCGGAGACCGCCCGCGCCTGCGGTGTTTGCTTCGCCGCCAATCACCTGAGGGTGTCAGCACGCTGACAGTGCGGCGCAGCGACCGGCTCTAACGGGTGACACTCTCGGTATCAAGACACGGACTCGACCGATCGGAAGGGTGTGGCTGGCGTGGTCGACGCGAAGAAGGACCGCGACGAGGTGTTCATCGAATACACCAAGTCGATCTGCCCGGTGTGCAAAGTGGTTATCGACGCGCAGGTCAACATCCGCGAGGACAAGGTGTAGACAAGGTGTACTTGCGCAAGCGGTGTCGTGAACACGGCGAATTCGAGGCGCTGGTGTACAGCGATGCGCAGATGTACATGGACTCAGCGCGGTTCAACAAACCAGGCACCATCCCGCTGAAGTTTCAGACCGAGGTGCGCGACGGCTGCCCTTCAGACTGCGGCCTGTGCCCGGATCACAAGCAGCATGCCTGCCTCGGCCTGATCGAGGTCAACACGAACTGCAACCTGGACTGCCCGATCTGCTTCGCCGATTCGGGGCACCAACCCGACGGGTATTCGATCACGCTGGAACAGTGCGAACGGATGCTGGACACCTTCGTCGACGCCGAAGGCGAGCCGGAGGTGGTGATGTTCTCCGGTGGTGAACCCACCATCCACAAGCACATCCTGCAATTCATCGATGCGGCCCAGGAGCATCCGATCAAGGCAGTCAACCTGAACACCAACGGGGTCCGGTTGGCCACCGATCTTCGGTTCGTCGCCGAGCTCGGCGCCCGCAACCGTCCCGGCCGCCCTGTCAACATCTATCTGCAGTTCGACGGATTCGACCAACAGACCCACCGCGCGATCCGCGGCAAAGACCTGCGCGACATCAAGCGCCGAGCGTTGGACAACTGCGCCGAGGCAGGGCTGACCGTCACTCTCGTCGCCGCGGTCGAACGCGACGTCAACGATCACGAGCTGGGCGCCATCATTCGGTACGGGATCGCCCACCCCGCGGTCTGGTCGGTGGCGTTCCAACCCGTCACCCACGCGGGCCGACATCTGGAGTTCGACCCACTCACCAGGTTGACCAACCCCGACGTGATACACGGCATCGTGGCTCAGCTGCCCGAGTGGTTCCGCGCCGACGACTTCTTCCCGGTGCCGTGCTGTGCTCCCACCTGCCGCTCGGTCACCTACCTGATCACCGACGGCGACTATGTGGTCCCGATCCCGCGGTTGCTCAACGTCGAGGACCACCTGGACTACGTGTCCAACCGGGCCGTCCCCGACTACGAGATCAGAACAGCGTTGGAAAAGCTTTGGAGCGCATCGGCGTTCATGGGCACAGAGAGCACAACAGAGCACCTCAGCCGTGCAGCGCAGGCATTGGACTGCGCCGACGCATGTGGTGTAAACCTGCCAGAGGCGCTGGCGAACCTCACCGACTCCGCTTTCATGATCGTCGTGCAGGATTTCCAGGACCCCTACACCCTCAACGTCAGACAGCTGATGAAGTGCTGCGTCGAGGAGATCACTCCCGACGGCCGGTTGATCCCGTTCTGCGCCTATAACTCCGTCGGTTACCGCGAGCAGGTACGTGCGCAGATGACGGGGGTACCGGTGGCCGACGTGGTGCCCAACGCGACACCGCTGCACACAATCCTGACCCTGTCGCCGCACGGTTCGAAGATCGTCGCTACCGGGCACAGTGCGGCCATCGCACCGGACACCACCAACGTCGGTCGAAAAGCCGTCCGCCGATGACCCGTTCAGAAGAAATCAAGTCGTGCTGCGCGGCCGTGTACTCCTCCGATGCCGTGGCTTTGCTGCTCGGTGACTCCTACCACCCCGGTGGCGCCACGCTGACCAGGCGGTTAGCGACGTTGACGAACCTGCGCCCCGCCCAGCGAGTGGCCGACATCGCGTCTGGGCCGGGTGCGACCGCGCGCCTGCTGACCACCGAATACGACGTCCTCGTCGACGGCGTGGACTTCGCGACGCCCACTGTGCAGCGGGCTCGGGAAACGTCGGCGCGCCTTGGACTGGCCGACCGAATCCAGTTTCACGTCGGCGACGCCGAGCGTATTCCGCTGCCTGACAATTCTGTCGACGTCGTCGTGACGGAGTGCGCGTTCTGCACATTCCCTGATAAGGAAGCTGCCGCCGCGGAATTCGGGCGCATCATACGGCCCGGCGGCCGTATCGGTCTGGCCGACGTCACCGTGGCTGAAGTCGGACTCCCCGACGAACTGAGCACCTTGGCAGCATGGGTGGCATGTGTTGCCGACGCGAAGCCGGTGACAGGTTATTGCCAAATCCTCAACGACGCGGGTCTGAAGGTGATCCACACCGAGTCACACGATGACGCTCTGGTGCGGATGATCGACCAGATCGAGGCGCGCCTACACCTGGTGCGGATGACGCAGAAGGACGTGGTCATCGCCGCCGGCATCGACGTCGACAAGGTGCTGAACTTCATCGACACCGCCCGCCGCGCTGTCACCGATGGGCTGCTCGGCTACGCCCTCGTAATCGCGGAGAAGCGGAGCCATCCATAGGGAGACGACTTGTCTTCATCGTTCGGTTGCTTAGCCGCCGGTGCAGGAATGAAAGGGGTCCGGAGCCCGACCGGACTGGCCCGGCCGACACACACTAATCGCCAGTGCGCGCGACATCCAGATGTCGATGAACCGAATACAGGAGCAGAAATGGCAGCAGCCACGACCAAGGTCGCCTTCGCCGGATCCGACGGTGCCCAACTCGCCGGCACGTTGGAGCTCCCCGATGTGCCACCGCGAGCCTGGGCACTGTTTGCGCATTGCTTCACGTGCGGAAAGGACAGTGTCGCGACGTCTCGGATCTCGCGGGCACTCGCCAAACTAGGTGTTGCGGTGCTGCGCTTCGATTTCACCGGGCTGGGGAATTCCGAGGGCGATTTCACCACGACGGGCTTCTCCTCCAACGTGGACGACTTGATTTGCGCTGCCGAGTACCTGCGGGCCAATCACCAGGCACCCACCCTGCTCGTCGGGCACTCGCTCGGCGGCGCCGCGGTACTGGCCGCGGCGCACCGGATACCCGGTACGCGGGCTGTGGTTACACTGGCCGCGCCGGCCGACACGGCGCACGTCGTGAAGTTGATGTCTGTGGCAGTCGAGGAGATCGAGGCATCCGGTGCCGCCGAGGTGTTCCTTGGCGGCAGGCCGTTCCGCATCCGGCGCGAATTCCTCGACGACGTCGCCACCCAACCGCAGCAAGACCGGATCCGGAACCTGGGCGCTGCCCTGTTGGTCCTGCACTCGCCAACCGACGAACTCGTAGAGGTCGACAATGCCCGACAAATCTTCGAAGCGGCGCGGCATCCCAAGTCCTTCGTGGCCATCGACGGCGCCGATCATCTGCTCACCCGAAAGGTCGACGCCGACTACGTCGCAAACGTCATCGCCGCCTGGGCAAGCAGATACCTTCCCGCAGATCAGCCCGACCCAGCGCCCGACGCCGAACCTATCAGCGAGGGCGTGGTCAGGGTAACGGAATCCCCATTAGGCCAACTGGTGCAACGCATCATCGCAGGTGGGCACGAACTCGTCGCCGATGAACCCCGACCGATGGGCGACGACACGGGCCCCACCCCCTACGACCTGCTGCTGTCGGGACTGGGCGCCTGCACATCGATGACGGTGCGCATGTATGCAGACCGCAAAGGCTGGCCGCTGGAACGAGTCAGCGTCGAGCTGAGTCATTCACGGGTACACGCCCGTGACTGCGCGCAATGCGACACCGAATCCGGCACGGTCGACCGTATCGAGCGGGAAATGCGATTCGAGGGCGACCTCAGCGACGAACAGCGAGCACGACTACTCGACATCGCCGACAAGTGCCCCGTACACCGAACGTTGACGTCCGAGAACAACATTCGCACCGTGGTGGCGCCGGACCCCTGACGATCCTCCGCGGGCCGCGTAAGTGCACGATCTTTGGACAAGATCGTCGGGTGTCCTGGACCCGACTCAGCCGTGCCCCTCAGCGGTATTCGGGATTCTCGAACCCGAATCGCGAAGTGTCCGGTGTCGTCGAGGACCCGGCGGAACAGTTCCAGCGCGGGCTGTTCATGCGGACACTCCGCGATGACGAGCAACTCGACGTCCACTGCCTGGCCGTCGACCACCACGCTCTGATTGACCAGTGACAGAATGGTACCCACGATCAGCGCCGTAGGGCACGCGGTCCACGACGACGGCGGAACGTGGGTCAGGGTGGTGGTGAAACGTCGTGGTGCCGTTCTGCGTCGCCAGCGTCGGCTTCCTGTCTGCTCAGCGCGTGCGCTCCATTGGTCACGGCTGACTGTGGTCGGGACCAGGTTCGGAAGTGACCGTTGTGGGCCTCACGCCCAGTGTCAGCGGTAGAACGAGGAGTGCCAGTGGCACCAACTGTAGGCCGAAGCGCCGCACCGTCGCGCCGCGCACGAACATCGCCACTGCCTCACGGGGCCGACTCCAGCTGCGGTCGCGGCGGCCATCCCCGGCGGATGCCGTCTGGGCTGTCGTCAGCGACGCCGGCAACATCTCCTGCTGGTTCCCGTCAGTACAGACGTCGGAAGCCGCCGGTGGGGAGCGGCACCGCGTCCTCGAGGGAGGGGTTCCGCTCGAGGAGGAGATCGTCACCAGCGACGACGATCTGCGTCGGTTCCGGTGCATCTGCGTGCGTGCGTTGTGTTCTGCCGCTGAGCAATTGGTCGCGTCGTGTAGTTCGTGGGGCCTGACCTTAGCGGGGTCTTCGGGGATGATGCGTCGCACGCTCAGCGTATGCGCGCCAGATGCCGAAGAACCAAATCGACAGGATCAGAAGGAAGTAGCTCAAACCGAGAATGTCCATGTGAGTGAAACACCGCTCGGTGTGTGACCCATGCAGCGACTGTCAGCGGAGTGACGATACTGGGCCCCCGAAGCCCCGGCGGCGGCGAGGACGATCCCGGTGGCGACGAGTTCGAGTCCGCTGCGGACCCTGGTTCGCCCGGAGGGGGTGGTGGCGGCGAGTACGTTCTGAGTCATTGCACCGCGTCGGTGATCATGGTGAGTGCAGACGCCATTTTTGCGCCCCCACTGGCCAACTGGGGGTCCACAGCGCTGAACAACGGCTCGGGGTTGAAGTAGCTCACATGGGTCTTACCGTCCTGGTCCGCCCACACCAGCACCCGGATGGGCAGAACCGTGCCGATGGCGGCGGTCTGCTCGAAGAACGTCTTGCCGACTGCGGGATTGCCGACGAAGAAGGTGTGGGCGCCCCTGAGTCGCAACCCGGTGGTTTCCAGTACCCCGGCTTGGTCCAGATCGCCCAGGATCATCATCCCGTTGGTTGACACCGCCTGCTTGAGCCTGTCGACGGCGTCATCGAAGCTGCCGTTGGTGTCGACGGTGACCAGCGAGGCGTTCTGGGCGGAACCCGTTGCGCTTTGGCTGCCGGGTCCGGCGGCAGCCTGGGTGATCATCGCGGCGGCATCGGCCATCTTCTGGCCGCCTTCGCCGAAATGCGGATCGACGGCCCGAAACAGTGGACTGGGGTCGAAGTAGCTGATGCTGGTTTTGCCGGCGCTGTCTTCCCATACGTACATCTGCAAGGGTAGGACCGTGCCGATGGCGGGGTTCTGCTCGAAGAACATCTTGCCGACGGCAGGGTTACCGACGAAGAAGGTGTGGGCGCCCGTGAGTTGGAGTCCGGTGGTTCGCAGCGCTCCGGCTTGGTCCAGTTCACCGAGGATCATCATTCCGTTCGACGACACCGCCTGTTTGAGCGCCGCCACGGTGGCGTCGAACGATTGGCTCGACGGCGTGGTCACCAGACTGGTCCGCAGCGACTGAGCCGAGTCCGGGGCAGCCGGGGAGGGCTGTGACGGTGCCACTGTCGATTCCACCGATGGCGTAGCGGTCGTGGTCGTCGCGCCGCCGCATGCCGATAAACCGAAGGTCGCGATGGCGGCCCCGGCGGCGGTGGCTAGGAGCAGACGTCGAGAGCGAACTATGTTGGCGGTCATGGGTTTCCTTTTCATGATGGGAAGCGGCGCTTTCGCGGCCCGGCGGAACACCGGTCTCACTGGTTGCCAATAACTCTCGGCTGCAGTCGGTTTCGATGTTGTACAGCGTGTTCGTACTCGCTGAAGAGAATCAGTCGCCCGGCACTGTCATCGGCATGACACTGTCGAGCCCATGTCCGCAGTCCGGGAAGGTTCAGACCGGCACTCGTTGTTCACTAGTCAACAGAACCGACTGCCGGTTCGGGAGCAGGAGGTTCGGATGCTCGATTCGGACGGCGTGACGGCTGGGCCGATCGCCTTCGTGCTCTCCGGCGGCGGGAGCATCGGCTCGATTCAGGTTGGCATGCTGCACGCACTCTACGAGCGGGGTGTCGGGCCGGACTTCATCGTCGCATCGTCGGCAGGCGCGCTCAACGGTGCCTTCCTCGCGTCACGGCCCGCGACGGTGACCACTGCACAAGAGCTGGGCAGGATTTGGTCGGAACTCCGTTCGCGGGACGTGTTTCCGATTCGATTCAGCGTGGACGGCCTGCTCGGTATCGCCGGCAAGCGGAACCACCTGGTGAGCTCGGCGGGATTACGGAAGCTGGTGCAGCGCTGGGTCGAATTCCGAGAACTCGAGTCAGCGCCCATCCCACTTCACATCATCGCCACCGATCTGTTGAGCGGCGCCGAGGTCGTCCTGTCACATGGGTCCACCCAAGCAGCGGTTCTGGCCAGCTCCGCCATCCCCGGCGTTTTCGCCCCGGTGGAGATCGACGGCCGCGACTTCGTCGACGGCGGCGTTACCGACAACACGCCTGTCGGTCAGGCAGTCGCTCTGGGCGCATCCCATATCTACGTGCTGCCGACCGGCTACGCATGCGGTCTGCACGATTCACCGCGCAGCGCATTGGGGGTGGCCGTGCATGCCGTGACGTTGATGATTCAGCAGCAGCTGGTGCGCGATATCCGAGCGGTGCCCGAACACGTTGGGTTGACGGTCATGCCGCCGCCGTGCCCGCTGCCCGTCGCCCCGACCGACTTCTCGCACGGCAGCGCACTGACCGAGCGTGCGCTGAAGCTGAGCCGCGACTTCCTGGCACAGTCAGCCACGGGCCACACCCATACAGTGCCGCCGGCAATGCGGGCGGCGGTCCATCTGCACACCCCGGATGCCGGTCTCATCTCAAGGATCGGTAGCCCGCCACCATCCGTTGCACCGCACTGATCGCCACGACGCCGGCCCACAGCACGGCAATCTGCCATGCCACGGTCGAGAAGATCAGCCATAGGCTGTGCACGACAATGGTTTCCGCGCCTTCGGCCAGTCCGCCGAGGAAGGACAGCGATCGTCCGTCGTCCAGGGTCCGGCCCGATCTCTCGGCGATGGACGAGAAGGCGAGGAACGCCGTCCCGTTGATGTAGTACGCCAACAGCACCAGCAGAAAGGGCCACCACGGCGCCCCGTGGGCCGTGGTGGCGCCGAAGGCCACCCCGACCACCGTGGCGCCGTAGACCAGAAAGTCGGCGGTGATGTCGAAGAAACCCCCTGCACCGGAATCGGATTCGTCGGGGTCGCGCGATCTCCGCACTCGCGCCACCGGCCCATCGAGTCCGTCGGCGAGGCGGGACAGAATCCACAGTGCCAACGACACCCACCACCAGGTGGCGGCCGCGGCCGCGGCGCTGCCCAACCCCAGCACCAGTCCCGCGGTGGTGAGCTGGTCAGCGGTCAGCGGCGAACGTTCGGCGACACGGGCGAGCGGTCGTTCCAGGTGCCTACGCAGGTAATTGTCGAACATCGGTCGGGTCACCCTCTACTTGGTCGTCGCCCGAATCCAGCGGATCGCCGCCGACAGCGGAGCTGTTCTTGAGCCGTCGAGCAGCGTATCCGGCGACCACCGTGACGATCACCACCGCGAGTACCGCGGCGGCGAAGGGCCAGGACAGCGGCGACGTTCCGTAGGCGCCCAACGCGGTGTAGCCGACCGTGGCGGGGACGATGCCCACGGCGGTCCCGAGAAGGTAGTCGCGCTGGCGCACCGCGCTCAGACCGGCCGCGTAGTTGACGGCCATGAACGGAAACAGCGGCACCAGGCGCACCAGCAAGACGGAGATCAGACCGCGACGTTCGAGCATGGCATCGATCGTGGCGATGCGGGCCCACCGGATGCGTGACACCCCGTCGCGGCCCAGGGACCGGGCCAGCAGAAAAGCCACCCATGCGCCGAGCGTCGCGGCGAATACCACCACCGCGGCCCCGACCGCCAGGCCGAAGAGGAGTCCGCTGGCGATGGTCAGGGCGCTGGCAGGGAACGGCGTCAGGGTCGCTCCGGCGTACACGGCTACGAATGCCACCACCCCCCACGCTCCGGCGGCGGCCACTTGGTCGCGCAGCGAAGCGGGATCGGGCAGCTCGGTGGTGAGTGCCAACGTGATCCCGCCCCCGATGAGAAGGGCGAGGATCGCCGCCTTGAGTCGGTAGTCGATCCGCGTCCGCGGTGGTGCTGCGTCGCGTTCTGGTGTCTGCATCAGGCTCCATCGTCGTCGGTATTCACGATGGGAAGGCTTCGAGAGCCTCACTGTGTTCCCGTAGGCGAAGATTGCGTCGAAACTGCGCGGCCGCTCAGTGGGGTGGCCCGCCTGTCAAGAGGAGTTCTCGTGTCTCACCAGCCAACGTACGGCTTATGACCACACGGCGGCGACCATACACAGTGGTGGCCCTGGTGACCGTCGTGTGCACGCTGGCCGCGTGCGCCGCCCCGGACCCCGACCCTGTTCAGGCAGCGCCTGCGTCGTGGTCCGAGATTGCGGACCAGGCGAGGGGGCAGACAGTGTCGCTGTGGATGTACGGCGGCGACGAGCAGGGCAACACCTACGTCGACGACGTCCTGGCACCGGCCGCCCAGCAGGCCGGAGTGACACTGCGCCGGGTGCCGATCGCCGACACCGGAGACGCGCTGAACCGCATCCTCGCCGAGCGGCAGGCCGGCGTCACCGACGGTGACGTCGACCTGGTGTGGGTCAACGGCGACAACTTCGGGACCGGCAAGCAGGCCGGTGCCTGGCTGTGCGGGTGGACGGAGTCGCTGCCCAACATGGCGCTGACCGATCCCGACGACCCACTGTTGACCAACGACTTCGGCACCCCCGTCGACGGGTGCGAATCACCCTGGCACAAGGCGCAATTCACCCTGGTGTACAACGCCGAAACAGTTCCGGACCCGCCGACCGATTTCCTCGGCGTGCTCGACTGGGCGCAGGCCAACCCTGGACGGTTCACCTACCCGGCGCCCCCGGACTTCACCGGGTCGGTGTTCATCCGCGAGGCGCTCATCGCTGTCTCCGGCGGCCCGCAGAACGTCCCGCTGCAGTTCTCCCAACAGGACTATGACCGGCTGGCCCCACCCGTATTCGAACGACTGAACGCGCTGAAACCCGCCCTGTGGCGTGCAGGGGCCACCTATCCGCAGACGTCCTCGGAGCTCAACGACCTCTACGCCGGCGGCCAGGTGGACATGACGATGACCTACGGCCCCGCGACCCTGACTGAGCTGGTCGCCGACGGCACCTACCCCCCGCAGACCAGGGTGCTGACCCTGACGGACGGGACCGTCGGCAACGCCAGCTTCCTCGCCATCCCGTCCACCTCCGGCAGCAGCGCAGGGGCGCGGGTGGTCGCCAACTTGGCCCTGTCGCCGCAGCAGCAACTGGAGAAGGCCAAACCCGAGGTGTGGGGTCAGTTCACCGTCCTGGACCTGGGCCGGCTCTCCGCGACAGACCGGGCCGCGTTCGATGCGCTGCCCGCCTCACCGGTGGTGCCGCCGTACGAGGTGCTCGCCCGCGACGCCCATGCGGAACTGGCCGCCGGGTGGGTGGCACCGCTCGACGAGGGATGGCGCCGCAATGTCCTCGCGGCCGGCTGAATCGGCAGCGTCCTGGCGCGCGGCGCTGTGGGTACTGCCTGCGGTGGTACCGGTCATGGCCGTCCTCATCGGCGGCCTCGGTTCGGCGTTGTTGCAGAGCCTGGGCCTGATGCCGCTCGTCGGGGCGCCGGCGCTGACAGTCGACGCCTACCGCGCCAACGCCGACGACATGGCGACATCCGCAGCGTTGTCCCTCGCGATCGCCACCGCGGCGACGGCGATCGGGGTGCTGGTCGGGGTGGCCACAGCCCTGACCGCAGTGGGGGGTCGTCGCGCGGCACTGTGGGCGGCAACGGTGACCGTCCCCGTCCCGCACCTGATCGGCGCCGCGACCATGGGCCTACTGCTCGCCGACTCCGGCCTATTGGCGAGAGTGTTCGGATTGTCCGACGGCGGCTGGCCTGCCCTGGTCGGCGGCCGATGGTGGATCGCTGTGGTCCTTGAGTACGCCTGGAAGGAGTCCGCGTTCATCGCCTTGGTGGTGGCGTCTGTGCTGGCCACCCGCGTCGCCGGCTATGACGAGACCGCCGCCATGCTGGGAGCCTCGCGGCGTGCCCGGCTGCGGTTGGTGACGTTTCCCCTGATCCGTCCCGCCGTGGTGGCCGCGGCGACCATCAGCTTCACCTACACCCTGGGCTCCTACGAGGTGGCTCTGCTGCTCGGCCGCGCCTATCCGGAACCGCTTCCGGTGATGGCGATCCGACTGTTCACCTCGATCGACCTCGCCACCCGGCCCCAGGCAGCCGCAGCGGCTGTCGTCACCGCGGTGTTGGCGCTGCTCGCGGTGGCGGGCGCACTGGCGACGCTGCGGCGATCGGCGATCTGGCGGTGACCGCGTGGACCCGGACCGCCACGGGACGAGGGGTGCGCGCGGCGCTGGTGCTGTGGTTCCTGCTTCCCCTGGTCCCGATGCTGTTATGGGCGTTCGCGAATCGCTGGCCTTTTCCGGATCTGCTGCCGCAGCGGTGGGGTCTGGACGGGGTGCGTAGCGGCCTCGCCGCGGGCGCCCCGCACGCGTTCGTCGTCTCGACGGCCATCGGGCTCGCGGTGGCGGCCATCGCCACCCCCGCCGGTGCACTCGCGGCCCGCGCCTTGGCGTCCGGCCGGCTGCCGTTTCCGCGTCTGATCGAAGCCGTGCTGTTCGCGCCGCTGGTCCTGCCCGCGTTCGCGGTGGCGATGGGCCTGGACGTGCTGGTCCTGCGTACCCACGTGCCGAGCCCCCTCGCCGTCGTCGCCGTGCTGTCGGTGGCCGCGATTCCATACACCACCTATCTGATGCGCGCCGCCTTCGGCGCCTACGACCTCGGCTTCGAGGAGGAGGCCCGCACGTTGGGCGCATCCCGCACGACCGTGTTGCTGCGGGTGCAGATCCCGCTTCTGGCGCCGGCGCTGTCCGCTGCGGCGTTCCTGGCGTTCCTCGTCGGATGGAGTGACTACGTCGTGACACTGCTCATCGGGGGTGGACGAGTAGTGAGC
>CAXEZH010000154.1:0-36293 GCA_964000695.1 uncultured Mycolicibacterium sp. | reverse complement strand
GGCTCGAGCAAAGTGGTCACGGCCCCTAAGGCTAAAGTCAAGGTCGAGACTCATGGGGGAGGCGCGCGCGGGCGATGCGCCCGCGGTGAGGCGCCGATGCGCCCGCGGTGAGGCGCCGATGCGCCCGCGGGAGGCGGCCGTGTCGGCTGAGGTGAGCCGCCAATGATGCGCGCGCGGTGGGCCGGCGCCCGTCGAGCGCCGGCCCACCCACCGCAGCACTCGCCGATTGCTACAGCTGGATCCAACGTCCCAGGAACCAGAACCCCCAGCCGTCGCCGTTCCCGGCGGGCAGCGGATGGACCTGCTGGCCGTTGTAGTTGAACGGCTGGTGGTCGGCACGCCCCTGGTTCATGGTGCGGTCCTGCCATCCGCCCTGACCGGGGCCGCCGTGCCCGCCCGGGCCGGGCGCCCCTTGGCATGCCGGTGCGTTCGGCACGCCGCACGGCTGCCCGGGGGCCGCCGCGGCGCTACCGAGTCCGAGTCCCAACAGTCCGGCGAGCGCGAATCCGCCCGCCATGGTCGACGCTTTCGTCGTGAGGCCGGTGACGTTCATGTGTTCTCCCTGTCCGCTGATGTGCGCGGGTGCTATCCCCGCGCCCCAGACGGTAGGAAGCCCTGATGGGCCCCGCGTGTGGCGAAGGTGGGTGCCCGCTGTGAGTCCGGTGGTCGGCGTCGCCCGAGAACGTCGCGGCGCTCACCCCTGGCAGTTCAGCGACACGGTGACCTTCGGCTTGGGCAGGACGGTGAACACGTTGATGTCGTCGTCGTCGAACGGGATGAGTTGGGCCGGGCGGCCTGAGTTGCGAACACCAGTGACCGTGCAGGCGTCCAGCGGTGCGCTCCCCACTCGAGTGATGCGCACGTCGAACCCCTGGGCTTCGAGTCCGTTGATGGTGGTGGCCGCCGAACCGGGTTGAGCCGTCGCCGGAGTGGCCAAGGCCAGCAGGACGCCGGCCGGCAGGATCGTGGCGGCGATGAACGTATTCATGACAGAACTCCTTGCATCGGTGGTGCACTGGCGTGACCACGGGTTATGTGACTGGACCCATGGTCTCGACCGGGCCAGGCCCGTGCTTGGAGGTTGTCTGGAGATTGGGTGGAGATTGCGGGACGCTACTCGCCCTCAGCCGCCGACGGCGCTCGCCCTCAGCTGCCGACCACGGCGGTGAACTCAGGACAGTAGGCGGACACCGCGCTGAGCATCACCTGGGTGGCCTCGGCGCTGGTGAGGCTCTCACCGACCATCGAGTTGACGACCACCGAACGGATCTCGGTCGGTGCGATGCCGTTGGCGTTGCCCTCAGAGACGATGTCGCAGATGTTGTTGCCGGCGGCGACGGCCTCGTCGGGCGTTGCGAACTCGATGCCCAGGCCTGCCAGAGTCGACAGGAACTCGGCGTCGCCTTCGGCGGCGTGTGCCACCGGCGAACCGAACACGGAGGTCGTCGCCGCGATCGCCGCGGCCGCACTCGACAAACGGGCGAAACGGGCGTGCATGTGGCCTCCCTGTGCAGTGTCTGTGGGGATGCTATCCGTCGCGACACCCCCAAACCGGGAGCGGCGCGCCCGGTGCGCCGCCCAGGC
Organism: uncultured Mycolicibacterium sp.; assembly: GCA_964000695.1. Classification (GTDB taxonomy): domain Bacteria; phylum Actinomycetota; class Actinomycetes; order Mycobacteriales; family Mycobacteriaceae; genus Mycobacterium. The sequence goes on along the minus strand of CAXEZH010000154.1, from coordinate 34,709 downwards.
GGTCTACGTCAGCGGAAGGTGGTGGAGACAACCCGTGTGTCTGCGGTAGCCTTCGAGGCATTCAGGCCGGGCCGACGACTTCGTCCGCCGAGCGCTCACGCGTGATCGGCGTCTCCGATAACCTGGAGGCGGTTGTGTGCCAGGTTTAGACGTCAAGCCTCACTAGATCGTCTTTGATCACTCGTCACGTCCGGGGCCTGCCCCTCCGGATGCGCACCCAGAGATGAGGCTTGCCACGTGCAGCAATTCAGCGAACGCCGAGTCGGCGACACCGACTCCACCGTCGTCGTCACCGCGACCGGTGCCGTCGACATGTTGACCGCGCCGCAACTCCAGGACGTCATCGACACCGCCGCCGCGAAGAAGCCCGCCGGATTGATCGTCGACATGACAGAAGTCGAATTTCTCGCCTCGGCCGGGATGCAGGTCCTGATGGTGACCCACAACCGCCTCGGCGAGAACACCCGATTCGCGGTGGTCGCCGATGGCCCGGCGACCAGCCGACCGCTCAAGATCACCGGGATCGCCGACTACATCGAACTGTTCTCGTCGCTGGATGTCGCGCTGACGAGCTTCTCCGAATAAATTCGCCGGCCTCGGCAGGTTTGAGTTTCGTCACGTCGGGGAACATCCGCTTCGGTTTGGTTCTGGAGCGGAGCGCCGACGTGGACAACGTGAAGTTCGATCGGAACACAGTGGGCGTGCGCATCATGCAACGCCGGACAGCCTGGCGCGGCCAGGGCGTGGTGGCACGGGGATGACAGTCACCGCCATTCGCAGCAGGTCCGCCGACCGGCGTCGGTTCTCGATCGGTTCGACGGCGCTGCGGGTGGATTCGCGCACCCGGGGGCGGGGTCGTGCCGCGCACACCACGGTGTCGGTATCCGGCGAGATCGACACCGTCAACGCCGCAGAATTCGCCTCGACGGTCCGCGAGGCCGCCCGCGGCTGCTCCGCCCTGGTTCTCGACCTCACCGGGGTGGATTTCATGGCCGTCGACGGGATGTCGGCGCTGCACGCCATCAACGCGCACCTCCTCCGCGGCGGAGTCCAATGGTGCGTCGTCGCCAGCCCGGCGGTCACCCGCGTCCTCGGGCTGTGTGATCCAGAGGGGCTGATTCCCTCGGCGCGCATCGCGTCGCTGCGAGGGGCGGAGATCGCCTGAGCAGCGGGGGCGGAGGTCGTCCAGATCCGTCCCCCCGCGTCGATGTCAGCTAATCGGGGGACGAACCCCCGCGGGTCGTGGTCGGACGCTGACATGCAGCGGCGTCGGGTCGGGCGCCCTCCGCAGACAACTGCGGCGTGTCGCCTTGTGATTTGGCACTCAGTTTTTGCGGGAAAGCTAAGAATTTGTGATCTGACGATTGACAGACCGGCCCGCCAGGTTCGATACGCGCCAAACTTTCCGCGCTGTTCACGCCATGTTTCTGAATTGCTGTCGAAAAATAACAATTGCATAACCAAGAAGTTTCTAAGTGTCGCCTGAGAAGGGTTGTGATTTCGGGACCGGCCCGCGAATTCGCCCGATTTGAGTGTCGGTTTCCGTGGCTACACTCGGTGCAGGTCGCGCCCGATCACGGGCGTAACGACAGGGAATCTAGGGCCGGCGTTGGGTCAGCCGGCGGAGGTACCACGACACATGGCAAACATTTTGATGCCCAAGGGGCACATGGTGCTCGATGGCAGATCTGCGTCTGGTGTGACTGGCGCGGTGCTGGGGGCTGCTGGGCAGAACCCTGCCGTGCGCGAGCGCGAGCTGACAGTCGGTCGCGGCCCCATCGGCGATATCGCCGTGGGGAACGCCGGGGCTCTTGTGACCAACCCCGGCGACGACACCGTGTCGATTCTCGATCCGGGCGCGCTGTCCTTCGCCACGCACCTGGTGGCCGGGGAGCCGGTCGCCGCGGTCGCATCCGAAGACCGGGCGTTCGTGGCGACGACGTCGGAAGACGAGGATCGGATGTCGGTGATCGACCTCGCCACCGGAACCGTCACGGCCACGTTCCCTCTCACCGGGGTGGCCACCGCACTCGCCGTCAGCCCGGACGGTCAGCGCGTGTATGCCGGCCAGGATGACGAAGGTCGTGTTGCCGTCGCGGTGATCGACACCGTCGCCGAGCGGGTCAGCACCATCGAGCTCGGCAGCGGGCCCGGCGCGGGCATCGACGCGCTGCGTGTCGATCCCACCGGCAAGCGGTTGGTCGCCGCCGTCACCGACGAGCGTGGCAGCCAGCTGATCATCGTCGACGCCGAGACGGCGCGGGTGCGCCGGGTCGTGCCGGTCGGTTCGCCGATCCGCGACATCGCCCATGTCGGCAGCGCGGTCTACGTGTTGACCTCCGACCGCGCGGTCGGGGGCGCCGTGCAGGTCATCGACCTGTCGACCTACACCGTCACCGACACGGTGACGCTGGGCGGAGCCCCTACCCAGCTGGCCATGAGTCCCGATCTGGCGCGTGCGTACATCGTCGACTTCGACCGCGTGACGGTCCTGTGCACGCTGCGCCTCGAGATCGTCGAATCATTGACGCTCGGCGGGCGGCCGTCCTGCGTGGCGTTGGCTGCCGACGGTTCTCGGCTCTATGCCGCCGATTACGCCGGCGGTGTGAGCGTCTTCGCGGTGTCGTCGACCATCGAGGAGCTGTACACGCAGTTCGTGGCGACCGACCCGATCATCGTGCGCGCCCCCCGCGCCCGCGAACTCCAGCCCGCCCCGGCCTGACCCGTCCCGCTGGGGCCCCCGCGCTTTGTTCGCGTGCGGTCAGCGCCACTGGTAGCGGGTCTTCGGGCGGCCGGCTCTCCCGTAGTCGGTAGCGCGCGACACCGTTCCCTCGTCGGCGAGGCGTTCGAGGTAGCGCCACGCCGTCACGCGCGACACCCCGACATGTTTGGCCACCTCGTCGGCGGTGATTCCGCCGTCGCCGCTGTCGCGGACAGCGCGCGCGATGTCGTCGTTCGTCGACGCCGCCCCCGATCTCGGCGCGGTCGACCGGTCCGAGCTCACGCGTAATTCGGCCAACGCACGGTCGACCTCCGCCTGGCTGGCCGCGTCGGTGCCCGCGGGCAGCGCCTCCCGGTAGCGCTGATACCGCTCGAGGCGGTCCCGGAAAGCGGCGAATGTGAACGGCTTGAGCAGGTAAGCCAGCGCCCCGTGCCCGACCGCCGCCCGCACCATTTCGAGGTCGCGCTCCGAAGTGATCGCGATGATGTCCGGCGCCGGTCGCAAACCCGATAGTGCTGAAGCCAGCGCGATTCCGCTGGCGTCGGGAAGCCCGAGGTCGAGCAGTACCAAGTCGATGGCACGCTCGTTTGCTGCGGCCTCGGTGGCCGCGCGCATCGCGTCACGCGCCGTGTGTGCGACCGCGCGCACCGAAAAGCCTTCCAGGCGGCCCAGGTAGGACCGGTGCGCCTCCGCGATCAGCTCTTCGTCCTCGACGATCAGCACCGAGATCATCGCCGGGGCACCGTCACTGTCACCACCGAGCCGTACGTCACGTCGGCGCTCAGAGTTCCGCCGTGGCGGTTGACCACCTGGGCCACCAGCGCCAGACCGAGCCCGTGCCGGTCAGCGTCGTCACCCACCTTCGTCGAGTAGCCGCGTGTCATCGCCTGGGCAAAGGTGTTGACGTCCATGCCTTCTCCGCTGTCAGCCACCCTGATCAGCAGTCGGTGTGCGTCCTGGTGGACCGTCACCTCCACCCATGGCTCGGCCCGGTCGCAGGCATCCATGGCGTTGTCGATCAGGTTGCCCAACACCGTGACCATCTCCTGTCCCGTCAGCAGCAGTTCGTCGGCGCCGGCAGGAAGCTGCGTGTCCTCGGTCACGGTGAACTCGATGCCCCGCTCGTCGGCCTGAGCCGCCTTGCCCAGCAACAGCGCCACCAACGCCGGTTCACTCACCGCCTCGGAGAGCCGGTCGACGAGACGCTGCGACAGTTCCAGCTCGTCGGTGGCGAAGGTGACGGCCTCATCCGGGCGTCCCATCTCGACCATCGTCACGACGGTGTGCAGCTTGTTGGCAGCTTCGTGCGCCTGCGATCGCAGCGAGTCGGTCAACACCTTCAACGAGTTGAGTTCGCCCAGCGCTCCCTGCAATTCGGTGCGGTCGCGAATCGTCACCACTTCGGCGTGACTCGACTCCGGGTGACGGGGCAGTCGCACAGGGGACCGGTTCACCACCAGCACGCGCTCGTCGGTCACGTGGATCTCATCGCGGGCACCCGGGTTGAACGATCGCAGAAACTCGGGCAGGTCCTCCTGTCGCACAGCTCCCGACGGAAGCGCCAGCAGGCGCCGGGCCTCGTCGTTGACCAAGGCCACCCCGTCTGCGTCCAGCACGATCAGCCCCTCGGACACCGAGTGCAGGATCGCGTCGTGGTGTTCGTACATCACGCGCAGCTCGTCGGGACGCAACCCGTGGGTCTGCCGGAGCAGTCGACGCCGGATCGCCCACAGCCCGACCGCTGAAACCGCAACGGCGCCAAGGACAACGGCGGCGATGCCGGGCCACTGTGCACGCCAACGGTCGGCCAGGCTCTGCTGCAGAATCCCCGCCGAGACCAGGCCGACGATGTCACCGGCCGCATTTCGTACCGGGGCGACCGCGCGGATCGACGGCCCCAACGTGCCGGTGTAGACCTCGGTGAACGTCTCGCCGCGCAGAGCGGGCGCGATGGTCCCGATGTAGTCACCACCGATCTGGTCGGGATCGGTGTGGGTGAAACGGGTGCGGTCCGGCGCCATGATCGTGATGAAGGCGATGTCGGTGTGGGTGCGGACTGCTTCGGTCACCGGTTGGAGCACCTCGGTGGCGCGGCCGGACTCGATCGCTTCGGCGGTCGACGGCGCGTCGGCCAGCGCGGTGGCGATGCCGAGCACCTGCTGACGCGCCGCGGCGTCACCATCGCCGCGGGCGTCTATCAGCGCCAGCGCGCTGCCGGCCACCACGATCAGCGCGATCACCACGACCTGCAGCGCGATCGCCTGTCCCGCCAACGACCGTGGCCACCCACGCCGACCCGTGGTGAGCGGTGTCGGTGCCATCGTCCGCACCGCCTTCCACCGTGAACGAAATGAACTAAAACGTGACCTGGCTCACGCCCTGGCCGACCATCCTTGCAGACCCCATTGTCGACCCGAGCCCGGAGGACACCATCATGACGACCACGACAGATCGGCCGACGGTGCCGGAGCCGTCGCAGCCACCCAAACGGCGCGACCGGACGCACTGGCTCTACATCGCCGTCATCGTCGCCGTGCTGGCCGGGGTCGGGGTCGGGATCATGGCCCCCGATGTCGGCAAGAGCGTAGGCGTGCTCGGCACCATGTTCGTCGCGCTGATCAAGATGATGATCGCGCCGGTGATCTTCTGCACGATCGTGTTGGGCATCGGCTCGGTCCGCAAGGCCGCCACTGTCGGCAAGGTCGGCGGGCTGGCATTCGTCTACTTCTTGGTGATGTCCACCTTCGCGCTGGGCATCGGGCTGGTCGTCGGCAACCTCCTGCACCCGGGCGCGGGCATGAACCTGACCGAGAACGCCGGCAAGGGAGCTGAACTCGCCGACAAGGCACACGAAGCCGGCGGGCTGATGGAGTTCGTCCAGGGCATCATCCCGACGTCGTTGTTCTCGTCACTGACCGAAGGCAGCGTGCTGCAGGCGTTGTTCGTCGCGCTGCTGGTCGGCTTTGCGCTGCAGGGCCTGGGCGCCGCGGGCCAACCGATCCTGCGCGGTATCGAGCACCTTCAGAAGTTGGTGTTCAAGGTGTTGGTGATGATCCTATGGCTGGCTCCCATCGGCGCGTTCGGCGCGATCGCCAACGTGGTCGGGCAGACCGGCTGGGCCGCGGTCGGTCAACTGATGGCACTGATGCTGGGCTTCTACCTGACCTGCGTGATCTTCGTGTTCGGCGTGCTCGGCTCGCTGCTGCGCGTGGTCTCCGGGGTGTCGATCTTCAAGCTGGTGCGCTACCTGGCCCGCGAGTACCTGCTCATCGTGTCCACGTCGTCGTCGGAATCCGCGCTGCCGCGGCTGATCGCGAAGATGGAGCATCTCGGCGTTAACCGCTCCACCGTCGGCGTCGTGGTGCCCACCGGCTACTCGTTCAACCTCGACGGCACGGCGATCTACCTGACCATGGCGTCGCTGTTCATCGCCGGCGCGCTCGGCGACCCGCTGACCGTCGGTGAGCAGATCGGCCTGCTGGTGTTCATGATCGTCGCGTCCAAGGGCGCGGCAGGGGTGACCGGCGCCGGGCTGGCGACGCTGGCCGGCGGGCTGCAGGCCCACCGACCCGACCTGCTCGACGGCGTCGGGCTGATCGTCGGGATCGACCGATTCATGTCCGAGGCACGCGCGCTGACCAACTTCTCGGGCAACGCGGTCGCGACCCTGCTGGTCGGCTCGTGGACCAAGACCGTCGACACGGCAAAGGTGGACGCCGTTCTGGCGGGCCGTGATCCGTTCGACGAGATCACCATGCTCGACGACTCCCACACCACCCAGACCTCGCACGTCGACGAGCCGGCGCAGGCGAAAGTCCCTGCGGCGGTGTAGGGCGCGCGAAGGGAAGGCCCGGCCGGCCCCGACGGCCGGGCCTTTTCGCGTCTTCGCGGGTCGCTGGCCGGTGGGTGCCGCGACCGTACGCATTGTGAGCGAATGAGACCGATATTCGTCACAATGCGTACTGTCGCGCAGGCGCGCCCGCCGTCAGCGTCCGCAGTTCAGCGATACCGAGATCGACTGGTGCACGACGACATCCACGACGTCGTCGCCGTGTCCCACGCCGTCGACCACCACAGCGGGCACGGTCACCTGCTGCGGGTTGCGCACGCTGGTCACCACGCAGTCCTGGATCGGCGCGGTGCCGATGCGGTCGACAGTGACCGTGTAACCCGCCAACTCGAGCTGCTCGATGACGTCGAGCGGATTGCGCGGGTCGGCGGCAGCGAAACCGGCGGCAGCGCACACCAGCGCCGCCACCGCGGCCGCGACGATTCCCAGCGTGCGCATCGTCGAACCTCCAGGAAAATCCGAAGTAGCCCGACCTGCCGGTTACATCGCTGGTGCGGGGCCGACCGTTTCAGCGCTCCGCGCGCTGGTAGGCGGTGACGACCGCGGCCCCACCCAGCCCGATGTTGTGCTGCAGCGCGGCGGTGACGTTGTCGACCTGACGCTTGTCCGCGGAGCCGCGCAGCTGCCAGGTCAGTTCACTGCACTGCGCCAGCCCGGTGGCGCCCAGCGGGTGTCCCTTGGAGATCAGGCCGCCTGACGGGTTGACCACCCACCGTCCGCCGTAGGTGGTCTGCTCGTCGTCGATCAGCTTGGGCGCTTCCCCCGGTGCGCACAGCCCGAGGGCCTCGTAGAGCAGCAGTTCGTTGGCCGAGAAGCAGTCGTGCAGTTCGATGACCTGGAAGTCCTCCGGGCCGAGGCCCGACTGCTGGTACACCTTCTGCGCGGCCTGCACGTTCATGTCGTAGCCGATGATGTTGGCTGCGCTGCCGTCGAAGGTGGACGCGAAATCGGTGGTCATCGCCTGACCGACGATCTCGACTGCCTGACCGGACAGTTCGCGACGCGCGACGAACTCCTCACTGGCGAGCACCACCGCAGCCGACCCGTCGGAGGTCGGCGAGCACTGCAGCTTGGTCAGCGGGTCGGAGATCATCTTGGCGCCCAGGATGTCGTCGAGGCTGTACTCGTCCTGGAATTGCGCGTACGGATTGTTGACCGAATGCTTGTGGTTCTTGAATCCGATCTTCGCGAAATGTTCGGCGGTGCTGCCGTACTTGCGCATGTGCTCACGACCCGCGGCCCCGAACATCCACGGCGCCACCGGGAACTGCATGTCGTCGATCTCATTGAGTGCCAGGATGTGCCGCTTCATCGGCGACTCGCGGTCGTCGGCCCCGCCGCCCAGCGAGCCCGGCTGCATCTTCTCGAAGCCCAGCGCCAGCACGCAGTCGGCCAGCCCGCCGCGGATCGACTGCGCGCCCAGGTACAGCGCCGTCGACCCCGTGGAGCAGTTGTTGTTCACGTTGACGATCGGGATGCCGGTCATGCCGAGTTCGTAGAGCGCGCGCTGGCCGCACGTGGAATCGCCGGCGACGTAGCCGACGTAGCCCTGCTCGACCTCGGTGTAGTCGATCCCGGCGTCGGTCAGCGCCTTGCTGCCCGACTCCTGGGCCATCTGGGGGTAGTCCCAGCCTTCCCTGCGCCCGGGCTTCTCGAACTTCGTCATTCCGACACCCACCACGAACACGCGGTTCATGAGCGTCCTCCCTTCGCGGCGTTGCGTTCTCGAAGGGAACTTAGCGCGCTCAGCCGAATTCGATCCACCACTCGTGCAGTTCGGCGAGGTCGGGCCCCTGCGCATCGACCAACAGCAGTTCCTCGTCGTTGGTCCACACCAGGTCCGGGTTGCCGTTGTAGGTGCCGCAGGCGACCTTGCCGGCCACGTCGTCAGGGGTGTCGGTGTAGTGCCACGTCGTCGGCGATTCGAGACCGCTGCCCGGGCATTCGAGCAGTTCCTCGTTGACGCCGATCGCCTGGTCGAACCCGGCGTCGAGCGTCGCGCGGTCGCCGAACAGCGAATACCGCGTGCTCGCGGGCCCGCCCGGCGAGTTCGACGGTCCGCAGTCGACCGTGGCGAGAGCGGTGCCCGCCGGCGAAACCGGCTCGCAGTTCGACGCGTCGTGTCCCGCCGACAACAGTCCCATCAGCTGTGCGTTGAGAGATTCATCCGGCGACGGAGCGGCAGTGGTGGTCCTCGGTCGCCGGGTCGGCTCGCGCGCCGAGGTGGTGGGTGCGGCAGTGGGCGACGTCGTGGCCGCGGTGCCCGACCCCGAGTCATCCGAACCCATGACCAGCCAGATTCCGACCCCGGCCAGGACGAGCAGCCCCACCACGGCCGCGGCGATCAGCGCGATGACGGGGCCCTTGCTCTGGCCCCCGCCGGGGGGCGGCCCTTGCTGGGGCCAGCCCGGGGGCGGCCCCTGCGGTGGCGGATAAGCCGGGTTGCCGCCGTAGTGCGCACCTCCCGGCGGCGGATAGGACGCGCCGGGATATTGCGGTGCGCCCGGCGGGGGATACGAGGGACCCGGCGGCGGGGGAGGGTAAGCCGAGCTCGGCTGCGGGGTCGGCGGCGACCAGCCCTGCCCGGGCGTGGCGCCCTGGTCCTCGGGTTGGCCCCGATCGTTCCCGGAGCCGCCGGGGGGTCCCTGGTTGGGGTCGCTCATCGAGGCTCCCTCCGGTGTGTGGTGCCAGCCCCGTCACCTTAATGCGCAGTTGCCCGTTTCGCGTGCTCCTGGGCGAGTATCGGTGTAGACCACTAGTAGAACGTGTTCTAGTTTTCCGGCTACCAGGAGGATGACATGGCGTTGCGAGTCGTGCAGTGGGCCACCGGTGGAGTCGGCGTCGCCGCGATCAGAGGCGTCCTCGAGCACCCCGAGCTGGAGTTGGTCGGCTGCTGGGTGCACTCGCCGGACAAGGCGGGCCGCGACGTCGGGGAGATCGCCGGCGCCGACCCGGTGGGTGTGGCCGCCACCGACAGCGTCGAGGAGATCCTCGCGCTCGACGCCGACGCCGTCGTCTACACCCCTCTGCTGCCCAACCCCGACGAGGTGGCCGCCCTGCTGCGTTCGGGCAAGAACGTGGTCAGTCCCGTCGGCTGGTTCTATCCCTCGGACAAGGAGGCGGCGCCGTTGCGCGCCGCGGCGATCGAGGGCAACTCGACGCTGCACGGCACGGGCATTGCCCCGGGCGGCATCAGCGAGAAGTTCCCGCTGATGCTGTCGGCGATGTCGACCGGTGTGACGTTCGTCCGGGCCGAGGAGTTCTCCGACCTGCGCACGTATGAGGCGCCCGATGTGCTGCGCTACGTGATGGGCTTCGGCGACACCCCGGAGAAGGCGCTCACCGGCCCGATGCAGAAGCTGCTCGACGGCGGATTCATCCAGTCGGTGCGCATGATCGTCGACAAGATCGGGTTCGCCGCCGACCCGATGGTGCGGTCCTCGCAGGAAGTCGCGGTGGCCACCGCGCCGATCGACTCTCCGATGGGCGTCATCGAACCCGGCCAGGTCGCGGCCCGCAAGTTCCACTGGGAGGCGCTGGTCGGCGACGACGTCGTCGTGCGCGTGACGGTCAACTGGCTCATGGGGGAACAGGACCTCGACCCCGCCTGGGACTTCGGGCCCGAAGGCCAGCGCTACGAGATGGAGGTCCGCGGTGACCCGAGCTTCACCGTGTCGGTCAAGGGCTTCCAGTCGGAGTTCGGTGACGAGGGCCCGGAGTCCGGGATCGTGGCGACCGCCGCGCACTGCGTCAACTCCGTGCCTGCGGTGTGTGCCGCCGCGCCGGGCATCGCCACCTATCTGGACCTGCCGTTGCTCGGTGGCAGAGCCGCTCCCCGGCTGGGCTGATCTAGCATCGCTGCCATGCCCGCACCCCAGGTCATGGAGCACTCGCGCGCGATTCCCGTCGACGTCGCAACAGCCTTCGAACGCACCTTGCCGATCGCACTGCCCACGCTGTTCCGCCGCTGGTACGGGCCGATCGCGCCGATCAAGGCGATCCGCGACCAGACCGGGGAGTGGAACAGCATCGGACAGACCCGCACCGTCGTGCAGGTCGGCGGCGGCAGCATGCGCGAAGAACTCACGCTGCTCGATCCGCCCAACCGGTTCGGCTACACACTGTCCGGGATCACCGGTCCGCTGGCCCCACTGGTCGACCACATCGAGGGCCAGTGGCGCTTCGCTCCCGCCGGCACCGGGACACGGGTGACCTGGCACTGGGTGGTCCACCCGAAGACGCGCGTTGCGACGGCCCTGATGCCGGCGTTCTCCGCGCTGTGGCGCGGCTACGCCCGGCAGGCTCTCGAACAGCTCTCCGAGGAACTGCTGGGCTGAAGCCCCCGGCCTTCGGCCGTGCCGTCGACACATCGAAAGGATCGCCGTGGCGCAGAGCAGCCTGACCACCATTGAGGTGAGCACTCCGACCGGACCCATCTCGGCGGTGCTGGCGGTGCCGTCGGAAGGCGGGCCCTGGCCGGGGGTTGTCGTCATCCATGACGCCTTCGGGCTGTCCGAGGACATTCGCCGCAACACCGCGCGGTTCGCCGACAACGGGTTTCTGGCGCTGGCGCCGGACCTGTTCTCCCGGGGCAGTTACGTTCGGTGCGTGCGTGCCGTCATGCGGGCGCTGGCGCGGCGCACGGGTGAGGCGGTCGACGACCTCGACGCCGCCCGGGCGATGCTCGCCCAGCGACCGGACTGCACCGGCAGGATCGGGGTCGCCGGCTTCTGCATGGGTGGAGGTTTCGCGCTGGTGATGGGGACGAAGGGATTCGACGCATCCGCGCCGTTCTATCCGTCCCTGATGCGGGACTACGGTTTCTTGACGTCAGGCACCTGTCCGGTGGTCGCCAGCTACGGCCGCCGCGACATTCTCAACATCGGAAACGCCTCACGGCTGAAGGAGACGCTCGACCGCGCCGGGGTGGACAACGACGTCAAGGTTTATCCCGAGGTCGGCCACTCGTTCGCCAACGAGCTTGCGGCGCAACCGTTGCTGCGCATCGTGGGTTTCGGCCACGACGCAGCGGTCACCGACAACGCCTACCGCAGGGTTTTCGACTTCTTCGGGACGCACCTGGCGGCTGACCGATGACCACCTTCGACCGTGCCCTGGTCCTCGCCGGCGGTGGTCTGGCCGGCATCGCCTGGGAGACGGGGGTGTTGCAGGGCATCTGTGACCAGCGGTCCGACGCAGGGGAGGCGCTGCTCGCCAGCGACGTGTTGCTCGGAACCTCGGCGGGTTCGACAGTCGCCGCCCAGCTCGGCAGTGGCGTGCGCCTCGAGGAACTCTTCGACCGGCAGACCTCCGACGCAGGTGGTGCGCACGAGCTCCATCCCGGTGTCTCGGTGGAGTCCATCACCGAGCTGTTCATGAGCGCCATGCTGGCTCCGGACACCACTGCGGCACAGAAGCTGCAGCGGATCGGCGCGATCGCCGCGCAGACCGAAACCGTGGCCGAGTCGGTGCGCCGCGAGGTCATCGCCCACCGGCTGCCGTCGCACCACTGGCCCTCACGCGTCCTGCGGGTCACCGGAATCGACATCGACACCGGCGAACTCGTGGTGTTCGACAGCAGATCGGGGGTCGACCTCGTCGACGCGGTGGCGGCGAGCTGCGCGGTGCCCGGCGTCTGGCCGACGGTGACGATCGGTGATCGCCGCTTCATGGACGGCGGCGTCGGAAGCACTGTGAACATGGTCGCCGTTCGCGACTGCGCCGCGGCCGTCGCGCTCGTTCCCTCCGGTATCGATTCGCCGTCCCCGTGGGGCAGCGGTGCGGCCGACGAGATCGACGCGTTTCCCGGTGCGGCACTGGCGATCTTCGCCGACGCCGACTCGCTGCAGGCCTTCGGGCCCAACCCCCTCGACCCGGCCTGCCGCGCGCCGTCGGCGCGGGCCGGACGGGAGCAGGGACGCAGGGAGGCGCAGCGGGTGGCCGAGTTCCTCGGCCTCTGACCTGAACGAGTAGGCACCTGTCGCCGAGCAAATCTGACTGAGCCGTCACAGGTTTGGGGCTCGAAGCGACTGCGCTAGCTTGCTGGTTCCCCGGCGTCGAGGTTGTTCAGCGCTACGCTGGCGAGTTCCTGGCCGATCTCGATGACCTCGTCGGCGCGGTGGAAATCCAAGCTGCGGCATACGGTTCGCGGCACCTCGATCAGCAGATCCGGCGGGTAGGCCGCCAACGTGTGGCGGGCCAGCGCGGCCTGCGCGATGTCGATGGTGCGGTTCATCACCTCGAAACCGCCCAGCCGTGGCACCACCGGCAGGCTCGTGGCCGCCGCGGGTTCGGCATCATCGGGATCGTCGGCGTCGACGAAGCGGCCCAGAACCGAACGGCCGGTGGGGGTGTCGAGCAGGCTGCGCGCGGTCTTGGTGTCCAGCAGCGACGAGGTGCTGCGCCACATCCGGTTCAGCCAGTCGGTGGAAGGCCTAGTGTCCCGTTCCCCTCGTGACATCTCGGGGTCGTCGCCGCCCAGACTGACCGCGATCGTCGCGTCGGCCGGGGCCGCGGCGATCGGGGCCATCGGGATCGGGTCGAGAATCCCGCCGTCGGCGAGCAGCCGGCCGTCGAGGACATGCGGTGTGATCACGCCGGGGATGGCGATCGATGCCCGAATCGCGTCGTCGACCGGTCCGCGCTGCATCCACACCGATTTGCCCGTGATCAGGTCGGTGGCCACCGAGGTGAACGGGATCGGCAGCTCCTCGATCGTCACCTCGCCGAGGATTTCCCGCACCGCCTCGAGGATCTTCTCCGCTCGCAGCACACCCGCTGCCGCGATCGACGGATCGAGGAGCCGCAGCACCGCTCGCTGTGTCAACGAGCTTGCCCACACCGCGTATTCGTCGAGCTTGCCGGCCGCCTCCAAGCCGCCGACCAGCGCGCCCATCGACGAGCCGGCGATGCCCACGATCTCGTGTCCCCGCTCGTGCAGCTCGTTGATCACGCCGATGTGGGCGTAGCCGCGCGCACCGCCGGAGCCCAACGCCAATGCCACCCGCATGGACTCATTGTGCGCTGCCCAAGCGGGCTAGCCGCACAGCCTGTCGGCGGCCGCTTCGACCGCGACGATCACTGCGGATTGCTGGCCGGCCGACAATTCCGACCACGGTGCGCCGAATGTCGCCGGACCCGCGCTCTGCGTGCTCTGCACCATCGCCAGATAGGGCTCGATCTGGGCCTGCAGGTCATCGCCGCGCTGCTCCATCCAGGTGCGTGCCGCCATACACGCCTGGAAATAGTCGTCCTCGGTGGATTCAGCCGGTGCGCCGACCGCCGTCGTCACCCCACCTGGGGATATCGCGACCTCGCCGGGCGCCGGCGCGGCCGGTGCGGCCTGCTCAGAGGGCGTCTCCGGTGGTGACGATGCCGGGGAATCCGGCGTCGGGGACGTCGGGTCCGGCTCACTGTCCGGGGAACAGCCGCCGACCAATATCACGGTTACCGCGACAGCGCCCATGGCGAACTGGGGGTACCTGCGCATGAGGTCAATCTATGCAACACTGGTCGGCGTGAACGACGTGGCCTGGTGGATGGAGTGTTGTCGGCCCTGATGCCGACCCCGATTCCCCACGTCCCGTTCCCGGAGTTCACTCATGTCTGCCACTTCCGTCCTGCCCACCCGTCTGCGGTTGGCCGATCTGCTGCACACCACCGACCGGTTCGCCGACGACGTTCTGCGCGGTCGCTACGACCATCTCTTCCCGGCCGCCGGACTGCCTCGTGACGAGCGCTGGTTCGTCCGGTTGCACGGCGACGACGAACTGGATGTCTGGCTGATCAGCTGGGTTCCCCAGCGCTCGACCGAGCTACACGACCACGGCGGGTCGCTGGGCGCACTCACCGTGCTGTCCGGTGCGTTGCGCGAAACCCGCTGGGACGGCGAAGGGTTGCGGGAGCGCTCGTTGGTCGCCGGCGATCAGGCCGGATTTCCCCTCGGCTGGGTGCACGATGTCGAAGACGACGCGGAGGGACGAACGACTCTCAGCGTGCACGCCTATTCGCCGCCGTTGACGGTGATGTCCTACTACGACCTCACCGATCAGGACGTGCTGCGGCGCACCCGGACCACGCTGACCGACGCTCCGGAGGACAGCTAGATGACCAGCCGCATCGATGCGCTGCTCGACGCCGCGCGGACCCGATTGACCAGGATGCCGGCCGAGGGGGTGCCCGCCGCCGTGGCCCGCGGCGCAGTGCTGGTGGACATCCGCCCCGCCGCCCAGCGTGCCGCCGAAGGCGAGGTTGCTGCCGCGCTGGTCGTCGAGCGCAACGTGCTGGAATGGCGCTGCGATCCGACCAGCGACGCGCGACTGCCCCAGGCGACCGGGGACGACGTCGAATGGGTGGTGCTGTGCTCCGAGGGCTACACCTCCAGCCTGGCCGCCGCCGCGTTGCAGGATCTCGGCCTGCGCCGGGCCACCGATGTGATCGGCGGTTACCACGCCCTCAAAACGGTTGTGGACTAGGAGTTCTCGCCGCTGTGCATGAGCGGGCGCAGGCGTTCGGTCTTCTCCGGCGTCCAGCCCGGCGGCTGTAACACCGCAGCCCAGCCGTTGACCACGTCACGGACGTACACGTGGCCGTGCCCGTCGGGGACGTTGACCGCCACCGCCATGTCGGCGGACACCTGCAGGAACGTGACCACCGGCATCCAGTCCATCCGCGGCGAGACGTCGTAGCCGCGCCGCTCCTTGAGCCAATCCGGTTCACGGAACAACAGATCCGGTGTCCACCAGGCGATCGGGTCGGAGGCGTGCTGCAGGTAGACCACCCGCGGTTCACCCCACGGGCCGGCGGGCCGGTCCAGATTGTCCGGGCGCGCGACGAACCGGGCGTTCTCACCCTTGTCGTAGATCGGCAGCCACATCGGTGATCCGGGGTCGCGGTTGGCGGTGAGGTCGGTCCAGATGGTGTTGTTGAACGTCGGCCCCGAGAACAACGCCCCGTCGGTCCTGGCGACCAGGTTGTCCAGGCTCAGGAACGGCGCCTCGCCTCCGAAGGAACCCAGGCTCTCGCCGAACACCACCAGCCTGGGCCGGTCCGCCTCCGGTCTGGCGCGAACGAGCTCGTCCACCGCCTCGAACAGGGCCTGACCTGCCTGGCGGGCGTTTTCCTTGTCGACGAGGAACGAGATCCAGCTCGGCAGGAACGAGTACTGCATCGACACGATCACGGTGTCGCCGTTGAACATGTACTCCAGCGCCGAAGCCTCGGCCTCGTTGATCCAGCCGGTGCCGGTGGTGGTGGCCACGGCGACGACCTCGCGGTCGAGCCCACCGGTGCGCAGCAACTCCTGGGCGGCGATCTGTGCGGTCTCGCGGATGTCGTCGCCGGCGTCTTTGCCCGCGTAAGCGCGGATCGGCTCGGTCGCGGGCGCACCGTTGAACTCGGTCAGCTCCGTCACCGTCGGCCCGCCGGCGACGAAGATCCGCCCCTGGTGCCCCAGCGACGCCCACGACACCAGCGAGCCTGGCCCACCGGACCGCAGGGTCGTCGTCGGGGTCGGGGAATCGGGCGAGTCCTCGTCGTTGACCGCGGCGAAGGTGCTGTTGAGCCAGTCCATCGCGACGCGGGCGACCACACCGTTGAGCAGAGCCACGGTCAGGGCGAGGACCAGGCCGACGGCCACCACCCCGGAAACCCGCCGCGGCGCCACCCGCTCGAGCTGGCGGACCAGAAACAGCACCAACTTGCGGATCAGCTGGCCGAGCTCCACCAGCACGAACATCACGATCAACGCCAGCACCGCGGCCTGGGGATAGTTGTACCAACGCAGATGCGGGACACCCATCAGGTCGCGCACGTCGTTCTGCCAGACCTGGAAGAAAAACTCCATTCCCACCAGGCTGGCGAGGCCGGCCACCAGCAGCGCCAGCCAGGCCCAGTGCGGAGCCGGGGGGCTGCTGTCCTTGCCCCGCATGTAGCGGACCAGCCACACGCCGAACACGCCGAGCAGGTAGCCGGCGGCGCCGGCGCCACCGCTGACGAGCCCCTGGAACAGCGGGCCGCGCGGCAGCAGGGACGGAGTCAGCGACAACCAGACGAACACCAGGCCGACCGCGCTGCCGGTGAACGTGTAGTGGCGCTGCCACCACGGCAGCGTGCGCGGCTCGTCGGAGGTCGGTGGCGCTGCCGGGGTGTCACACGAGCTGGCTGGCGCCGGCGGGGTGTCGGCGGACGTCGAGTTCGCTGTCGCTACCCGGGACGACTCGCCGTCAGACCCGGTCGCGGGCTGCTGCTGCGCGGTCTGCTCCGTCCCTGGATCGCTCACGAGGGCACTTTAACGGTGTGTGAAGTTCGCGGCGCGTTTCTCGGTGAACGCGGCCATCCCTTCGGTCTGATCGTCGGTGGCGAACGCCGAGTGGAACAGGCGGCGTTCGTAGAGCAGACCCTCGGACAGCGTGGTCTCGAAGGAGCGGTCGACCGCCTCCTTGGCCATCCGCGCCGCCGAGAGCGACATCCCGGCGATGGCGGCCGCCACCTTGTTGGCCTCGTCGAGCAGGGCGTCGGCGGGCACCACCCGAGACACCAGCCCGGCGCGCTCGGCCTCTTCGGCGTCCATGTTGCGCCCGGTCAGAATCAGATCCATCGCCTTGGCCTTGCCGATCGCGCGCGTCAACCGCTGCGAGCCACCCATGCCCGGGAGCACGCCCAGCTTGATCTCCGGCTGCCCGAACTTCGCGGTGTCCGCGGCGATCAGGATGTCGCACATCATGGCCAGCTCGCAGCCGCCGCCCAGTGCGTAGCCGGCGACCGCGGCGATCGTCGGGGTCCGGGTGGCGGCGAACCTGCCCCAGGCGGCGAAGAAGTCAGCGGCGAACACGTCGGCGAACGACAGCTCGGCCATCTCCTTGATGTCGGCGCCCGCGGCGAAGGCCTTCTCGTTGCCGGTCAGGATGATGGCGCCGACGCCGGGGTCGGCGTCGAGTTCGGCTGCGGCGCCGGTCACTTCGTTCATCACCTGGGTGTTGAGGGCGTTGAGCGCCTTGGGTCGGTTCAAGGTGATCGTGGCGACCCGGTCGGTGCGGGTGACCAGGATGGTCTCGAAAGATGTCATGGGCGTCCTCTCAGGGGTCAGTCGAAGCTCAGGTCTGGGTCCGCCGGGGCGAAGTACCCCTCGACGTCGGCAGTGGTGACCGCCTCAGGCGACGGAGGTGACCACTTCGGGTTGCGATCCTTGTCGATCAACTGTGCACGGATGCCCTCCACCAGATCATGAGATCGCAGAGATGCACAGGAGGTACGGAACTCCTGGCGCAGCACGTCTTCCAAACTGGTGAGCGTGCCCGCCCTGCGGACGGCCTCCAACGTGACGGCCAGCGCGACGGGGGAGCGCGAGGAGATCAGCTCGGCGGCTTTGGTGGCCCGCTCGCCGCCTCGGTCGCCCAATGCCGCCAGGATGTCGGAGACGGTATCGCCGGCGTAGCACTCGTCGATCCAGTCCCGCTGGGCCAGAAGGGTGCTGGGTGGTGGCTCCTGTGCGTGCGCGGCCACCGCGGCCGCTGGGCCGTCGGCGATGGCCGTGGCGAGGAACGCCGCGAGTAGGTCGTGGGGAACGAAATGATCGGCGAAGCCCATGGCGATGGCGTCGGCGCCGGTGAACGGGGCGCCGCTGAGTGCCGCGTGCAGGCCGAGCAGGCCGGGGGTGCGCGCCAGAAGATAGGTGCCGCCGACGTCGGGGATGAAGCCGATGCCCACCTCGGGCATCGCCATCTTCGTGGTGTCGGTGGCGATCCGGACGCTGCCGTGGGCGCTGATGCCGACGCCGCCGCCCATCGTGATGCCGTCCATGATCGCCACATACGGCTTCGGGTAGCGCCCGATCTGGGCATTGACCAGATATTCGTCGTGCCAGAACTGCCGGGCCTCGGCGCCGTCGGCTTTGGCACTGTGATAGATCGCCACCACGTCACCGCCGGCGCACAGACCGCGCTCGCCGGCGCCGTCGACGATCACGCACGCCACCGCGTCGTCGTCCTGCCAGGCCGTCAAGGCCGCCCCGATACGGGTGACCATCGGATGGGTCAGCGAGTTGATCGCCTTGGGCCGATTCAGCGTGATGCGCCCGACCGAACCGTCGATCTTTACTAGGACATCCTCGTTTTCGTCCACGTCATGCAATCTAGATCGTCTGCCGCCTCAGGTCAGGCCCGGGTAAGGTTTCCTGGGAAGAACCTGGGAAGTGATCGCGCGGTCTTCGGTCGCAGCGGGAACCTACCGGGAAACTCGATCGTTGAGTGTTCGTCACGACTCGGATTCACAGGAAAGGAACCGACGGTGCGCGAGAGCAGCAACCCGGTATTCCGTTCGTTGCCCCAGGGGCGACAGGGCGGATACGCGCAGTTCGGTACCGGAGCCGCCGGCTACGGTGCTCAAGCGGTACAGGCTGACCCCTACACGACCCAGCAGTACCCCGACCAGCGGCAGACCGGTGTCTCCCGCCCGCTGACCATCGACGACGTCGTCACCAAGACCGGCATGACGCTGGCCGTGCTGAGCGCCGTCGCGGTCGTCTCCTACTTCCTGGTGTCCCAGAACTTGGGACTGGCCATGCCGTTCACGCTGGTCGGCGCCTTCGGCGGACTTGCGCTGGTGCTGGTGGCCACCTTCGGCCGCAAGCAGGACAACCCGGCCATCGTGCTGAGCTACGCGGCCCTCGAAGGTCTGTTCGTCGGCGCGATCTCGTTCGTGTTCGCCAACATGATCTCGACCGGCGGACCCGGGATGATCGCCCAGGCGATCGTCGGCACCATCGGCGTGTTCTTCGGCATGCTCGTCGTCTACAAGACCGGCGCCATCCGGGTCACGCCGAAGTTCACCCGCTTCATCGTGGCGGCCATGTTCGGCGCCCTGGCTCTGATGCTGCTCAACCTCGTGCTCGCGCTCTTCGGCGTCGGTGGCGGTGAAGGCTTCGGTCTGCGCAGCGGCGGCCCGCTGGCGATCATCTTCTCGCTGGTGGTCATCGGCATCGCCGCGTTCTCGTTCCTGATCGACTTCGACGCCGCCGACCAGATGGTCCGCGCCGGCGCGCCGGAGAAGGCGGCCTGGGGCATCGCGCTGGGCCTGACCGTCACCCTGGTCTGGCTCTACGTCGAGATCCTGCGCCTGCTGAGTTACTTCAACCAGGACTAGCAGCCTGCACGCGAAGGGCCGCCCACCACGGTGGGCGGCCCTTGTCGTTGCGCTGTGGGCGTTACGACGTTGAGACTGCGTGTACTGCGGTGGTCACTCGCACTTTTCCGCACCCACTGCAGTCTCAACGCCAGGAGCGCGCTCAGGACAGGCGCTCGACCACCATGGCCATGCCCTGGCCGCCGCCGACACACATCGTCTCGATGCCGAACGTCTTGTCGTGGTAGGCCAGGTTGTTCAGCAGCGTGGCGGTGATCCGCGCACCGGTCATCCCGAACGGGTGGCCCAGCGCGATCGCGCCACCGGAGACGTTGAGCTTGTCCTCGTCCATGCCCAGCTCCCGGGCAGAGCCCAGCACCTGCACCGCGAAAGCCTCGTTGATCTCGTACAGGTCGATGTCGCTGATCGACATCTTCGCGTTCGCCAACGCCTGGCGGACCGCCTCGATCGGGCCGAGCCCCATGATCTCCGGCGACAGTCCGGTGACACCCGTGGAGACGATGCGGGCCAGCGGCGTCAGGCCGAGTTCCTTGGCCTTGGTGTCGCTCATGATGATCACCGCGGCCGCGCCGTCGTTGAGCGGGCAGGCGTTGCCCGCGGTGATCGTCCCGTTGGGCCGGAACACCGGCTTGAGCTGGCTGATCTTCTCGTAGGTGGTGCCGGCCCGCGGACCGTCGTCGGTGTCGACCACGGTGCCGTCCGCCAACGTGACCGGGGCGATCTCCCGGGCGAAGAAGCCGCTGTTGATCGCCTCCTCCGCGCGATTCTGCGACCGCACGCCCCAGTGGTCCTGGTCCTCGCGGCTGATGCCGGTGAACGCGGCGACGTTCTCGGCCGTCTGGCCCATCGCGATGTACACGTCGGGCAGCGCACCGTCCTGGCGGGGGTCGTGCCACTCCGTGGCGCCGGCGGCGGCCTGCTCGGTGCGGGCGACGGCGTCGTCGAACATCGGGTTCCTCGTGTCCGGCGCCCCGTCGGCCATGCCCTTGGCGAACCGCGACACCGTCTCCACGCCGGCGGAGATGAAGGCGTCGCCCTCGCCGGCCTTGATGGCGTGGAAGGCCATCCGGGTGGTCTGCAGCGACGACGAGCAGTACCGGTTGACCGTCGTGCCGGGCAGGAAGTCGTAGCCGAGTTCGACGGCGACGGCGCGGGCGATGTTGTAGCCGGACTCACCGGCGGGCTGGCCGCAGCCCATCATCAGGTCGTCGATGTCGTGGGGATCCAGCGCGGGCACCTTGTCCAGCGCGGCCCGCACCATCTGTGCGGCGAGGTCGTCGGGGCGCATCGAGACGAGCGAGCCCTTGTTGGCGCGCCCGATCGGGGAGCGGGCGGCGGAGACGATGACGGCTTCGGGCATGACGGGCTCCTAAACATCGAGAACTGGAGATGGCAGAACGTGTTACCCGAACCTAGCCCGCGCTCACCACGATCGGCGCGGGGACCCCGGTCGAGCGCCGCCACAGCCGGCTCAGCGCGCCGACCCGCGACAGCAGCGAACCCGAGTCGGCGGTGCGGGACTCCAGGGCATCCTCGGGCGGCTGCCCGCAGACGACCTCGCCGAGCTCGTGGCACAAAGCGGGCAGCAGTTGCTTGGCGGCCAGGGCATAGCCCGCCGCCGACGGATGGAACATGTCCGAGGAGAACAGCACCTCGGGAGCCTGGTAGAAGTGCGGCGCGAGCAGGTCGGAGAACGGCACCGCGACCCCGCCGGCGGACCGCACCGCACCGGCCTGGGCGCGCGCCAGCCGCAGCCCGCGGCTGCGCGCCACCCAGCGCAACGGCTGCGGGATGGCCTTGATGACGCCGAAGTCCGGGCAGGTGCCCACGACGACGACCGCGCCGCTGTCGCGCAACCGGCGCACCGCGCGGCCCACCCGGCGCGCCGACGGGACGATCCCGTTGGGCTTGGTGATGTCGTTGGCGCCGATCATGATCACCGCCGCGTCCGGCGGCGGGCCGGCGACGAACATCGCGTCGATCTGCCCGGACAGTCCCTTGGACGTGGCGCCGACGATCGCCTTGGTGCTCAGCCGGATGCGCAGCCCCGACTCCTCGGCGAGGCCGCGGGCCAACAGCACCCCGGGCACCTCGTCGGCGCTGAGGCATCCGTACCCGGTGGCGGTGGAGTCCCCGAAGATCATCAGATGCAGGTCGAAGGGCACCCCACGGTGCCAGCGCTCCGCCGGGCCGCCGCCGGGCCGATAGACGCCGTCGGCCCGCGGTGGGATGTCCCACGACTTGGGGATGACCTGTCGCGCCTGATCGGCCTGCCCGCTGAGAAGGTTGCGGGCCCCGAGATACGCCGAACCCGTCGACGCCAGCGTCGCAGCCGCCGCCAGCGCTACGACCGACCGTCGCGGCCTGCGATTTCCTGCGCGAGGAGCATTACCGGTGCTGCCCACACCGCAAGTTTAGGGCCGGATCCCGCCGAACACCGGCGGCGAAAGCGGATGGCCGATCACAGTGCGGTATCGACTCCGGTGTCAAAGGTGTTTAAACGATTGTGATACTGGTTACAGATGGCAAGCTAAGTAAAGAGCTAGTCTGAGTAACCCGGCTTATCCCGGCACTACAACGTCGTAGGAGTTGGTCGCGATGACGGCACCGAGTAAGGTCCCCAGCTCCGCGCGGGTGGGTATCGGAGCAGCTAGAGCGCTTAAAACCCGCCGTTTCCCGGTCAGTGACGGTGCCCCCGTCGAGGTCGTCGAGGACGGTCCCAGCATCGCCGGGCGCCTGATGAGCCTCGCGGCCATGATGACGATCAAGCCCACCCTGACGGTTGGCAGCTACGCCCCCCGACTGCCCTGGCCGTGGGGATTGGTCGATTTCGCCGCCCGCATCCTGCGACCGCCGGCCGGGACGGTGCGCGCCACCATCGGTCTTCCGCACTGCACGGCACAGCTGGTCCGGGCCGCTGGAGTGTTGCCCGCCGACGGCAAGCGCAGTGTCATCTTGTACATGCACGGTGGTGCGTTCCTGACCTGCGGGGTCAACACGCACGGTCGGCTGGTGGCGGCGTTGTCGAAATTCGCCGACAGCCCGGTTCTGGTGGTCAACTACCGGATGATCCCCAAGCACTCGGTGGGCACGGCACTCGACGACTGCTTCGACGCCTACCGATGGCTGCGGGAAACCGGCTACCAACCCGACCAGATCGTGTTGGCCGGTGACTCCGCCGGCGGCTATCTGTCGCTGGCGCTGGCCGAACGGCTACTGGCCGAGGGCATCGACATCGACGGGGGCGGCTGCGAGGCGGAAGCCCCGGCCGCGGTCGTCACGATGTCGCCACTGTTCGAGATCGACAACGAGGCCCGAGCGGACCACCCCAACGTGCGCAGCGACGCCATGTTCCCGCACAAGGCGTTCCATGCGCTGGTCGAGCTGATCGAAGAGGCGGCCTCCAAGCGCGTGGTCGACGGCGAGCCCGAGCAGATCTACGAACCGCTCGACCACATCGAACCGGGTCTGCCGCGCACGCTGATCCACGTGTCGGGATCGGAGGTGCTGCTCAGTGACGCGCGCAAAGCCGCGCGTCTGCTCGCCGCGGCCGGTGTCCCCGTCGAGATCCGGATCTGGCCAGGTCAGATGCACGTCTTCCAGCTCGGCGCCCCGGCGGTGTCCGAAGCGACCCGCTCGATCCGGCAGATCGGCGAGTACATCCGTGAGGCCACCTGGTAGCTGCGGAGCCGGCCTGGGACGATAGAGCCATGCGCATCGCCCGGCACATCAGTGAGCTCATCGGCCACACCCCGCTCGTGCAGTTGAACTCGGTCGTCACACCGGGAGCGGGCACCGTGGCGGCCAAGATCGAATACCTCAACCCGGGCGGCAGTTCCAAGGACCGCATCGCGATCAAGATGATCGACGCCGCCGAGGCCAGCGGAGAACTGCGGCCGGGCGGCACCATCGTCGAGCCCACCTCGGGCAACACCGGCGTCGGTCTGGCGCTGGTCGCCCAACAGCGCGGCTACAAGTGCATCTTCGTGTGCCCGGACAAGGTCAGCGGTGACAAGCAGAACGTGCTGCGCGCCTATGGGGCCGACGTCGTCGTGTGCCCCACCGCGGTACCGCCGGACCACCCCGACAGCTACTACAGCGTGTCCAATCGGCTGGTCGAGGAGATCGAGGGGGCCTGGAAGCCCGACCAGTACTCCAACCCGATGGGCCCGGCCAGCCACTACGAGACCACCGGCCCCGAGATCTGGGAGGACACCGACGGGAAGGTCACCCACTTCGTCGCCGGCGTGGGCACCGGAGGCACGATCACCGGTGCCGGGCGCTATCTCAAGGAGGTGTCCGGCGGGCGGGTGAAGGTCATCGGCGTGGACCCGGAGGGGTCGGTGTACTCGGGCGGCACCGGGCGGCCCTATCTGGTCGAAGGTGTCGGTGAGGATTTCTGGCCGTCGGCCTACGACCCGTCGGTCCCCGACGAAATCATCGCGGTGTCCGACGCGGACTCTTTCGACATGACGCGGCGCCTGGCCCGGGAAGAAGCGCTGCTGGTCGGCGGCTCATGCGGGATGGCCGTGGTTGCCGCCGTCCAGGTCGCCGAGCGGGCCGGGCCGGACTCGCTGGTGGTGGTGCTGCTGCCCGACGGTGGGCGGGGCTACATGTCGAAGATCTTCAGCGACGAGTGGATGTCGTCGTACGGCTTCCTGCGCAGCCGCCTGGACGGCACTGTCGAGGAGTCCACCGTCGGGGATGTGCTGCGGCGCAAGTCCGGCGCGCTGCCCGATCTGGTGCACACCCATCCGTCGGAAACGGTGCGCGACGCGATCGGAATTCTGCGCGAGTACGGCGTGTCGCAGATGCCTGTCGTCGGTGCCGAGCCGCCGGTGATGGCCGGGGAGGTCGCCGGCAGCGTCTCCGAGCGTGAGCTGCTCTCGGCCGTGTTCGAAGGCCGCGCCAAGCTCGCCGACGCCGTGGCCGAGCACATGAGTCCGCCGCTGCCGTTGGTCGGTGCGGGAGAAGTGGTCAGCAACGCCGCCAAGGCGCTGCGGGACTGTGATGCGGTCATGGTGGTCGAGGACGGGAAGCCCGTCGGCGTCCTGACCCGGCACGACCTGCTGGGATTTCTGTCCGACGGCAACGTGCGCCGTTGACCGGATGGGAACAGCCGCGCCGGCCGGCGCGGCGTTCCTGATCGGGCCGCGGCCGGGAAACACCGGTTCTAAGGTTTTTCTCAGGTAGGGTGAGCACGCTCGTTCCCGTACGGAAGGCGTCGATGACCGCTCCGCCGCCGCCACTCGGCGGCCTCCGGCCCGCGCCGGTGTCAGCTGGCCTCATGACCTCGGCCGGCATGCCGGCGGGTCCATCCCCCGACGCGTTCACCCCGTGGCGGACCCGCGTCTGCGCCTGGCTGCTCGACTACCTGCCCGTCTCTCTGTTGATCGGGATCGGCTGGGCGGTGCTGGCGGCCACCCGCGAGACGACCTGCGTGGCCGACATCTCCGAATACGATCTGGGCGAGTTCTGCCGGGTCGATGCGTCCACCGTCGGCACAGTATCGGCGCTCGCGGTGTTTCCCCTCCTCGCGGTGGCCTGTGTGGTCTGGAACCTCGGCTACCGGCAGGGTGTCACCGGTTGCAGCATCGGCAAGTCGATCATGGGTTTTCAGCTCATCGGCGAGAAGGACGGCCGGCCAATCGGTTTCGCCAGGTCGCTGCTTCGGGAGTTCGGTTACCTGATCCTGCTTGCGGCAGGCGGACTGCTCTGGTTCGTCGCAGTGCTGTATCCCCTGTGGGATGCTAAGCGCCAGACCGTGGCGGACAAGATCATGTCAACTGTGTGTATACCGCTTCCCACCGCCCACTGAGCGAAGGAGATCCGATGTCGGACAACCCATCACAGCCCGGCGGATACCCGCCTGAAGGATCGTCGCAGCCGCCCCAGGGCGGTTACCCGCCGCCGCCTCCGGGCGGTTACCCCCCTCCGCCTCCGGGCGGTTACCCCCCTCCGCCTTCGGGTTCGCAGCCGCCGCAGGGCGGTTACCCGCCTCCGCCGCCCGGGTCGCAACCTGCCCAGGGCGGATACCCGCCGCCTCCTCCGGGCGGTTATCCGCCACCGCCTCCGCCGGGGGGCTATGCACCGCCTCCTCCGCCCGGGAGTGGTTACGCGCCTCCGCAATCGGGTGGCTTCGCGCCTCAGCAACCGGGTGGCTTCGGACCCTCATCGCAGGGCTACCCACCCCAGTCGCCGTCCTACAACGTCGGCGACGGCCTCAGCTGGGCGTGGAACAAGTTCACCAAGAACGCCGTGCCGCTGCTCGTCGCCGCCCTGGTACTCGGGCTCATCGTGATCGGCCTGCAGGCACTCATCAACGTCGTTCAGGCGTTGGTATCACCCGGTGACACGAGCTATGTGTCCGACAGCAACGGCTTCTCGTTCTCCTACACCGCGACCGGCCCGGCCGGGGTTCTGGTCGCGATCATCGGATGGTTCCTGTCGTTGATCGTGACGGCGGCGATCCAATCGGCGTTCCTGGGCGGCATCCTCGACATCGCCAACGGGCAAGAGGTGTCCATCGGATCGTTCTTCCGCCCCCGCAACATCGGGAACGTCATCATCGCGGGTCTGCTCGTCGGCATCATCACCACGATCGGCTTCGTGCTGTGCATCCTGCCCGGGCTCGCCGCGAGCATCTTCCTGATGTTCACCATCATCGCCGTGCTCGATCGCAACATGTCGCCGGTGGACGGGCTGAAGTCCAGTTTCCAGACCGGCAAAGCGAACTTCGGAGGTGTGCTGCTCACCTGGTTGGCAGCCGTCGTCCTGGTGCTCGTCGGCGCGGTGCTGTGCGGTGTCGGCCTCCTGGTGACGGTGCCGGTCACGGCGCTGCTGCTGGTGTACGCATACCGGGTGATGAACGGCGGCCTCGTCGCGCCGGCCACGCCGTAGCAGCGGGCGGGCGGTCTTCTGTACGGGGCACCTGACCCGAGCCCGGTCGACCGGGCGTCACGCATCGGTGCGGTGCCCCCGTCGTCCGCAGGAGGCCGCGTGATGAGTTCGTCGAGAGACGCCTACTCGTCCTGGACGGTGCGCGCGGTCGCCTGGTTCATCGATCTGGTCCCGGTGGTGATCGCCTGGACGCTGTGGGAGATCGTGGCGCTGGGCACCGCCGGCCGGGACTGTGTGTCCTTCGACGGTGGTGGCCTCAGTTGTTCGGCGACCAGTTCCCGCGCGGCCGACATGCTCCTCGGGGCGGTCGCGGTGCTCACCGTGGGCTATCTGCTGTGGAACTTCGGTGTCCGTCAGGGCACGGGCGGGTCGAGCATCGGCAAGTCGCTGATGAAGTTCAAGGTGGTGGGTGAACGGACGTCGCAGCCCATCGGGGTCGGACGATCGGTGCTCCGCCAGCTGGTTCACGTCGTCGACGCCGTCCCCTGTTTCGCGGGCTACGCCCTGCCGCTGGTCGACACCAGGCGCCAGACGCTGGCGGACAAAGTGATGTCCACCGTGTGTGTGCCGGTCGCGCCGCAGGCGGGGAATCGCCGGTGATCCGGCCCCGCCCGGTGCGGGAGCCGAGGTCGCCCACCGCCGCCCGGTTCCGCGCCGGGCCGACCCGGCTACCCTGATCGACCATGAGTGAGAAGCGCAGTGCAGCCGACCACTACCGCGCCTACGGTCCGGCTACCAAGGCCATCCACGCCGGGTACCGGCCGGACCCCGCCACCGGGGTGGTCAACGCCCCCATCTATGCCAGCTCGACGTTCGCCCAGGATGGCGTGGGCGGGCTGCGCGGCGGCTTCGAGTACGCGCGCACCGGCAACCCCACCCGCGCCGCGCTGGAGACGTCGCTGGCCGCGGTCGAACTCGCCGACTACGCCCGGGCGTTCAGTTCCGGGATGGCGGCCACCGACTGCGCACTGCGAGCGGTGCTGCGACCGGGCGACCACGTCGTCATCCCCGACGACGCGTACGGCGGCACCTTCCGGCTGATCGACAAGGTGTTCACCCAATGGGGGATCAGCTACACCGCGGTGGCGCTGTCGGACCTGGACGCGGTGCGTCATGCCGTCACCCCCAGCACGAAGCTGATCTGGGTGGAGACCCCGACCAACCCGCTGCTGACGATCGCCGACATCGCGGGCATCTGCACAGTGGCAGCAGAGGCCGGTAAGGGTGATGTGAAAGTGTTGGTGGACAACACCTTCGCCTCACCTGCGCTGCAGCAGCCGTTGCCCCTGGGTGCCGACATCGTGTTGCACTCGACCACCAAGTACATCGGCGGGCACTCCGATGTCGTCGGCGGAGCCCTGCTGACCAACGACGAGGCGCTCGACGACGCGTTCGCGTTCCTGCAGAACGGCGCGGGCGCCGTGCCCGGTCCGTTCGACGCCTACCTGACCATGCGTGGACTCAAGACGCTGTCGCTGCGGATGCAGCGGCACAGCGACAACGCCGCGGCGATCGTCGAATTCCTGCAGGGCCACGCCGCCATCGACACGGTGCTCTACCCGGGGCTGGCGTCGCACCCGAACCACGATGTGGCCGCCCGGCAGATGAGCGGGTTCGGCGGCATGGTGTCGGTCCGTCTGCGCGGGGGTCCCCGGGCAGCGCGCGACTTCTGTGCCCACACCGAGATCTTCATCCTCGCCGAGTCGCTGGGCGGGGTCGAATCGCTCATCGAGTACCCCGGCGCCATGACACACGCCTCGACGGCGGGCTCGCAGCTCGAGGTGCCCGACAACCTGGTGCGGCTGTCGGTCGGCATCGAAGACGTCGCCGACCTGCTCGGCGACATCGAGCAGGCGCTGGCCGCGCTGACGTAGCGGCCCCGCGGTCCAGCCGGGGCCCGTCGGCACCCCAAAGGGGCTGTCGGCACCCAGAGGGCGGTCAGGTCAGCCGGGCCAGCCCCTGGCGGACGGCCGCTGCGGTGACAGCCAGATTGATCTCCGCGACCGTTGTCGGGGATTCATCGACCCAGCTGCCGCCGGCGATCGCCGCGGCGCGGCCGTGCACCCATCGCCAGCCGCGGTCGTTGAGGCTCAGCAGCGCGCCCAGACCGTCCACGGCGTGCAACAGCGTGATGACCGCCGCGGTCACCGGCGGCGGCGGGGTGCGGTCGAACAGCGCGCTCAGTACCGCGGTGCGCGCCGGGCCCACCCGGTCGCGGGTGGTCAACGGCAGCGCGTGACGGCGTCGGAGCGCGTTTCCGGTGTCGACGCGGCGGATCTGGCCCAGCTGCTCGAGGCGGGTGACCAGCCTGTCCTCGCTGTGTCGGCCCAGTTTCTTGATCGCGGTGTCGGGTCGCAGCGCCCGGGTGGCCAGCAGCTCACGTCCCGGCCCGGTCACCGGGTCGAGCGGCGTCGCCGAGGCCAGCGCAACCAGCCGGCCGTCCGGAACCGGATCACCGGGAACAGCTGGACGGACATGTCCGGCATACGCGAGATCGAGCAGGACGGCCGCGCCGAGAACATGGTCACGGCGCGGCCGATCCAGGTTCGGCTGCGCCGACGCGTTGTCCAGCAACAGAAGGAAGAGATCTTCGGCGATGTGCCCCATGACGTGTAGGTCAGTCGCTGAGCAGGCCGGCGTTGGCGGCTCGGGGGAGCCGGATCAGCCAGCCCTATCAGCCCGAATCAGCCGGCCCGAATCAGCCAGCCCGAATCAGCCAGCCCGAATCAGCCGTGGTAGGGCTCGGCGCTGACCAGCGTCACCTTGACGGTGTTGCCGTTGGGGACGGTGTAGGACCGCGATTCGCCGACCTTCGCGTCGATCAGGGCGCCACCGAGCGGCGAGTTGGGGGAGTAGACCTCGAGCTTGCCGTCACTGACACCTTCCTGGCGGGTGGCGATCAGGAACGTCTCGGAGTCGGACTCGTCGTCGTCGTAGTAGACCTTGACCACCGAACCGGGCAGCGCGACGCCGGACTGGCTCGGTGCCTCGCCGACCTTGGCGTTGTTGAGCAGCTCCTGCAGCTGGCGGATGCGGGCCTCCTGCTGGCCCTGCTCTTCGCGGGCGGCGTGGTAACCGCCGTTCTCGCGCAGGTCACCCTCCTCACGCCGGTCGTTGATCTCGGCGGCGATGACCGGGCGGTTGGCGATCAGCTGGTCCAGCTCGGCCTTGAGGCGGTCGTAGGACTCTTCGGTCAGCCAGGTCACCTGGGTGTCGGTCATGTCGTCGCGCTCCTGTCGTTGTTGCTTCCGCGCCTGTCGCGTAAGAAGGTCGTGACACGGCACCGGGAGCTGTCGTACGTGTATTGCCGCCACAGTCGCGTTCAACCAGAGCTCAGACTCCGGCTGAGGACCCAATATGCAGCAATACACGGCTCCAGCAGGAACCGTGTATCGATCCATGATAGCACCGGGGGGACACCCGGTCGTCATGATTTCGCTGTCGGCAGTTGGCCGGGTATCTCCTGCGTCAGCCGCCGACCAGGTAGGACGGCACCTCGGTGCCGCACCCGTAGACGTCCCCGACGACGGCCGGAGCGCTGGTTTTGACCAGGGTCGTCACCTGCACCGTCGTCTGCTCGGCAGGCGGGACGAGCAGTTCGCGTCGTCCGGTCTCGGTGCCGTCGTAGGAGCGGGCCCGCACGATGCACACCACCGGCCGGGACGGGTCCTCGCGCGTGACGCTCATCGTGACCTCGATGGTCTGATCGTCGAGAACGCGGTATCCACCGAGTTCGCCCTCCACCTCGGCGGACCCCAACCGGGTGAACGCCACCGCCGCGATCGCCACCCCGAGGACCACGACGAGCAGGGTCAGCCCGATGGCGATCCAGCGCCGGCTGCGCCGGTCGAGGCGCTGACGCCCGTAGCGGGCTTCGGGACGTTCGATCATCTCGTTTTGCATGCCCGTCGGTCGGATGGGTGTACTAGGACTGGAACTATAAATCCAGTTGGCGCGGTT
Source organism: uncultured Mycolicibacterium sp. (assembly GCA_964000695.1). Classification (GTDB taxonomy): domain Bacteria; phylum Actinomycetota; class Actinomycetes; order Mycobacteriales; family Mycobacteriaceae; genus Mycobacterium. The sequence goes on along the minus strand of CAXEZH010000154.1, from coordinate 4,137 downwards.
GCACCGTAGCGTGATTTCCAGCGCGACTGTCCTGCCAGGTGAACAGCTAAGAGGGAACAGGTTGACCGAACTGCGGTTGATGGCCGTACACGCGCACCCGGACGACGAGTCCAGCAAGGGCGCGGCGACGATGGCGCGCTACGTCGACGAGGGCGTGCGCGTCATGGTCGTCACGCTGACCGGCGGCGAGCGTGGCGACATCCTCAACAAGGCGATGGACATCCCCGAGGTGCATGGCCGGATGCCGCAGATCCGTCGGGACGAGATGGCCAAAGCCGCCAGCATCCTGGGGGTGGAGCACCACTGGCTCGGTTTCGTCGACTCCGGGTTGCCGGAGGGGGACCCCCTGCCCCCGCTGCCGGAGGGCTGTTTCGCTCTCGAGCCGCTGGAGGTGCCGACCGAGGCGCTCGTGCAGGTGATCCGGGACTTCAAGCCGCACGTGATGACCACCTACGACGAGAACGGCGGCTACCCCCACCCCGACCACATCCGGTGCCACCAGGTGTCGGTCGCCGCCTACGAGGCAGCCGCCGATCACCGGCTGTATCCCGCCGCCGGGGAGCCGTGGAACGTGCAGAAGCTGTACTACAACCACGGGTTCCTGCGTCAGCGCATGCAGGTGCTGCAGGACGAGTTCGTCCGTCACGGGCAGGAGGGACCGTTCGCCAAGTGGCTGGAGAAGTGGGATCCGGACGACGATCTGCTCGGCAAACGGGTGACCACTCGCATCGAGTGCGCCAAGTACTTCGCCCAGCGTGATGAAGCGCTGCTGGCTCATGCCACCCAGATCGACCCGAACAGCTTCTTCTTCACCACCCCGCTGGAGTGGCAGCATCGACTGTGGCCGACCGAGGAGTTCGAGTTGGCGCGGTCGCGGGTGCCGGTACGGCTGCCCGAGACCGATCTGTTCGCCGGAATCGAGGGACGGTGACGAAGAGCTGTGAGTGACCTGCTGACGCTGGGCGTCGAGCTGACGACCGGGCTGCTGGCCCAGGACGGACCGCGCCAGACCGGACCGGATTTCGGCAAGGCCAGTCCGGTCGGCCTCATCGTGGTGATCCTGCTGCTGATCAGCGTCTTCCTGTTGGTGTGGTCGATGAACAAGCACCTGCGCCGGCTGCCGAAGTCCTTCGGTGACGACGATCCGCAGAGCCCTGGGTCGGCTGAGGACTCCGACCGCGACCCGCACTGAGGCGATGTCCAACGCCCTGGCTTCGGCGACCAGCCCTTACTTGCGCCAACACGCCGATAACCCGGTGCATTGGCAGGAGTGGTCCGTTGCGGCGCTGGCCGAGGCGGCCCGGCGTGACGTGCCGATCCTGCTGTCCGTCGGTTACGCGGCGTGTCACTGGTGTCATGTGATGGCGCACGAGTCCTTCGATGACGCCGAGGTGGCCGAAGCGATGAATGCGGACTTCGTCTGCATCAAGGTCGATCGCGAGGAACGCCCCGATCTCGACGCGGTGTACATGAACGCCACGGTGGCGTTGACCGGTCAGGGCGGCTGGCCGATGACCTGTTTCCTCACCCCGGATGGCCGGCCCTTCTTCTGCGGCACCTATTACCCGAAGCCGGCGTTCTTGGAGTTGCTGGCCGCGGTGGCGCAGACGTGGCGCACCCGCCGGTCCGAGGTCGAGCAGGCCGGCGACCACATCAGCGACGAACTGCGGGCCATGGCCTCCGGACTTCCGGGCGGGGGCCCGCCGGTCGAGCCGCAGCTGTGTGACCGCGCCGTCGCTGCGGTGCTCGCCGACGAGGACACCGTCCATGGTGGTTTCGGCGCGGCCCCCAAGTTCCCACCCTCGGCCCTGCTGGAAGCGTTGCTGCGCAACCACGAACGCACTGCAGACCCGGCCGCACTGGCCACGGTGCAACGCACCTGTTCGGCGATGGCCCGCGGTGGTCTGTACGACCAGTTGGCCGGCGGCTTCGCCCGCTACAGCGTCGACGCCGCCTGGGTGGTGCCGCACTTCGAGAAGATGCTCTACGACAACGCTCTGCTGTTGCGCGTCTACGCGCACTGGGCGCGTCGCAGCGGTGATCCGTTCGCGCACCGGATCGCCGGGGAGGCAGCACGTTTCATGCTCGACGACCTGCGCGCCGACGGCATGTTCGTGTCGTCGTTGGACGCCGACGCCGCGGGGGTCGAGGGGCTGACGTATGCCTGGACCGTCGATCAACTCCGCGAGGCTCTCGGCATCGACGACGGTGACTGGGCGGCAACGCTTTTCGGCGTGACATCCGCGGGCACGTTCGAACGTGGTGCGTCGGTGCTGCAGTTGCGCGACGACCCCGAGGACCCGGTGCGATTCGACCGGGTGCGCGCGGCGCTGCTGGCGGCGCGGGCGCAGCGGCCGCAACCCGGCCGCGACGACAAAGTGGTGACCGCGTGGAACGGCCTGGCGATCACGGCTCTGGTGGAGGCGGGGTTCGCGTTGCAGCGCCCCGCTCTGCTGGCGGCGGCCGCCGAATGCGCGCGCTCGGTGCTCGATCTGCATGTGGTCGGTGGGCGGCTGCGCCGCGCCAGCCTAGGCGGCGTGGTGGGCGCGAGCGCGGCGATCCTCGAAGACCACGCCGCACTGGCCACCGGGCTGATGACGCTCTATCAGGCGAAGCCCGAACCTCGTTGGCTCGACGAGGCGCTGGCGCTGCTCGACGTCGCGCTCGACCACTTCGCCGATCCCGCCCGGGACGGTCGCTGGTTCGACGTCGCCGACGACGCCGAGCAGCTGGTGTTGCGGCCCGCCGACCCGCTCGACGGTGCCACCCCGTCCGGGGCGTCGCTGCTGGCCGAGGCGCTGCAGATGGCTGCGCACCTGGCACCGCGCGGGCGGGCCGAGAGGTACGCCGCGGCTGCCGAGGCGACACTGGCCGGTGCGACGGTGGTGCTCGACCGCGCGCCGCGCTCGGGCGGGCACTGGCTGGCTGTCGCCGAGGCAGCGGTGCGCGGGCCGATCCAGATCGCCGTCGCGTGCGACTCGGCCGACTCGGCGTTGCTGGCGGTCGCCCGAGCGGTTGCCCCCGGTGGGGCTGTGGTGCTCGGCGGCCCGACGGGGTCGACCGAACTGCTGCGGGAGCGTCCTCGCGTCGGCGACGCAGACGCGGCCTACGTCTGCCGGGGACGCACCTGTGACCTCCCGGTCACCACCGCCGAGGATCTCGCTGCCGCTCTCGCACCCTCCGTGTAGCCTGCGGCACATGAGTTTCGAGCCCGACGTCCTGCAAGGTTTCGTCCAGCGCTACCTCGACACCGTCGCCGGCGGCAAGGCCGACGACGTCGCCGCGCTCTACGCCGAGGACGCCACCCTCGAAGATCCGGTGGGTGGCGGCGAGGTGCACATCGGGCGGCAGGCCATCGCCGGGTTCTACAAGGTGATGGAGGGCGGCGAGATCAAGACCGAGCTCCTGTCGTTCCGCGCCGGCGGGCACGAGGCGGCGTTCGTCTTCGCCATCACGGTGGGCGGCGCGATGCGCATCGAGCCGATCGAGGTGATGACGTTCGACGGCGACGGCATGATCACGTCGATGAAGGCCTACTGGGGCCCGCAGAACGTCACCCAGCTCTAGCGAATCCGGCGCGTTTTGCGCCCCCCACGGTGCTTGTGCGCGCCCGATTCGCTAGAAGACGGCGAACCACATCGCGATGTAGTGGCAGATCGCCGCGACGGCCGTGCAGGCATGGAAGAACTCGTGGTGGCCGAACGTCGTCGGCCACGGGTTGGGCCACTTCAACGCGTAGAGCACGCCACCGATGCTGTACAGCGCGCCGCCGACGATCAGCAGCACCACCGCGGCGACTCCGGCGCCGTGGGCTATCGGGCCGATGAACCACACCGCGACCCAGCCCAGCAGGATGTAGAGCGGCACCCCGAGCCACCGCGGCGACGACGGCCACAGCATCTTGAGCGCCACCCCGGCCAGCGCGCCGCCCCAGACGATCCAGAACAGCACCATGCCGTCGTTCTCGGGCAGCGCCAGCAACGCGAACGGGGTGTAGCTGCCCGCGATGAACACGAAGATCATCGAGTGGTCGGCGCGCTTCATCCAGGTGCGCGCCGTCGTCGACGTCCAATGCACCCGGTGGTAGGTGCCGCTGACGGTGAACATCGCCACAATGGTCAGCGTGTAGATCAGCGT
>CAXEZH010000153.1:0-3471 GCA_964000695.1 uncultured Mycolicibacterium sp. | reverse complement strand
GCGCGACTTCCTGGCGCCGCTGCGGCCGGCCGGGCACGCCGCGGCGACCGTCGAGTTCACCGCGGACGGATATCTGCGTCTCGATGCGGCGCTGGCAGCGGCCCGGTTCCCCTCCGATGCCGTGACAGCGGTGGTGCGCGACGGCACGTTCTGGCTGATTCCGCTGCGCGGGCCCCGCAGTGGGGGACTGCTGCTCAAACAGCGCAATCCCGCCGGTGACCGATCGGTACTCGTCAGTGAGCTGCTGAGGGAGACCTCACTTCAGGGCGTTTTCCAGGCATTCTGGGACGATGACCACGCTGCGCTGCGCATCCCGGTTTCCGGTGACGAGGAGCGGGAACGGTGATCGCCATGAGTGATCACCGTAATCCGTCTCCGAACAACAGGCCGCCGACCACGGCCCGCGCCGAGAGTTCCGCCGACGAGGCCCGCGCTGTGGACACCGTGGTGGTCCATGAGCGGGGGCACTGGGCCGTCGACATCGTCGTCGTCTTCGACGACGGGGTGGTGCGCAAGCGGATCGCCACCCATCGCACCCGGGGGCGGGCCGACCTCGCCGCAGATCTGATCAAACGCGCCGCCGAGCGCGACCTGAAAGGACCGTTATCGGGATGAATCTCGTGGGAGGGCCGTGACCGACACCGTCGCCGATGTGTCCGAGGACACCGGCACCGTCATGCTTGCCGCGCGTCCGCAGCCGCTGGGCGCGTTCGGCCTTCCCGCCGGATACCTGCTCATCCCGGCGGGCCAGGACACCGAAGCCGCCCGAGCCGCGCTGGTCGGTGGCCGGCTTCCCGAGCAGTGGCCGGATCGGCTCGAGGCGTACCGCCGCGCTCTCGCCGGTGACCGGGACGGCGCCCTGCTCGCGCTGACCGGCGACGACCCGGTCTCGCGCTACAACAGATTCGTTCTCGATCCCGACCAGGCCGACCCCGCCGCGATCCGCGCTGACCTCGGAGAGTTCGCCGTGCTGGTCGACGTGGTGCTTTTCGCCCTGGGGCGCACCGACGCCGCGCCCGAGCTCGATGGGCACGACGGAGAGATCGCGGCGGTCGTGCTGGCTGCGCAAGCCTCGGCGGCGCTGGCTGACGGCAACCACGCCGCGGCGGTGCTGCTGCTTGACCGCGCCGCCGAACTCGCGGGACCGGTGGGCAGGCCCCTGGCCGGCGTGCTGGCCGGTGCCGCGGCCGGGGTCTGCCGCGACGTCGAGGACCCCTCCGCGCTGCAGCGTCTCGAGCGGGCCCTGGGCCTGCTCGACGACGCCGATGCGTTGCGGGTCGCCCGCGCTGAATTGCATGTGAATGCAGCAGGAGTCCTCCATGAGCAGGCCGCGCAGCGCCCCGAACTGCTGCCTGCGGCGGTCCCGCACTACCACTCCGCGCTGCAGTTGATCCGGCGTGACGACGCGCCCATGCTGTGGGCGACCGCGCATGCCGACCTCGCCACCGCCTACCTGACCATGCCGATGGTGGAAGCGTCGAGCCAGTTGAGGTTGGGTATCGCCGCGCAATCGCTGCGGCAGGCGCTGACCGTGTTCACTCGTGACGAGCATCCGCAACGCTGGGCCAGCGTGCAGTTGAACCTGGCCAACTCGATGGTCTACACCCCCTCCAAACACCGTCAGGAGAACCTGGTCGAGGCCGTCGAGATCTATGAAGCGGTGCTGCAGTCGCGCGACCGCGACGGCGATCCGCTGGGCCGCGCCCGGGTACTGGCGAATCAGGGCAACGTTCTCGCGCATCTGGGCCTGTTCGACCAGGCCAAAGCGAAGCTCTACGAGGCCCGGTTCCTGTTCGAGGACGGCGGCGACACCGACTCGGTACGCACCGTCCGCGACATCCTGGACGAGGTGGCCCGCCAGACGGTCCTTGATCGCGGCGAGGAGGCACCATGACCGACCTGCAGGAAGGGGCCGACCTCGAGACGTTGGCGGGCCGCGTCGACGACGCGCTGGCCGCCGTCGGCGAACTGGATCCCGCCGCCCGGGCCGCCGCCGAAGAGCTCAAGGCCGCGCTGGAGGAGATCCACCGGGTCGGGCTGGTCACCATCGTGACGCGGATGCGCGCCGACGACGCGGCCCGGCCACTGTTGTTCGACCTCGTCGACGACCCGGTGGTGCGCATGCTGCTCACGCTGCACGGCATCATCCGACCGGACCCGGTCACCCTGGCCGAACGGGCGCTGGCCGCGGTACGCCCCCAACTGCACAGCCATGGCGGCGACGTCACGCTCGACCGTGTCGCCGACGGCGTCGCGTTCGTTCGTCTGGAAGGCGCGTGCAACGGCTGCTCGATGTCCTCGGTGACGCTACGGGAACTGGTGGAGAGTGCACTCCTGCAGGCAGTTCCGGCGATCAGCGCAGTCGAGGTGCTCCCCAACGAGCCCACGCCGACGATCATTCCGATCGAGTCGGTGGCGTTCCGCCGCGCCGCCGACCCGGAGGCCGAGGGCTGGGTGCGGGTGGCCCGCGCCGATGCGGTACCGGTCGGCGAGATCAGTGTGCACGGTCCCGATGTTCTCGTCGTCAATGTCGATCAGCGGTTGTCTGCCTACCGCAACGAATGTGCTCACGAGGCACTGCCCTTGGACAATGCGGTTCTGGACGTCTCGGCCGGAACATTGACCTGTCCGTGGCACGGCTTCTGTTACGACGCATCGTCTGGAGAGTGTCTGTCCGCCCCTGGCGTGCAGCTCGAGCAGCTGCCGCTGCGGGTCGAGGACGGAGATGTCTGGGTGCGGGTCGGCCCATGAGCCGGTACACCGTGCGCCACAGCGTGAATGGCCGTGCAGGCGGGCGGACGGGTGCGACCGGCGCGCTTGCCGTGTTGACCGATGAGCACAGTGGTGGGTGGGAGCCTCGGACCTGGCTGGGCGCGCCCGCTCCTGGCGGGTTGGCGCTGCCGCAGGCGTCCCCGAGCATGGCCTGGATGTATTCGCCGCGCGGGGTGTTCATCGACGACTCTCATGTCGTGGTGGCGGACTCCGGCAACCATCGAGTGCTGATCTGGCACGGTGTGCCCGAGAGCGATGAGCAGCCGGCCGATGTGGTGCTCGGTCAGCCCGACGGGACGTCGGAAGGGCGGGCCGCGGGCGGGCGGGGTCCCGAGCGGGGGATGAACCTCCCCACCGGAGTCGCCGTCGTCGGCGGACGTCTGATAGTGGCCGACGCGTGGCATCACCGCATCCTGGTGTGGGACGAGGTGCCGCGGCGCAGCGACGCGGCACCCGATGTCGTTCTCGGACAGGTAGATTCGAGTTCTGTTGAGCCGAACGCGGGCCGGGAGTGCTCGGCATCGACGCTGTACTGGCCGTTCGGATTCGCAATGCTGGGGCCACGGTTCTGGGTGGCCGACACCGGTAACCGCCGGGTTCTGGGTTGGTCCGGCGGAATTCCCGAGCCGGGAGAGCCCGCCGACATCGTGCTGGGCCAACCCGGCGAACATGCGCGGGAGGAAAACCGCGGCGAGGCTG
>CAXEZH010000152.1:0-27689 GCA_964000695.1 uncultured Mycolicibacterium sp. | reverse complement strand
GCCCCCCGCCGATCTGGCCGAGCTGCTCAAGTCGACCGCTGCCGCGGTGCTGACCGAGCACGGCCTCGACACCGCTGTGCTGCCCGCGACCGTGACCGTTGAACGCCCGCGCAACCCCGAACACGGGGATTACGCCACCAACCTGGCGCTTCAGCTCGGCAAGAAGGCCGGCGCGAACCCGCGTGAGCTGGCCGGCTGGCTGGCCGCCGCGCTGGCCGCCAAGGACGGCATCGCCGTCGCCGAGGTCGCCGGGCCGGGGTTCGTGAATCTGCGGATCGAGGCCTCGGCGCAGAACGTTCTGGTCGGCGACGTCATCGCCGCCGCCGGACGCTACGGCACGTCGCAGGCGCTGGACGGGCGCAAGGTCAACCTCGAGTTCGTCTCCGCCAACCCCACCGGCCCCATCCACATCGGCGGCACCCGGTGGGCCGCGGTCGGTGACGCGCTGGGCCGGTTGCTGAGCACCCAGGGCGCCGAGGTGGTACGCGAGTACTACTTCAACGACCACGGCGCGCAGATCGATCGGTTCACCAACTCGCTGATCGCCGCCGCCAAGGGTGAGCCGACCCCCGAGGACGGCTATGCCGGCACCTACATCGGCGATATCGCCGCCCAGGTGCTGGCCAAGGATCCGGACGCGCTGAGCCTGCCCGACGCCGAGATGCGCGAGACGTTCCGCGCCATCGGGGTCAACCTGATGTTCGACCACATCAAGGAATCGCTGCACGAGTTCGGCACCGACTTCGACGTCTACACCCACGAAGACTCGATGCACACCTCCGGTCGGGTCGAGCAGGCGATCGCCAAGCTGCGCGACACCGGCAGCATCTACGAAAAAGACGGGGCAGTGTGGCTGCGCACCACCGACTTCGGCGACGACAAGGACCGCGTCGTCATCAAGAGCGACGGTCAGCCCGCCTACATCGCCGGTGACCTCGCCTACTTCCTGGACAAGCGCCAGCGCGGCTTCGATTTGTGCATCTACATGCTCGGCGCCGACCACCACGGCTACATCGCCCGGCTCAAGGCCGCCGCCGCGGCGCTCGGCGACGATCCCGACACCGTCGAGGTGCTGATCGGGCAGATGGTCAACCTGGTCCGTGACGGCCAGCCGGTGCGGATGAGCAAGCGGGCCGGCACCGTCATCACCCTCGACGACCTGGTCGAGGCGATCGGTGTCGACGCCGCCCGGTACGCGCTGATCCGCAGCTCGGTGGACACCCCGATCGACATCGACCTGGAGTTGTGGTCCTCGGCCAGCAACGAGAACCCGGTGTATTACGTGCAGTACGCGCATGCCCGGCTCTCGGCGCTCGCGCGCAACGCCGCGGACCTCGGCGTCACGCCGGACACCGCGCATCTGGATTTGCTGACCCACGACAAGGAAGGCACGCTGATCCGCAACCTCGGGGAATTCCCGAGAGTGCTCGAAACGGCAGCGGAACTTCGTGAGCCGCACCGGGTTTCGCGCTACCTCGAGGATCTGGCCGGCGACTACCACCGGTTCTACGACTCGTGCCGGGTGCTGCCCCAGGGTGACGAACAGCCCGGTGAGCTGCACTCCGCCCGGCTGGCGCTGTGCCAGGCCACCCGCCAGGTCATCGCCAACGGCCTGGCCATCCTCGGCGTCAGCGCTCCGGAGCGGATGTGATCGCCCACCCTGCCGGTCCCCGGCACGCCGAGGAGGTGCACCACGCCGGCGCCCCCGACCGCCCGCGCACCGCGGCCGAGGTGCTGACGCTGTTCCCGAACGTGTGGCCGCACAACACCGTTCGCGGCGACGACGGTGTCGTCTCGATCGCCGGGGTGGCGGTCACCGACATCGCCGCCGAGTTCGGCACACCGGTGTTCGTGATCGACGAGGCCGACTTCCGTAGCCGCTGCCAGGAGATCGCCCGCGCCTTCGGCGGCGGGGAACACGTGCACTATGCCGCGAAGTCGTTCCTGTGCACCGAGATCGCCCGCTGGGTCGCCGAGGAGGGGCTCTCTCTCGACGTGGCCAGCGGTGGCGAGCTGGCCGTGGCGCTGCACGCCGGCTTCCCGCCGGAGCGAATCGCCCTGCACGGCAACAACAAATCGGTCGCCGAGCTGACCGCGGCCGTCGAGAACGGTGTCGGTCACGTCGTCGTCGACTCCATGATCGAGATCGAGCGACTCGATGAGATCGCCGGTGAGGCCGGCGTCGTCCAGGACGTGTTGGTGCGGGTGACCGTCGGGGTCGAGGCGCACACCCACGAATTCATCTCCACCGCCCACGAGGATCAGAAGTTCGGTCTGTCCCTGGCCACCGGCGCGGCCATGGATGCCGTGCGCCGGGTGTTCGCGACCGACCACCTGCGCCTGGTCGGCCTGCACAGCCACATCGGCTCGCAGATCTTCGACGTGGCCGGGTTCGAACTGGCCGCCCACCGGGTCATCGGTCTGCTGCGCGACGTCGTCGCAGAATTCGGGATCGACAAGACCTCCCAGATGTCCATCGTCGACCTGGGCGGTGGCCTGGGCATCTCGTATCTGCCGCAGGACAATCCGCCGCCGATGGGTGAACTGGCCGACAAGCTGCTGGCCATCGTCCGCGACGAATCGGCCGCCGTCGGCCTGCCCGCCCCGAACCTGGTGGTCGAGCCGGGTCGGGCCATCGCCGGGCCGGGCACCATCACGCTCTACGAAGTCGGCACCACCAAGGACGTCGCGGTCAGCTCCAGCGCGCACCGCCGCTACGTCAGCGTCGACGGCGGGATGAGCGACAACATCCGCACCTCCCTGTACGGCGCGGAATACGATGTGCGGCTGTTGTCGCGGACCACCGAGGCCGACCCGACGCTGTCGCGGGTGGTGGGCAAACACTGCGAAAGCGGTGACATCGTGGTCCGCGACGCGTGGCTGCCCGACGACGTCGCGCCGGGTGACCTGCTCGGCGTCGCCGCCACGGGCGCATACTGCTACTCGATGTCGAGCCGATACAACCTGATCGGCCGGCCGGCCGTGGTGGCCGTGCGCGACGGGCGGGCCCGCCTGGTGCTGCGCCGGGAGACGGTCGACGATCTGTTGAGTTTGGAAGTGAGGTGACACCGTGAGCGCACCCGTCGGCACGAAGACCGACAAGGAAATAGGCGTGGCCGTGCTCGGTCTGGGGAACGTCGGCAGCGAGGTCGTACGCATCATCGACGACAGCGCCGCCGATCTGTGTGCGCGGGTCGGGGCGCCGCTGGTGGTGCGCGGCATCGGCGTGCGCCGCATCGCCGACGACCGCGGAGTTCCCACCGAGCTGCTGACCGACAACATCGAAGGGCTGGTCTCCCGCGAGGACGTCGACATCGTCGTCGAGGTGATGGGCCCGGTCGAGCCGGCCCGCAAGGCCATCCTGTCCGCGCTCGAACAGGGCAAGTCGGTGGTCACGGCCAACAAGGCGCTGATGGCGGTCGCGGCGGGGGAGATCGCCTCGGCCGCCGAGAGCGCCAATGTCGACCTGTACTTCGAGGCCGCCGTCGCCGGGGCCATCCCGGTCATCCGTCCGCTGACCCAGTCGCTGGCCGGTGACACCGTCCTGCGGGTGGCGGGCATCGTCAACGGCACGACCAACTACATCCTCTCCGAGATGGGCAGCACCGGCGCCGACTACGCCGGTGCCCTGGCCGACGCCAGCGCCCTGGGCTACGCCGAGGCCGACCCCACGGCCGATGTCGAGGGCTATGACGCCGCCGCCAAGGCCGCGATCCTGGCGTCGATCGCGTTCCACACCCGCGTCACCGCCGACGACGTCTACCGCGAGGGCATGACCAAGGTCTCCGCGGCCGACTTCGCCTCGGCGCGGGCGCTGGGATGCACGATCAAACTGCTCGCCATCTGCGAGCGGCTCACCGACAAGGCCGGTCAGCAGAGCGTCTCGGCGCGCGTGTATCCCGCGCTGGTTCCGCTGGATCACCCGCTGGCCTCGGTCAACGGGGCATTCAATGCCGTCGTCGTCGAGGCCGAGGCTGCCGGGCGGCTGATGTTCTACGGCCAGGGCGCCGGGGGATCGCCGACCGCGTCGGCGGTGTTGGGCGATCTGGTCATGGCGGCCCGCAACCGGGTCTCCGGCGGGCGCGGACCGCGGGACTCCAACTACGCTAAGCTGCCGATCGCGCCCATCGGCGTCATACCCACGCGCTACTACGTGAACATGAACGTCGCCGACCGTCCGGGTGTGCTCGCGGCGGTCGCCGCCGAGTTCAGCCAGCACGAGGTCAGCATCGCCGAGGTGCGCCAGGAGGGCATGGTCGACGAGGGCGGACAGCGCTGCGGAGCGCGCATCGTCGTCGTCACCCACCAGGCGACCGACGCGGCGCTCTCGGAAACCGTTGCCGCACTGTCCGATCTGGAGGTCGTGCAGAGCATCAACAGCGTGCTGCGGATGGAAGGGACCACCGAGTGAGCACCACTGCGCCACAGGCTGTGCACCAGCCCTGGCCCGGCCTGATCGCCGCCTACCGGGACCGGTTGCCCGTCGAGGACGACTGGACGGCGATCACGCTGCGCGAGGGCGGCACCCCGCTGCTGCCCGCTCCGCGGCTGTCGGACTACACCGGCTGCACCGTGCACCTGAAGGTCGAGGGACTCAACCCGACCGGCTCGTTCAAGGACCGCGGCATGACCATGGCGGTGACCGAGGCGGTCGCCCGCGGTCAGCAAGCCGTGCTGTGCGCCTCGACGGGCAACACCTCGGCCTCGGCCGCCGCCTACGCCGCCCGCGCCGGCATCACCTGCGCGGTGCTGGTGCCCCAGGGCAAGATCGCGATGGGCAAGCTCGCCCAGGCCGTCATGCACGGCGCGAAGATCATCCAGATCGACGGCAACTTCGACGACTGCCTGGAATTGGCCCGCAAACTGACCTCGGACTTCCCGACGGTGTCACTTGTCAACTCGGTCAACCCGTTCCGCATCGAAGGTCAGAAGACCGCGGCGTTCGAGATCGTCGACGCGCTCGGGGACGCCCCGGACGTGCACGCGCTGCCCGTCGGCAACGCCGGCAACATCACCGCATACTGGAAGGGCTACACCGAGTACCACCGCGACGGTCTGGCCACCCGACTGCCCCGCATGATCGGCACTCAGGCCGCCGGCGCAGCGCCGCTGGTGCTCGGTGAACCGGTCAGCGATCCCGAGACCATCGCCACCGCAATCCGCATCGGCTCACCGGCGTCGTGGAGTTCGGCGGTCGAGGCGCAGCAGCAGTCCGACGGGCGCTTCCTGGCCGCCACCGACGAGGAGATCCTGGCCGCCTACCACTTGGTCGCGCGCGCCGAAGGGGTGTTCGTCGAACCCGCGTCGGCGGCCAGCATCGCCGGGCTGATCAAGTCGATCGAGGACGGCCTGGTGGCCCGCGGGTCGACCGTGGTGTGCACGGTGACCGGTAACGGCCTGAAGGATCCCGACACCGCGCTCAAGGGCATGCCGGCTGTCATCCCGGTGCCCGTCGACCCGGTGGCCGTGGTCGCCAAACTGGGTCTGGTCTGAGGCGGTTGGGAGCCCCGTGAACCACCAACTGCCCCCCGGGCTGACGGCCACCGCCGTGGTGGCGGCGTCGAGCGCCAACCTCGGGCCCGGCTTCGACAGCATGGGCGTCGCGCTGAGCCTGTACGACGAGATCATCGTCGAGACAACCGAATCCGGGCTCGTCGTCGAGGTCGAGGGGCAGGGTGCCGGCCAGGTGCCCCTGGACGGTTCGCATCTGGTGGTCCGCGCCATCGAACGCGGCCTCGCGGAGACGGGAACCGTGGCCCGCGGGCTACGGGTGCGATGCCGCAACGACATTCCGCACTCCCGCGGACTGGGGTCGTCGGCCGCGGCCGTCGTCGGCGGGCTCGCGGCAGCCAACGGGCTTGCCGCACAAGCTGATTGCCCGATGATGACCGAAGGCGAGCTGGTCCAGATCTCCTCGGAATTCGAAGGACATCCCGACAACGCGGCGGCCGCGGTGCTCGGCGGTGCGGTGGTGTCCTGGACCGAGGTGTGCGGCCCGTCCCGGCGTTACGCGGCAGCGCCCATCCGTCTGCACCCGGACATCAACCTGTTCGCCGCCGTGCCGCAGGTGCGCTCGTCGACCGCCGAGACCCGGGCGGTGCTGCCCGACCAGGTCAGCCACACCGACGCCCGGTTCAACCTGAGCCGCTCGGCGCTGCTGGTGGTCGCGCTGACCCAACGGCCCGACCTGTTGATGGCCGCCACCGAGGATGTGTTGCACCAACCGCAGCGCGCCTCGGCGATGCCCGCCTCCGCGGAATACCTGACGGTGTTGCGGCGTTGTGGGGTGGCAGCAGTCCTGTCAGGTGCTGGACCTGCAGTTCTGGCGATGAGTACCGAGGCCGAACTGCCGGCCGACGCCCTGGACTTCGGCCGGGTCAACGGCTTCTCGGTCGACCGGATGTCGGTCGGTGACGGCGTCAGGTGGACCACCGGCGTGACGGTTCACCGGTAACCCACCCACCACGGCGGGGAGTAACACACGCAACATGCGAAGCACGCAGTTTCTTGCTTCCGGCCTCGATGCGGGTTATTCTCGCTCTCGTCCAGCCATTGCAGCGTGTATTACCTGCGCCGACATTAGGACGACCACTCTTCTTCCAGGTCTTCAACTTGTGGACAGACGGTTCGCCGTATTCGGCGAATCCCGGACATCACCGTTGCGCTGGCAATGGTGTGACCGTGGCGTTGAGCCCCTCGGCTGAACGCACCGAACCCCCGCGTGACCAGGTCAGCGAGGGAAGAAAGGAAATCCGTGACTGATACGGACCTCATCACGGCTGGTGGCAGCACCCAGAGCGGCGAGCTGTCGAACCCCGTGACCGCAGACGTCTCCGCCCCCGCCGATGCGGCCCCGTCGTCGCAATCCTCGGGGTCGAACGCGGAAGGCGCTGCGCCTGCCCGCCGCAGCTCGCTGTCCGGCATGGTGTTGCCGGAGCTGCGCGCCCTGGCCAAGGAGATCGGCGTCGAAGGCGCCTCCGGGATGCGCAAGAGCGAACTCGTCGCCGCCATCCGCGAGCGCCGTGGTGACGCCAACGGCGCCGCCCAGAGCAAGAAGGCGCCCAGCGCCGAGCAGAGCGCACCCGCCGCCGAAGCGGGCGGTGAGACGCCGGAGCAGACCGCAGAGACGCAGCGCGCGCCGCAGCGGCGTGAGCGTCGCTCGGCCTCCCGCGAGCAGGGCCAGGCCCAGCCGACCGGTGACAAGCCTGCCGACCGCTCCGAGGACGACAACCAGCGCGGCGACAAGCAGCAGGACAACACGCAGCAGACCAAGGGTGGCGACAAGCCGGGCCGGGCGGAGAAGCCTGAGTCATCGGACAAGTCCGAGGCGCCTGACCGGGACCGGAACAGGCGCGACAACCAGGGCGGCAAGTCCGACCGGTCCGACCGGGGCGGCGGCGGCAACGACCAGCAGGGCAACGACCAGCAGGGCGGCCAGAACCGCGGCAACAACAGCAACAACAGCAACAACAGCAACAACAGCAACAACAACGATGACGACGGCGAGGGCCGCGGCGGCCGGCGTGGGCGTCGGTTCCGTGACCGTCGACGCCGCGAGCGCGGCGGCGACGGGGGCGGCGGCGGTGAACGCGACACCGAGTTGCGCGACGACGACGTCGTGCAGCCCGTCGCCGGGATCCTCGACGTCCTGGACAACTACGCCTTCGTGCGCACGTCCGGCTACCTCGCCGGCCCGAACGACGTCTACGTCTCGATGAACATGGTGCGCAAGAACGGCTTGCGCCGCGGCGACGCCATCACCGGCGCGGTCCGGGTCCCCAAAGAGGGTGAGCAGAACAACCAGCGGCAGAAGTTCAACCCGCTGGTGCGCATCGACAGCGTCAACGGCGGGTCGGTCGAGGACGCCAAGCAGCGTCCCGAATTCAGCAAGCTCACCCCGCTGTACCCGAACCAGCGGCTGCGGCTGGAGACCAGCTCCGACCGGCTGACCACTCGTGTCATCGACCTGATCATGCCGATCGGCAAGGGGCAGCGCGCCCTGATCGTGTCGCCGCCGAAGGCCGGCAAGACGACGATCATGCAGGACATCGCCAACGCGATCACCCGCAACAACCCCGAGTGCCATCTGATGGTGGTGCTGGTCGACGAACGGCCCGAAGAGGTCACCGACATGCAGCGTTCGGTCAAGGGTGAGGTCATCGCCTCGACCTTCGACCGGCCGCCGTCCGACCACACCCAGGCCGCCGAGCTGGCGATCGAGCGGGCCAAGCGCCTGGTCGAGCAGGGCAAGGACGTCGTGGTGCTGCTGGACTCGATCACCCGGCTGGGCCGCGCCTACAACAACGCCTCCCCGGCGTCGGGCCGCATCCTGTCCGGTGGTGTCGATTCCACCGCGCTCTATCCCCCCAAACGGTTCCTGGGCGCGGCACGCAACATCGAAGAGGGTGGTTCGCTGACGATCATCGCGACCGCGATGGTCGAGACCGGCTCCACCGGTGACACGGTCATCTTCGAGGAGTTCAAGGGCACCGGCAACGCCGAGCTCAAGCTCGACCGCAAGATCGCCGAGCGCCGAGTCTTCCCGGCCGTCGACGTCAACCCGTCGGGCACCCGCAAGGACGAGCTGTTGCTCTCGCCCGACGAGTTCGCCATCGTGCACAAGCTGCGCCGGGTGATGTCGGGTCTGGACCCGCACCAGGCCATCGACCTGCTGATGAGTCAGCTGCGCAAGACCAAGAACAACTACGAGTTCCTGGTCCAGGTGTCCAAGAACACCCCCGGCGGCGACAGCGACTGAGCGACATCACCGGTAGGGGTCGGTGACCGCGCGCAGCGCGATCAGCGCGTTCCGCAGGCCGCGATACGCGGTGTCACCGAGGTGCCGCCGCCATTCCTGTTCGACCCTGGCGACCTCTGCCGCTGCGGCCGAGCACGCGGCGAGACCCCGCTCGCTCAGCGTCACCAGCCGGGCGCGGGCATCAGACGGGTCCGGCCGGCGCATGACGTAGCCCGCGCGTTCCAGCTGGTCGACCAGCGCGCCCGCGGTCTGTTTCGTCACCCGCGCCTGCTCGGCCAGGTCGGTCAGCCGCATGCCGGCGGGATCGAGCCGCTGCATCAGGCGTGACTGGGCGCTCGTGATGTCGTCGAGGCCCGCCTCGGCCAGCGCCGCCATCACCCGGCTCTCCACATCGCGATGGGCGACGAACATCAGCACCGGCGTGCTCGGCTGGTCCTCCATCCCTTGAATGTAGTACGAAAACCTGACTATATTTAGTCAGGATTTCGTACTAGTGGAGGCGTTATGGACACCGGCACCGTGTGGCGGCACATCGACACCCAGCGCGGTGAACTCGCCGATCTGCTCGATGACCTCGATTCCGCCGATCCCGACTGCTGGCAGACCCCGTCGCTGTGCACCGGATGGACGGTGCGTCACGTGGCGGCCCACCTGACTCATTCCACGCTGCCGATGCCGCGCATGCTCGCTGAAGCCGCGCGCAGCGGCTTCCGGTTCGACGCCCTGGTCAACCGGATGGCGGTCGGGGATCGCCGGCAGGCGTCCGAGATTGCCGCCAACCTGCGCGGCGTCGTCGGCTCGCGCCGTCATCCACCCGGCACCACCGCACAGGACCCGCTGGCCGATCTGCTGGTGCATACCCAGGACATCTGCATTCCGCTGGGCATCGACCGGCCGATGCCGACCGCGGCGGCTGTCGTGGCTGCGCAACGGGTTTGGCGGCGCGGCTTTCCGTTCCACGCGCGACGCCGGTTCGCGGGAGCGCGGCTGGTGGCTTCCGATGCCGACTTCGCCGTCGGACAGGGGCGTGTGGTCGAGATGCCGATCCGGGAGCTGCTTCTGCTGCTCACCGGTCGTCCGGTCGAGACGGCCGAACGGCTCAGCTGACCCCGGGGTCGCAGCGAAGCCCGGCGACGATGTAGCGCCGGGCGTGGCGCAACAGAGATTCGTGATCGTCGATGTCACAACGCTCGCCGGGTACCGTGGCCAGGCTCATCGTGATGCGGGCGATCCATTCGGCGGCTTCGGCGCAGTCGGTGTCAGGATGGATCTCGCCGCGGTCCACGGCGGCCTGCAGGTAGGGCGTCCAGAACGCCGCGATCTCGGGGATCAGCCCGCGCATGCCGAGTCCCACGCAGGCCGCGAACGCCTCGGGCTCCTCCTGGCGCAGCTTGAGCACCAGGGCGCCGGGCGTCTCCGACTCCTGGCGGGCGAGCACCACCCCGACGGCGATCTGCTGATCGAGACTGCTCACCGCGTCGAGCCTGGTTCGGGATTCGGTCCAGAATGCGTCGTTCAGGCGGACGATCGCGGCGCCGAGTAGTTCGGACTTGTCGGGAAAGTGGCGGTACAGCCAGCCGCGGCTGACCCCGGCGACCTCGGCGACCTCGGAGACCGTCGTGGCGCGGATGCCCTTGGCGGTCAGGCATTGTTCGGCCGCATCGATCAATCGGTCACGGACCGATCTGGTCTCGGGCTTCGCCTCCGATGTGGCCACGGTGTCGACGCTCACCGATTTATCTTCGCAGACGGCCGGGGTTCGGTGTGGCGATGCCGGGTGCGGGCGGGTCGACAGTTGACACATGCAAGAATTTGTTCACCTGCGGGAAGGCGATGAAGTGGCGGAAACCGTTCAACAGCTGCTGCGAGAACTGCGCGACAACGACGAGATCGCCGACAAGGTCGCGGTGAAATGGGGCGCACAGACCTGGACGTGGCGCGAGCACCTCGACGAGGCCGCCCGCCAGGCAGCCGCACTGATCGGCATCGCCGATCCCGATCGCCCGTTGCACGTCGGTGTTCTGCTGGGCAACACCCCGGACATGCTCACCGCAATGGCCGCGGCCGGGCTCGGCGGGTACGTCGTCTGCGGCATCAACAACACCCGCCGCGGCGCCGCGCTGGCGCGCGACATCGCGCGCGCCGACTGCCAGATCCTGCTCACCGACCCCGAGCACGTCGACCTGCTCGACGGGCTGGAGTTGCCTGGCGTGCGGGTGCTGCTCGTGGGCGGCCCGGACTGGGAGGGCCTGACCGCTCCCGCGAAGGGCGAACTGAGACCACACCGCGAGGTCGCGGCCACCGACACGTTCATGCTGATCTTCACCTCCGGGACCAGCGGCGACCCGAAAGCCGTCAAGGTCATGCACGCGATGGTGCTGCTCGCCGGCGCGGCGCTGGCCGCCCGCTTCGAATTGGTCCGCGACGACGTCTGCTACCTGTCGATGCCGCTGTTCCATTCCAACGGAGTGCTGGCGGGGTGGTCGGTGGCCCTGAATGCCGGCGCGTCGATGGCCCCCGCCCAGTTCACCGCGTCGCGGTTCATCGACGACGTGCGCGCCTACGGCGTCACCTACCTGAACTACGTGGGAAAACCGCTGGCCTACATCCTCGCCAGCCCCGAGCGGCCCGACGACCACGACAACCCCCTCCGCGTCGCGTTCGGAAACGAGGCCAGCGACCGCGACATCGCCGAATTCGGCCGACGCTTCGGCTGCACGGTCTGGGATGGCTTCGGCTCGACCGAGAACGCGGTCACAGTCACGCGCGAGGAAGGATGCCCGCCCGGTTCCATCGGCAAGGGCTTCCCCGGGGTGGCGATCTACGACCCCGACACCGTGTCCGAATGCGCCGTCGCCCGATTCGATGCGCACGGCCAACTGATCAACCCCGACGAGGCCATCGGTGAGTTGGTCAACACCGAGGGTTCCGGCATGTTCGCCGGGTACTACAACGACCCCGGTGCCACCGACGAGCGGATGCGCAACGGCATGTTCTGGTCCGGCGATCTCGCCTACCGCGACACCGACGGCTGGATCTACCTGGCGGGCCGCACCGCGGACTGGATGCGGGTGGACGGCGAGAACATGACTGCGGCGCCCATCGAGCGCATCCTGATCCGGCTGCCCGCCATCAGCCAGGTCGCCGTCTACCCCGTTCCCGACGAGCTCGTCGGCGACCAGGTGATGGCGGCGATCGTCCTGCAGGACGGCGCGACGTTGAGCCCCGAACAGTTCACGGACTTCCTCGCCGCACAGCCGGATCTGTCCCCGAAAGCGTGGCCGCGTTACGTCTGGATCGCTGACGAGCTGCCCAGTACCGCGACGAACAAGGTGCTCAAACGCGAACTCGTGGCGATGGGTGCCGACCCCGCCGGTCGGCTGCTGTGGCGACGCGGTGGGCAGGCCTACGTCCAGCCCGATCGCCAGGAATAGCGTCTGCCGCGTGCGCGTTTAGGCTACTGGCGGCTGACCTGGCATAATCGCACCAGGCATCCGGCCCCAGGGCCGGAACGTCATGACCTCGGTCCCGGTTCACGCCGCACACTCCTTTCCGGTCCATTCGGCCGGGGGGAGGGCGACCCGGGGCCCCCGATGGAAGAGGAAGCCATGCAATCGGGTATCCACCCTGACTACGTAGACACGACCGTGCTCTGCGGCTGTGGTGCCAGTTTCACCACCCGCAGCACCAAGAAGAGCGGGCAGATCACCGTCGAGGTGTGCTCGCAGTGCCACCCGTTCTACACCGGCAAGCAGAAGATCCTCGACAGCGGCGGCCGCGTGGCCCGCTTCGAGAAGCGCTACGGCAAGCGCGCGAAGGCTGCCGACAAGTAGCCCTCCGATCGGCGCCCGTCTGCTGCACACTGCGCAGGCGGGCGCCGTTTCGTGGATTGGAGCTCATGGCAGAACCCGAGAACGGCCGAAGGAGGCGAGATGACCGATACCGCACCCGCGATCGAGGCCATCCTCGCCGAGCACGCTGATCTCGAGCGCCAGCTCTCCGATCCCGAGCTGCACGCCGATCCGGTCGCCGC
This sequence comes from uncultured Mycolicibacterium sp., assembly GCA_964000695.1. GTDB lineage: Bacteria > Actinomycetota > Actinomycetes > Mycobacteriales > Mycobacteriaceae > Mycobacterium. The sequence continues at coordinate 14,898 of CAXEZH010000152.1, read as the reverse complement.
TCGCAAGGCCGGCCGCCGGTTTTCGCAGCTGACCCCCATCGTCACCACCTACCGCAAGCTCGAGACCGCTCGCGGCGACCTCGAAGCGGCCCGCGAACTCGCCGCCGCCGACGACTCCTTCGCCGCCGAGGTCGACGAGCTGTCCGAGACCGTCGCCGCGCTCGACGCGCGCCTGACCGATCTGCTGGCACCGCGCGATCCGCACGACGCCGACGACATCGTGCTCGAGGTCAAGTCCGGCGAGGGCGGCGAGGAATCGGCGCTGTTCGCCGCGGACCTGGCCCGGATGTACATCCGCTACGCCGAACGGCACGGCTGGACGGTGACGGTTCTCGACGAGACGACCTCGGACCTGGGCGGCTATAAAGACGCCACGCTGTCGATCACCAGCAAGGGCGACTCCGCCGACGGGGTGTGGTCGCGGCTCAAGTTCGAGGGCGGCGTGCACCGGGTGCAACGCGTGCCGGTCACCGAATCCCAGGGCCGGGTGCACACGTCGGCGGCCGGCGTGCTGGTCTATCCGGAGCCGGAGGAGGTCGAGCAGGTCCAGATCGACGAATCCGACCTGCGCATCGACGTCTATCGCAGCTCGGGTAAGGGCGGCCAGGGCGTCAACACCACCGACTCCGCGGTCCGGATCACGCATCTGCCCACCGGGATTGTCGTGACCTGTCAGAACGAACGTTCGCAGCTGCAGAACAAGGCCCGCGCACTGCAGGTGCTCGCCGCGCGACTCCAGGCGATGGCCGAGGAGCAGGCGCAGGCCGACGCGTCGGCCGACCGGGCCAGCCAGATCCGCACCGTGGATCGCAGCGAGCGGATCCGGACCTATAACTTCCCGGAGAACCGGATCGCCGATCACCGCATCAACTACAAGTCGCACAACCTCGACCAGGTGCTCGACGGAGACCTGGACCCGTTGTTCGACGCGTTGGCCGCCGCCGACAAACAGGCTCGGTTGCAGAGCACGTGAGCGTGGCCGAGCGGCCGGTGACGATGCGCCGGCTGATCGACGCCGCGACGGAGACATTGGCCGCCGCCGGCGTCGCCTCGCCACGTGTCGACGCCGAGCTGCTGGCCGCCCACGTCGCCGGCACCGACCGCAGTCGGCTGGCGTTCACCGACCCCGGGCCGGGGTTCGCCGACCGCTATCACGAGCTGATCGCTTCCCGCGCCGCGCGGAGACCGCTGCAACACCTGACCGGGAACGCTCCGTTCGGCCCGGTCACCGTCTCGGTCGGCCCGGGCGTGTTCATCCCCCGGCCGGAGACCGAGTCGATACTGGAATGGGCGTTGGCTCAGCCGCTGCCCGACCAGCCGGTCATCGTCGACCTGTGCACGGGGTCGGGGGCGCTGGCGATCGCCCTGGCGACCGAGCGGCCGTCGGCCCAGGTCATCGCGGTCGACGATTCCGAGGAGGCGCTGACGTATGCCCGGCGCAACGCGGCCGGGACATCGGTGCAGTTGCGTTGCGCCGACGTCACCCGGCCGGGGGTGCTGAGCGACCTCGACGGCACCGTCGATCTGCTGGTCGCCAACCCGCCCTACATTCCGCTCGGTGCGCAGCTGTCTCCCGAGGTGGCCGAGCACGATCCGGCCCACGCCCTGTATGGCGGCCGGGACGGCATGGCCGTGATCGATCCGCTGGCCGGTCTGGCGGCACGGCTGGTGCGTCCGGGCGGCCGCTGCGCCATCGAACACGACGACACGACGTCGGCCCGCACCGTCGACGCGTTGCTGTCCACCCGGCAGTTCGTCGAGGTCAACGCCCGACACGACCTGTCCGGACGACCCCGATTCGTGACCGCGGTACGCGGCGGGTGAGAGGCTGGCTTTCGTGACCGATTTGTTCGACTGCACCGACCCGGGGGAGCGCGAAACCGGTATCGCCGCAGCGATCAGCGCCCTCAAGGGGGGCCGGTTGGTGGTGATGCCCACCGACACCGTCTACGGCATCGGCGCCGACGCGTTCGACGGCAGCGCCGTGGCCGCGCTGCTGGCGGCCAAGGGTCGGGGCCGGGACATGCCGGTGCCGGTGCTGGTCGGGTCATGGCACACGATCCAGGGGCTGGTCTACACCGTGCCCAACAGCGCCAAAGAACTCATCCGCGCGTTCTGGCCGGGGGCACTGAGCCTGGTGGTGCGGCAAGCCCCGTCGCTGGCGTGGGACCTCGGCGACGCCCACGGCACGGTGATGTTGCGGATGCCACTGCACCCGGTCGCCATCGAACTGCTGCGCGCGGTCGGCCCGATGGCGGTGTCGAGCGCCAACATCTCCGGGCGACCGGCGGCGGTCACCGCCGACCAGGCCCGCGACCAACTCGGCGACCTGGTCGACGTCTACCTCGACGGCGGCCCCGCCGAGCAGCAGTCCGCCTCCACGATCGTCGACCTCACCGGCGCGCACCCGCGGGTGCTGCGGCAGGGCCCGGTGACAGTCGAGGCCATCGCGTCGGTGCTGGGCGTGGACGCCGAGAGCCTGACAGACGACCCCGGCCAACCGGCAGACCAGGCCTGACTCCGGTGGCATCCGGTGCAGCGGTGATCGCGGCGGCCCAGCAGGCCGAGAGTCTTCTCGTGCTGGCCGAGCACCCGAGCCCGCTCGCCCTCTCCGGGCACGAAACCCTGCTCGCATTGTCCGATCGCGGCGCCGGTGTCCCACTGCGCGAGTTGGCGCTGGTGGGCCTCACCGCGGCCGTCATCACCTATCTGGCCACCGGCTTCGTGCGCGTGCTGGCAACGAAGTGGGGTGCGGTGGCCTACCCGCGGGAACGCGACGTGCACCTGCAGCCGACCCCGCGGATGGGCGGGCTGGCGATGTACCTCGGCGTGGTGGCTGCCGTGCTGCTGGCCTCGCAACTGCCCGCGCTCACCCGAGGGTTCGTCTACTCCTCGGGCATGCCCGCGGTCGTGGTCGCCGGAGGGCTGATCATGCTCGTCGGCCTGATCGACGACCGCTGGGGTCTGGACGCGCTGACGAAGTTCGCGGGCCAGATCACCGCCGCCAGCGTGCTGGTCACCATGGGTGTGGCCTGGAGTGTGCTCTACATCCCGATCGGCGGGGTGGGCACCATCGTGCTCGACCAGGTCGCGTCGATCCTGCTCACTCTCGCGCTGACCGTGGCCATCGTCAACGCGATGAACTTCGTCGACGGGCTCGACGGCCTGGCCGCGGGGCTCGGGCTGATCACCGCATCGGCGATCTGCCTGTTCTCGGTCGGCCTGCTGCGCGACCACGGCGGTGACGTGCTGTTCTACCCGCCCGCGGTGATCTCCGTGGTGCTGGCCGGAGCCTGCCTCGGCTTCCTGCCCCACAACTTCCACAAAGCCCGGATCTTCATGGGGGACTCGGGCTCGATGCTGATCGGGCTGATGCTGGCCGCTGCGTCCACCACAGCCGCGGGACCCATCTCGCAGACCGCGTACGGGGTGCGCGACGTCTTCGCGCTGTTGTCGCCGTTCCTGCTCGTCGTCGCCGTGATGTTCGTCCCGGCGCTGGACATGCTCTTGGCCATCATCCGCCGCACCCGCGCCGGCCTGAGCCCGTTCAGCCCCGACAAGATGCATCTGCACCACCGATTGCTCGAGATCGGGCACTCCCACCGCCGCGTGGTGCTACTGATCTACCTGTGGGTGGGCATCGTTGCGCTGGGGGCCGCCAGCACCATCTTCTTCGATCCGCGGGACACCGCCGCGGTGATGGGAGCCGCCATCCTGGTCGCCGTCGTGGTGACGCTGATCCCGCTGCTGCGGCGCAGGAATCCTGCCGGCGAGGTCACTTCGCAAAGCGTATACGACAGGTAGTAGTAGGCCCTCTTTTGTGGCCTCGACCATATGTTAGGGTGCTCTCAGAACCCGAAGAACCTCGCGGGTTGCCGGCCCTCCGGCCCGTTCGGCGCCACCGTTTCAGCGGCGGACGGAATGGACCAACGACCGACAGTTTGACCGATCACAGGAGCTGCCCCTTGGGTGATTCCAGCGCGTCTGACGCCCTCCGATACGCTACGGGCGCCACGCACAGGAACCATCCAGGACGGCTTCGGTGAATGATGCTTGACCGCGGGATTGAGGTGAGTCAGTGACGACGCCAGCGCAGGACGCGCCGTTGGTGTTGCCATCCATAGCTTTCAGGCCGTTGCGACTCTTCGTGATCTGCGTGGTGTTGGCCGGACTGGGCACCCTGGGCGCGGCTCTTCTCGGGCACGTCATGGTGGGGGTCTTCTTCGGCATCGGCCTGGGGCTCGGCCTGATCAACGCGGTGCTGGTGCGCCGCTCGGTCACCAAGATCACCGCCAAGGAACACCCACTCAAGAGCGCCATGGCGCTGAACTCGGCCGCCCGACTGATGGTGCTGTCGGTGATCGGCCTGGCCATCGCGTTCGTCTTCCGGCCGCAAGGGCTCGGGGTGGTGTTCGGGATGGCGCTGTTCCAGATGCTTTTGGTGTTCTCCACCACCCTGCCCGTCGCCCGCAAACTGCGGGCCGGGGCAGCAACCCAAGGCCGTGACGGTGCTGAAGGAGATGCGAGCTAGCAATGACGGACATCAATGTCGTTGACCCGGCGCAGCCGGTGACGATCCTGGCCGCCGAGTCCGGGATCCACGTCGGCGTGCACACCGAGGCCAACTGGTTCGGTCTGACCGTCAACACCGACACGCTGCTCTCGACGTCGATCGCCGCGGTCATCGTCCTGGCTCTGGCCTTCTACCTCCGCTCCAAGGTGACCGCCTCCGGCGTGCCCAGCGGTGTGCAGTTGTTCTGGGAAGCCATCACCGTGCAGACCCGCAATCAGATCGAGAGCGCGATCGGTATGAAGATCGCGCCGTTCGTGCTGCCGCTGGCAGTGACGTTGTTCGTGTTCATCCTGGCGGCCAACTGGCTGTCGGTGTTCCCGTGGCAGTACCGCGACGAGACCGGAATCCACGAGTTCCTCAAACCGGCAGCCGCCGACATCAACTTCGTGCTGGCGCTGGGCCTGTTCGTGTTCATCTGCTATCACGCTGCGGGCTTCTGGCGCCGCGGCGTGGTCGGCCACCCGATCAAGCTGGTCAAGGGGCACGTCGCTTTCCTCGCGCCGATCAACATCGTCGAGGAGCTCGCCAAGCCGATCTCGTTGTCCCTCCGACTTTTCGGCAACGTCTTCGCCGGCGGCATCATGGTGACGATCATCGCGCTGTTCCCGGCCTACATCATGTGGGCACCCAACGCGTTGTGGAAGTCGTTCGAGCTGTTCATCGGTGCCATCCAGGCCTTCATCTTCGCGCTGCTGACGATCCTGTACTTCGGGCAGTCGATGGAGCTCGAAGACGAACACCACTGACGCTTCACCAGACAGCTTCACCAGACATTGTGACCAATCAGCTCCAACCAACCTGATCGACTCAACCCAGACCTGGTAGGGACGCCCTGCCAGTTAGCAAGGAGGAAAGAAATGGATCCCACGATCGCTGCCGGCGCACTCATCGGCGGTGGACTTCTGCTGGGCGGCGGCGCCATCGGCGCAGCCATCGGCGACGGTGTCGTCGGTAGCGCGCTGGTCGAAGGCGTAGCCCGCCAGCCTGAGGCCCAGGGCCGGCTGTTCGTGCCGTTCTTCATCACCGTCGGTCTGGTGGAGGCCATGTACTTCATCAACCTGGCGTTCATGGCGCTGTTCGTGTTCGCCACCCCGGTCGCGTAGTCGGACTGGAGAGTCATGGGTGACCTGAGCATCACTGTCCTCGCCGCGGAGGAAGGCGGGCAGAACAACTTCCTGCTGCCCAACGGCACATTCATCTTCGTGCTGCTGATCTTCCTGATCGTGCTGGGTGTCATCGCCAAGTTCGTGGTGCCTCCGATCAGCGCGGTGTTGCACGAGCGTGAGGCGATGGTCGCCAAGACGGAGCAGGACAACCGCAAGTCGGCCGAACTGCTCGCCGCCGCGCACGGCGACTCGGCGAAGGTGATGGGCGAGGCGCGTCGAGAAGCCTCGTCCATCCGCGACGAGGCGCGCGGCGAAGGCCGGCAGATACTCGAAGACATGCGAGCGCGTGCCAACGAGGAGGCCACCGCCGCGGTGCAGAAAACCAACGAGGAACTGTCCCGGCAGGGTCGGCAGACCGCCGACGAGCTGCGGTCGTCGATCGAGACGCTGTCCGAGACGCTGGCCAGCCGGGTGCTCGGGGTCGACGTCACACGCTCCGGCCCTGCCGAGACGACGAGCCAGGGACGGTAGGCATGTCGACATTCATCGGTCAGTTCATCGGGTTCGTGGTGATCGTGTTCCTGGTGGTGCGCTACGTGGTGCCGCCGGTGCGGAACATGATGCGCACGCAGCAGGACAACGTCCGCCAGCAGTTGGAGGACAGTTCCGCTGCGGCGGAGAAGGTGGCGCGCGCCGACGAGAAGCACGCCGAAGCGGTCGCCGAAGCCGAGGCCGAGGCGAAGCGGGTGGTCGAGGAGGCTCGCGCAGACGCCGAGAAGATCTCCGCTCAGCTGCGGGAGCAGGCCGACGCCGACGTCGAGCGCATCAAGGTCCAAGGTGCCGCGCAAAAGGAACTGCTGCGACAGCAGCTGATCCGCGAGCTCCGCCAGGAACTGGGCACCGAATCGGTGAACCGGGCGCGGGATCTCGTGCAGCAGCACGTCTCCGACGACTCGAATCGTGCTGCGACGGTGGACCGGTTCCTCGACGAACTCGACGCGATGGCGCCCTCGGAGGCCAACGTCGCCGACAGCGCCGGAGCCAAGATGCGGGCCACCAGCCGCGAGGCGATGCAGGTCGTGGTCTCGCGGTTCGACGAGCAGACCACCGACGTGCCCGCCGACGGCCTCACGTCGCTGGCCGACGATCTGGTTTCGGTGGCCAAGCTGCTGGTGTCCCAGCCGGTGCTAAGCAAGCATCTGGGCGAGCCGACGGACAGCGGCGAAGCCAAGAGCGGACTGGCCGAGGCGCTGTTGTCGGGGAAGGTGTCCGACACCGCGCTCGAGTTGGTCAAAACCGCGGTGGCCCAGCGCTGGTCCACCGAGGACGACCTGGCCTACGCGATCCGCTACCTCGCCCGCCTCGCGCTGCTGGTGCGCGCCGAGCGCAACGACGAGGCTGGTGAGGTCGAAGAGCAGCTCTTCCGCTTCAGCCGGATTCTCGACGGTGAGTCCCAGCTGAGCGCCCTGTTGAGCGACTACACCACGCCCGCTGAAGGCCGAATCGGGTTGCTGGACAAGCTTCTCGGGAGCAAGGCCAACGGCACCACGAAGGCGTTGCTGGCCCAGACCGTGGAGCTACTGCACGGCGAGCGGGCCGACGATGCGGTGCGAGAGCTTGCCGAGCTGGCGGTCTCCCGTCGCGGTGAGGTGGTCGCACACATCACCGCCGCCGCCGAGCTCAGTGACGCCCAGCGCACCCGCCTCACCGAGGTGCTCACCCGCATCTACAGCCATCCGGTGTCGGTGCAGCTGCACGTCGACCCCTCGCTCCTCGGCGGTCTCACCGTGACCGTCGGCGACGAGGTCATCGACGGGTCGCTGTCCTCGCGGCTGGCGTCGGCCGAGACCCGGCTGCCCGACTGACCGAACTCACAGACCCTCTAGAACACCAAAAGGCAGGAAGCGAAAAGCCATGGCAGAGTTGACTATCTCGGCTGCTGACATCCAAGGCGCGATCGAGGACTACGTCTCCTCCTTCTCCGCGGATTCCGATCGCGAAGAGGTCGGCACCGTCATCGACGCCGGTGACGGCATCGCCCACGTCGAGGGTCTGCCCTCGGTGATGACCCAGGAGCTGCTCGAGTTCCCCGGCGGCGTCCTCGGCGTCGCATTGAACCTCGACGAGCACAGCGTCGGCGCCGTGATCCTCGGTGAGTTCGGCAAGATCGAGGAGGGCCAGCAGGTCAAGCGCACCGGCGAGGTGCTGTCGGTACCTGTCGGCGACGCATTCCTCGGGCGCGTCATCAACCCCCTCGGCGAGCCGATCGACGGGCAGGGTGACATCGAGTCCAGCGAGCGCCGCGCGCTCGAGCTGCAGGCCCCCTCGGTGGTGCAGCGACAGAGCGTCAGCGAGCCGCTGCAGACCGGTATCAAGGCCATCGACTCGATGACCCCGATCGGTCGTGGCCAGCGGCAGCTGATCATCGGTGACCGCAAGACCGGCAAGACCGCCGTCTGCGTCGACACCATCCTCAACCAGCGCAAGAACTGGGAGACCGGCGATCCCAAGCAGCAGGTGCGCTGCGTCTACGTCGCGATCGGCCAGAAGGGCACCACGATCGCCTCGGTGAAGCGGGCCCTCGAAGAGGGCGGCGCGATGGAGTACACGACCATCGTCGCCGCACCCGCGTCGGACTCCGCCGGCTTCAAATGGCTTGCCCCCTACACCGGCTCGACCATCGGTCAGCACTGGATGTACGACGGCAAGCACGTGCTGATCGTGTTCGACGACCTGACCAAGCAGGCCGATGCCTACCGCGCGATCTCGCTGCTGCTGCGCCGCCCGCCGGGCCGCGAAGCGTTCCCCGGCGACGTGTTCTACCTCCACTCCCGGCTGCTCGAGCGCTGCGCCAAGCTGTCCGACGAACTGGGCGGTGGCTCGCTGACCGGCCTGCCGATCATCGAGACCAAGGCCAACGACATCTCGGCCTTCATCCCGACCAACGTCATCTCGATCACCGACGGCCAGTGCTTCCTGGAGAGCGACCTGTTCAACCAGGGCGTGCGGCCGGCCATCAACGTCGGTGTGTCGGTGTCGCGCGTCGGCGGCGCCGCGCAGATCAAGGCGATGAAGGAGGTGGCCGGCTCGCTGCGTCTGGAGCTGTCACAGTTCCGTGAGCTGGAGTCGTTCGCCGCCTTCGCCTCCGACCTTGACGCCGCATCAAAGGCCCAGCTGGACCGCGGTGCGCGGCTGGTGGAGCTGCTCAAGCAGCCCCAGTACACGCCGTACGCCGTCGAGGATCAGGTCGTGTCGATCTTCCTGGGTACCGGTGGGCACCTCGACTCCGTTCCGGTGGAAGACGTCGCACGCTTCGAAACCGAGCTGCTCGAGCACGTCAAGGCCTCCCACGAAGGCATCATCGACGAGATCCGGGAGACCAAGAAGCTCTCCGAGGAAGCTCAGGAGAAGCTGTCCGACGTGATCAACGAGTTCAAGAAGGGCTTCTCCGCCTCGGACGGAAGCTCGGTGGTCAACGAGGCCGAGACCGAGGCCATGGACGAAGAAGATGTCCAGAAGGAGTCGGTCAAGGTCCGTAAGCAGGCCGGGAAGTAGGACCGAGCGCTGAAGGGTCTGGAGAGCTAGATGGCTGCAACACTGCGTGAGCTCCGCGGGCGTATCCGTTCCGCCGGGTCGATCAAGAAGATCACCAAGGCACAGGAACTGATCGCCACCTCGCGGATCGGCAAGGCGCAAGCCCGAGTCGAGGCGGCTCGGCCGTACAGCACCGAGATCACCAACATGCTCACCGAGCTGGCCAGCGCGAGCGCGCTGGATCATCCGCTGTTGGTTCCGCGGGAGGGCGCCAAGCGGGCCGGCGTCCTCGTGGTGTCCTCGGACCGCGGGCTCTGCGGTGCCTACAACGCCAACGTGCTGCGCCAGGCTGAAGAGCTCTTCTCGCTGCTGCGGGAAGAAGGCAAGAACCCGGTCCTGTACGTGGTGGGCCGGAAGGCGTTGGGTTACTTCAACTTCCGTCAGCGCACCGTGACCGATTCCTGGACCGGGTTTTCCGAGCGGCCCGACTACGAGCATGCCCGCGACATCGCCGACACGCTCGTGACCGCGTTCATGTCCGGGGCCGACGACGACGGTGACGAGCCGGGCGACGACGGCATCCTCGGTGTGGACGAGCTGCACATCGTGTTCACCGAGTTCAAGTCGATGTTGTCGCAGAGCGCAGTGGCCCGTCGGATCGCGCCGATGGTGGTCGAGTACATCGAGGACGAGCAGCCCGAAGAAGGGCCCCGCACGCTGTTCTCGTTCGAGCCCGATGCGGAGACGCTGTTCGACGCGCTGCTGCCGCGATATGTGGCCACCCGGGTCTACGCCGCCCTGCTGGAGGCGGCGGCCTCGGAGTCGGCGTCGCGACGCCGCGCGATGAAGTCGGCGACCGACAACGCCGACGATCTGATCAAGGCCCTGACGCTGGCCGCCAACCGCGAACGTCAGGCTCAGATCACCCAGGAAATCAGCGAGATCGTCGGCGGCGCCAACGCGCTGGCCGACGCCAAATGACCTTCAGTAGTACGGCCCGTAAGGAAGCGAAGAGAAAATGACTGCAACCGCAGAAGCCAAGGAGACCACGGGTCGCGTGGTTCGCATCACCGGCCCGGTCGTCGACGTCGAGTTCCCGCGCGGCTCCGTGCCGGAGCTGTTCAACGCGCTGCACGCCGACATCTCCTACAAGGAGTTGTCCAAGACCCTGACCCTGGAGGTCGCCCAGCACCTCGGCGACAACCTGGTGCGCACCATCTCGATGCAGCCCACCGACGGACTGGTCCGTGGGGTCGAGGTGACCGACACGGGGGCCTCGATCTCGGTGCCCGTCGGTGATGGCGTCAAGGGCCACGTGTTCAACGCTCTCGGTGACTGCCTCGACGAGCCGGGCTACGGCAAGGACTTCGATCACTGGTCGATCCACCGCAAGCCGCCCCCCTTCTCCGAGCTGGAACCCCGCACGGAGATGTTGGAGACCGGTCTGAAGGTCGTCGACCTTCTGACCCCGTACGTGCGCGGTGGCAAGATCGCGCTGTTCGGCGGTGCCGGCGTGGGCAAGACGGTGCTCATCCAGGAGATGATCAACCGCATCGCCCGCAACTTCGGTGGTACCTCGGTGTTCGCCGGGGTGGGGGAGCGCACCCGCGAGGGCAACGACCTCTGGGTCGAGCTCGAAGACGCCAACGTGCTCAAGGACACCGCGCTGGTGTTCGGTCAGATGGACGAACCGCCGGGCACGCGTATGCGCGTGGCCCTGTCGGCGCTGACGATGGCCGAATTCTTCCGCGACGAGCAGGGCCAGGACGTGCTGCTGTTCATCGACAACATCTTCCGGTTCACCCAGGCGGGTTCCGAGGTGTCGACGCTGCTCGGCCGTATGCCGTCCGCCGTGGGTTACCAGCCCACGCTGGCCGACGAGATGGGCGAGCTGCAGGAGCGCATCACCTCCACCCGCGGTAAGTCGATCACCTCGATGCAGGCCGTGTACGTGCCCGCCGACGACTACACCGACCCGGCGCCGGCGACGACGTTCGCGCACCTCGACGCCACCACCGAGCTCTCCCGCACAGTGTTCTCGAAGGGCATCTTCCCGGCCGTGGACCCGCTGGCGTCGTCCTCGACCATCCTGGACCCGGCGGTGGTCGGCGACGAGCACTACCGCGTCGCGCAGGAAGTCATCCGAATCCTGCAGCGCTACAAGGATTTGCAGGACATCATCGCGATCCTCGGTATCGACGAGCTGGCCGAGGAGGACAAGCAGCTGGTCCAGCGTGCCCGCCGCATCGAGCGCTTCCTGAGCCAGAACATGATGGCGGCCGAGCAGTTCACCGGCCAGCCAGGCTCGACGGTGCCTCTCAAGGAGACCATCGAGGCGTTCGACAAGCTGGCCAAGGGCGACTTCGACCACCTGCCCGAGCAGGCGTTCTTCCTCATCGGCGGCCTCGACGACCTGGCCAAGAAGGCCGAGAGCCTCGGCGCCAAGTTGTGATGAGCGCTCGCGCGAAGAACGGACGAATGTGATGAGCGCTCGCGCGAAGAACGGACAAGTGTGATGAGTTCGGCGAGCATCGAGCTCCGAAAGGTGGTGTGACGTGGCGGTTCTCAATCTCGAGATCGTTGCCGTGGAACGCGAGCTGTGGACCGGCGAGGCGACGTTCCTGTTCACCCGCACCACCGCCGGTGAGATCGGCATCCTGCCGAATCACATTCCGCTCGTCGCGCAGCTCGTCGACGACGCGATGGTGCGGGTCGAGCGGGAGGGCGAGGACGACCTGAGGATCGCCGTCGATGGCGGGTTCCTGTCCGTCACCGAAGAAGCGGTCCGGATCCTGGTCGAGAACGCGCAGTTCGAATCCGAGATCAACGCCGACGAGGCCAAACAGGATTCGGAGTCCGACGATCCCAGGACGGCCGCCTGGGGGCGCGCACGTCTGCGCGCCCTGGGGCAGATCGACTAGGAAGCGGCCGGGTGAGCGCGTCCATGCTGTTCATGGTCGCGCTGGTCTGTGTGCTCGCGCTGCTCGTCGCGGCGTTGTTCTACCGCCTCTGGAAGCTGCGGCAGGTGGGTGGGACAGCGGCGATCCTCCGGGACGTACCGGCCATCGGTGGACACGGTTGGCGGCACGGCGTCATGCGCTACCGGGGAGGCGAGGCCGGTTTCTATCGACTGTCCAGCATCCGTTGGTGGCCGGATCGGACGCTGACCCGGCGAGGATTGGAAGTCGTCTCTCGCCGCTCGCCGCGCGGCGACGAATTCGACATCATGACCAACGAGATCATCATCCTGGAGTTGCGCGACACCGGGCCCGAACGCGGGCGGGGTTATGAGATCGCGCTGGATCGCGGTGCATTGACCGCGTTCACCTCGTGGTTGGAGTCCCGACCGTCCCCGCGGACCCGGCGGCGGAGCTTCTGACCCTGCCGGTCAGCGCTCGGCGTCGTCGACTTTTCGCTGTCCGCCGGGCTGCCAGAGCACATCTCCGTCCGGGTTGGCCGCACGGGACAAGATGAACAGCAGATCCGAGAGCCTGTTCAGATACTTCGCGGGCAACACGCTGACCGATTCGCCGTGCGCGTCGACCGCCTGCCACGCTGACCGCTCGGCACGACGCGCCACGGTTCGGGCGACCTGCAGCAGCGCGGACAACGGTGTGCCGCCGGGCAGGATGAACGAGTTCAGTGCGGGCAGACCTTCGTTGAACTCGTCGCACCACGACTCCAAGCGGTCGATGTAGCGCTGTTCGATGCGCAGCGGCGGATACTCGGGTTCCGCCACGACCGGGGTCGACAGATCCGCGCCGGCGTCGAACAGGTCGTTCTGGATCTGCAGAAGCACCTCGCGCACGCGCGCCTCAGGGGAGCCGAGCGCTACCGCCACCCCGATTGCCGCGTTGACCTCATCACAGTCCGCATACGCCGAGAGGCGCAGATCGTTTTTCGAGACCCGGCTGAAATCGCTGAGGCCGGTGGTCCCATCGTCGCCGGTACGGGTGTAGATCCGGGTGAGGTGCACAGCCATACTGAAACGCTACGGCACGCCCTGCCGACCGGCGTGACGGCCTGCGGCTCGGCAGCCTGACACGGCCCGGCGGGCTGTTTACACTAACCGGCGTGAGCGAGCATTTCGTGGTGGCCGGTGGCAGCCGGTTATCAGGCGAAGTCGCCGTCGGGGGCGCCAAGAACAGCGTCCTGAAGCTGATGGCGGCTGCGCTGCTCGCCGACGGCACCAGCACCATCACGAATTGCCCCGACATCCTCGACGTTCCCCTGATGGCCGAAGTTCTGCGGGGGTTGGGGGCCAACGTCGAACTCGACGGCGACGTCGTGCGTATCACCTCCCCCGACGAACCGAAATACGATGCCGACTTCGCCGCGGTGCGTCAGTTCCGGGCGTCGGTGTGTGTGCTCGGCCCCCTGGTGGGCCGATGTAAGCGGGCCAAGGTCGCCTTGCCCGGCGGCGACGCGATCGGCTCCCGACCCTTGGACATGCACCAGTCGGGTCTGCGACAGCTCGGGGCGCGGTGCAACATCGAACACGGCTGTGTCGTCGCCGAGGCCGATCACCTGCACGGCGCGGAGATCCAGTTGGAGTTCCCGTCGGTGGGTGCGACCGAGAACATCCTGATGGCCGCGGTGCTGGCCGACGGGGTGACGACGATTCACAACGCGGCACGAGAACCCGACGTGGTCGATCTGTGCACGATGCTCAATCAGATGGGGGCGCAGATCTCGGGCGCCGGTTCGTCGACGTTGACGATCACCGGTGTCGACCGGCTCTATCCGACGGAACACCGGGTGATCGGTGACCGGATCGTGGCGGCGACGTGGGGCATCGCAGCCGCGATGACCCGGGGCGACATCTCCGTATCCGGCGTCGATCCGGCGCACCTTCAGCTGGTGCTGCACAAACTGCACGACGCTGGTGCCACCGTCACCCAGAACGACAACGGATTCCGGGTGGTTCAGTACGACCGTCCGAAAGCGGTCAACGTCGCGACGCTCCCGTTCCCCGGTTTCCCGACCGACCTGCAACCGATGGCGATCGGCCTGGCTGCGATCGCCGACGGCACGTCGATGATCACGGAGAACGTATTCGAGGCACGGTTCCGGTTCGTCGAGGAGATGATCCGGCTCGGCGCCGATGCGCGTACCGACGGTCATCACGCAGTGGTGCGGGGGATACCGCAGCTGTCGAGTGCTCCGGTGTGGTCGTCGGACATCCGGGCCGGCGCCGGGCTGGTGCTGGCGGGATTGGTCGCTGATGGCGACACGGAGGTCCACGACGTCTTCCACATCGATCGCGGCTACCCCCGGTTCGTCGAGAACCTGGTCGGTCTCGGGGCCGAGATCGAGCGCGTCGCATAACGCTGCGCGGCACCGAAACAGTCTGTACGCTGGCCGTTTGGGCGTTTGCGCGACAGCGCGTAGTATTTCCGCCAGAAGCCAACCGGCCGGGTCCGAACGGAAACGAGCGGACAACACAGGACGGGGCTTGACCTTCCTAGCCAGAGTGATCTAAGCTGGCAGGGTTGCCCGAAACAGGGACATGTTGTTTGAGAACTCAATAGTGTGTTTGGTGGTTTTTGTTTGTTGTTTTTGTCCGCCTCTTTTTCCCGTTTAGGGGTGGATGTTTTTTTGATGCCAGATTTTTCTGGTTGCTTGGTCAGATTTTTCTGATTCGGATTCTGCCCGGTTTGTCCGGGGGTTTTTGTTTGGAGAGTT
>CAXEZH010000151.1:0-9710 GCA_964000695.1 uncultured Mycolicibacterium sp. | reverse complement strand
GACAGCGTCATCCCCGTGGCGCAGGCACGCGGCTTCGTCGAGCGCCTCAAAGAGGTGTCCCGCTCAGTGGTCGGCTACGTCGAGCTACCCGGCGCCGGACACGGCTTCGACATGACCGACGGGGCACGCACCGGGGCGGCGTCGACCGCAATCGGATTGTTCCTCAACCATATTCACCGAAACAGAAGTCTTCTCGGAGCCAAAGAGGTTATATAGGACGCCTCCAGGGAGGTGTCGCGGTGAAAAGGCTTCGCGGGTGGGACGCCGTGCTGTTGTACAGCGAAACCCCCAACGTGCACATGCACACGCTGAAATTGGCGGTGATCGAACTCGACGGACTGGGCGGGGCCAGTTTCGGGGTCGAGGAACTGCGGCAGGTCATCCACAGCCGGCTCTACAAGCTCGACCCGTTCCGCTATGAACTGATCGACATCCCGCTGAAGTTCCATCACCCGATGTGGCGGGAGAACGCCGAAGTCGACCTCGACTACCACGTCCGCTCATGCCGGGTGGAAGCCCCGGGCGGCCGCCGCGAACTCGACGAGGCGGTCGGTCGACTGGCCAGCACCCCGCTGGACCGCAGCCGGCCGCTCTGGGAGATGTACCTGATCGAGGGTCTCGCGGGTGGCCGGATCGCGGTCCTGGGCAAGATTCATCACGCCCTCGCCGACGGCGTCGCGTCGGCCAATCTGCTGGCCCGCGGGATGGACATGCAGGACGGCCTCGGCGCCGACCGCGATTCTTATGCCACCGACCCCGCGCCCACGCCGGGTGAGTTGGTGCGCACCGCCTTCGCCGACCACCTGCGCCAGATCGCCAAGCTACCCGACGTCATGCGCTACACCGCCGAAGGAATGCGCAGGGTGCGGCAGAGTCCGCACAAGCTCTCGCCCGAGCTGACGCGGCCGTTCACCCCGCCACCGACCTTCATGAACCACATGCTCGACGCGACCAGGCGGTTCGCCACGACCACGCTGTCTCTCGATGACGTCAAGCAGACCGGCAAGCACCTCGGCGTCACGATCAACGACATGGTGCTGTCGATCTCGGCCGGGGCGCTGCGCACCATGCTGCTGCGCTATGACAACCGCGCCGACCACCCGCTGCTCGCGTCGGTGCCGGTGAGTTTCGACTTCTCACCCGACCGGATCTCCGGCAACTTCTTCACCGGAGTGCTGGTCAGCCTGCCGGTCGACATCGAAGACCCGCTGGAGCGGGTACGGGTGGCGCACGACTCGGCCGTCGCGGGCAAGGAAAGCAACACCCTGCTCGGGCCCGAGCTGGTCAGCAGGTGGTCGGCATACCTGCCGCCCGCCCCCGCCGAGGCGATGTTTCGCTGGCTGTCGAACAAAGACGGCCAGAACAAGGTGATGAACCTGCCCATCTCGAACGTGCCCGGCCCCCGCACCCGGGCGCGGGTCGGCGGGGCATTGGTGACCGAGATCTACTCAGTCGGGCCACTGACTGCGGGCAGTGGAATCAACATCACGGTGTGGAGCTACGTCGACCAGATCAACATCTCGGTGCTCACCGACGGCAAGACGTTGAAGGACCCCCACGAACTGACCGACGCGCTCAGAGAGGCCTTCATCGAGATCCGGCGTGCAGCAGGGCTTTCCGAGAAGCTCACCGTCGTCGAAACCGCGATGCCCGTTTAGTCGGCTCGCCACGGTGCTTGTCTAGTCGGCTCGCCACGGTGTTATTCAGTCGGCTCGCCACGGTGCTTGTCTAGTCGGCTCGCCGACGTGCCGTCGCGGCCACCCACGACAGGAATTCCTCCACGGCCTGCGCGGTGTAATGCGCCCGCGGTGAGCCGTAGTAGAAGTCGAACGCGTGCTGGGCGTGTGGGATCTCCGCATACACCACCGGAGCCGTCGAGACATCGCGCAACGCGTCGGCGAACTCACGGCCCTCCTGCACCGGGATGATCGAGTCGTCCCGGCCGTGCAGGATGAAGAACGGTGGCGCATCGGCGCGGACCCGGTACAGCGGCGAGGCGTCGACGTAGAGCTGGTGGTGCTGGACGATCGGTGTCTTGGTCACGAACTTCTGCAGGAACGAGATGAACTCCTTGCGGCCGCTGCCGCGCGCAGACACCCAGTCGTAGCGGCCGTAGATCGGCACCGCCGCGACCACCGACGTGTCGGCATCCTCGAAACCCGGTTGGAATTGCGGGTCGTCAGCGGTCAGGGCCACCAGAGAGGACAGATGACCGCCGGCCGAGCCACCGGTGATCGCGACGAAGTCGGGGTCGCCGCCGTACTCGCCGATGCGCTCTTTGATCCAGGCCAGGGCACGTTTGACGTCGACGATGTGATCGGGCCAGGTGTGTCGCGGGCTGACCCGATAGTCGATCGACACACAAACCCAGCCGTGGTCGGCGAGATGACTGAGCAGCGGGTAAGCCTGGGGGCGGCGCATGCCGATCGACCAGGCGCCACCCGGAACCTGCAGCAGCACAGGCGCTTTGCCGTCCCGGGGTAGATCGGATCGCCGCCAGATGTCGGCCATGTTCACCGCGCCGTGCGGACCGTACTGCACCGTGTCGAGCTTTGTCACGTAACGCCGGCGGATCACGTCGTTGGGCGGAACCCCGATCCGGCGGCGCCGTCGGTCCGACTGAGCCTTCTCCGAGATGGCCTGATAGTCGGCGCCGAGCGCTGCCCGCAACGGATCTTCGAAGTACGGCTGTGACGCGACGTTGCGGCGGTGGATCAGCCACAGCAGCGCCCAGGCGACGGCGGTGAGGAGCAACGCGATTCGGCCCCGCACACCCCGGAAGTCGCCACGCAGACCTCGCCGGGCGGCGTCGAGCATCGAACCGACCATGTAGAGCGGCGACATCTCCGATGTCGGCCAGCCGAACGCGAACACCGGGATGGTCACGTACCCTTCGCGACCCAGCGGCCGCAGGCCGTTGGCGGCGTTGAGCAACTCCACGGCGGCGCGCAGCAGAGGTCGACGCTCAGGCATTCTTT
Organism: uncultured Mycolicibacterium sp.; assembly: GCA_964000695.1. GTDB lineage: Bacteria > Actinomycetota > Actinomycetes > Mycobacteriales > Mycobacteriaceae > Mycobacterium. The sequence goes on along the minus strand of CAXEZH010000151.1, from coordinate 6,732 downwards.
GCCCGGTCCTGCAACTCCTTGCGGGAAATCTTGCCGGTGGTACCACGCGGCAACTCGTCGAGCACGGTGATCGCCCGGGGCACTTTGAAATTGGCCAGGTGCTCGCGGACGTGTTGCTTGAGCTCATCGGGGGTGGCCGCCGCGCCGGGACGCAGCACCACGAACGCCTCCAGACGCTGACCGAACTTCTCGTCGTCCACACCCAGCACCGCGGCTTCGGCGACGTCGTCGTGGGCGGCCAGCGTCTTCTCCACCTCGATCGGGTAGACGTTCTCACCGCCGGAGACGATCATCTCGTCGTCGCGGCCGACGACGAACAACCTGCCGGCATCGTCGACGTAACCGACGTCACCGGAGCACATGAAGCCCTCGTGGAACTCCTTGGTCTGCCCCGAGGTGTAGCCGTCGAACTGAGTCGAATTGCGCACGTAGATGCTGCCGACCTCGCCGACCGGTAGTTCGTTCAGTTCGGCATCGAGGATGCGGATCTCGGTACCCTCGGCCGGTCTGCCCGCCGTGTCGGGCGCCGCGCGCAGGTCACGGGGTGTGGCCGTCGCGATCATGCCGGCTTCGGTCGCGTTGTAGTTGTTGTAGATCACGTCGCCGAAGCGGTCCATGAACGCGATGACCACGTCGGGACGCATCCGCGATCCGGAGGCCGCGGCGAACCGGAGCGAGCGGCCGCTGTAGCGGTCGAGCACTTCGGTCGGCAGCTCCATGATGCGGTCGAACATGACCGGGACGACGCACAGCCCGGTAGCCCGGTGCCGATCGATCAACTCCAACGTCGCCTCGGGATCGAACTTGCGCCGGGTGATGATGGTGCAGGACATGGACGCCGCGAACGCCAGCTGAGAGAAGCCCCACGCATGGAACATCGGCGCCACGACCACGACCGGCTGCTCGGTTCGCCACGGAGTCCGGTCGAGAATCGACTTGAGCACGCCGGGATCGCCCCCGGAATGGCTGGCGCCCTTGGGGGTTCCGGTAGTGCCCGAGGTCAGCAGGATCACCCGGCCCTTGGTGGAGGCGCGCTGCGGTTCCCGGTCGCCGTGCTCGGCGATCAAGCGCTCGACGGTCGGGTAGTTCACCGGTCCGTCGGTCCATGCGACGATCCGCGCGGTGTCCGGCCGGCCGGACACCGCCCGGTCGACGACCTCGGTGAACTCCTCGTCGTAGATGACCGCGACCGACTTGCCCTCCCCTTCGCGCTCCAGCACCTCGGCCATCGCCGGCCCCGCGAAGGAGGTGTTGAGCAGCAGCACATCGGCGCCGATCCGATTCGCCGCGATCAGCGCATCGACGAAGCCGCGGTGATTGCGCGCCATCAGACCGATCACCTCGGGCTGCCCGCCGGGCAAAGCCTGCAGTGCGGCTGCCAGCGCGTCGGCGCGTCGGTCGATCTGACGCCAGGTCAGGATGCCGAGTTCGTCGACCAAACCTGCCCGATCCGGGCAGCGCTGCGCGGCGGCGGCGAAACCCGAAGTGATGGCCATGTTCTCGCGCTGCATCGCGGACACGATCCGCAGGTACTTGTCCGGGCGCATCGGGGCGATCACGCCCGCACGTGCCATCGTCGAGATCAGGCCCAGCGGTTTGGTCAGTGGATCGAGAATTCCCATCGGTCAGCCCAGCACCGGAAGTCGGCGCTCGCTGGCCAGTTCGTCGAGAGCCCGTTGCATGACCCGCCGGACGTGGGCGTCGACTTCGTCGATGTCAGGGTCCTCGCCGAATTCGGTGGCCACGTCGATGGGCGGCAGCGTCTGCATCGTGATCTTCGTGGGCAGCGGCACGTTGACGGGCAGCACCACCGACAATCCGAACGGAAAACCGAACGACACCGGCAGGATCTTCGTCCGGAACGCGCGCGCGATGGGGCCGAGCGCCTTGGCGATCTCGGTGCCGCGGGTGAGGAACAGCTGACTCTCCTGGCCGCCGATCGAGACGGTGGGCACGATCGGGACGCCGTTGTTGAGCGCGGCGCGCACGTAGCCGGTGCGCCCGCTGAAGTCGATCTTGTTGGCGCTGAGTGTGGGCCGGTACACGTCGTAGTCGCCGCCGGGAAAGACGACCACCACGCCGCCGGAGCGCAGCGCCTCGTCGGCGTTCTCGTGGTTGGCCGGGATGAAGCCGGTCTTCTTGAAGAACGTGCCCGACGGCCCGACCATCAACATGTCATGGGACAGCGTGTACACCGGCCGGTCGTAGCCGAAATGCTCGTAGAAGCCGCTGGCGAACACCGGCACGTCCATGGCGAGCAGGCCGCCCGAGTGGTTCGACACCACCAACGCGCCGCCGGCGGGGAAGGTCTCCAGCCCGCGCACCTCGGCGCGGTGATAGCCCTTGAGGAACGGCCGCAGCACGCCCATCACCCGTTCGGTCAGCGCCGGATCCCACTTGGTGATCTCAGATGGCGTGATCTCAGACGGCGTGATGTCGGTCGCGCTCATGGTGCTCCCTCGAGAAGACGTCAGATTGGAACGTGTTCTAGTTTTGCCAGTGTACCCACTGCTCACGACCCCCAATCGACGCGGCCGCCGGCACCCCGGGTCATCCTGTCATCGCCGACGTCCGCACAGTCGGGCTTTGACTGCGACATGCGACACACCTGGATGTCTCGTGCCGGACGTCAGCATCTGTTGACGTGTCGGCGCCAGAAGGGGCACGCCGAAGTCGCGGCCGCGGTAGCTTCCTAGAGGCTATGGCGGGACCTGGTCGGGGATTCCGCCATAGCCGCGGGACCCGACCCGAGCGGAGCAGGAATTGTCATGTCCTGCCCGGCGGGCGACGACCATACTCAGTCACCGTGACCGATCCGCTGCCCGTACCGGCGCCCGCCGGTCGCGACCGACTGCGTGAGCTCCTCGACGCCGTCACCGACGCCGGCAACACTGCCGTCGGGGACATGGCGCGCAGCAGTTACGCCTCGGAGTTCCACTTCTCCCGCCAGGTCCGCCGGCTCACCGGAGAATCGCCGGCGGCGCTGCGCCGCCGCGTCATGCTCGAACGTGCGGCGTGGCGATTGCAGCGCGGCGAGGCTGTCGCGGTCGTCGCCGCCGCCGAGGGATGGTCGTCGGCCGAAGTGTTCTCCCGCGCGTTCCGGCGCGCCTACGGCGTGCCGCCCTCGCGTGCCGCTGATGTGCACTTCAGGTTGACCGCGCCCAACGGGCTGCACTTCCATCCCCCTCAATCGCTGTGGCTGGACGCCGGTCCCGCCACCGACCCGTCGGCACCGTCGGTGTCCGCGCTGATGCTTGCCCACGATGTCGAGGACACCGCCTGCCTGCTCGCGGCCGCTGCGCGACTGAGCCCGCAACAGTGGGTGGCCGCCGTCGCACCGGGCCAGATCGTGCTGGAGTGGGACGGACCCGAAGCCAGCGTCGGAGCGGTGCTCGGAGCCATCGTCTGGACCAAGGAGGTGTGGCTGGCCACCATCGCCGGCCAGGACTTCCCATCCCGAACCGCGACGCAGCCGGAATCCGTCGATGCGCCCACGTTGGCTGCCCACCATGACGTCATCGCTGCCCGGTGGCGCGCGACCATTGCCGAGCACGCGGCGGCCGGGCGACTCGGCGACACCGTGATCGACGCGCTGTGCGACCCGCCGGAATCGTTCCCCCTGCACGGCATCGTGGCGCACGTGCTGACCTATTCCGCGCACCGCCGCGAGCTCGCACGCACGATGCTGGCCGCGCTCGGAGTGAGCGTGCGCAGCGGGGACCCGCTGAACTGGATGAGGGAGATCTAGATGGGCACCGTCTACTACACCGCCTCCAGCCTGGACGGCTACATCGTCGACGACCGCGGCAGCCTGGACTGGCTGACCAGCCGATCGATCGACCAGGACGCCCCGTTCGGCATCGAACCGTTCCTGGCCACCGTCGGCGCACTCGTGATGGGTGCCGACACCTACGAGTGGATACTGGCCAACCATCCCGGCGAGTGGATGTACAGCCAACCGTCCTGGGTGTTGACCCACCGGCCCGGCATCGTCGCCGCCGGGCATCCGGTACACGTGTTCGACGGCGCCGTTACCGACCTACACCCGGAGCTGGTGAGGGCCGCGGCCGGCAGGGATGTCTGGGTGGTCGGGGGAGGAGATGTCGCCAGGCAGTTCAGCGCGGCGGGGCTGATCGACGAGATGGTGGTCGCCTACGCGCCGTGCTCGCTGGGCGCGGGATCGCCGGTGCTGCCGATGCGTTCCGAATGGGCGTTGACGGATTCGGGCCGCAACGGTGATTTCCTCTGCGCCCGGTGGCGCCGCGGCTGAGGGGCCGCGGGTCAATACCCGCAGCGGCGACGATCACGCACAGATCCGTTCGACTCATCGAACGCCGCTGCTCAAGACGCCGACGAGATCCGACTTCTGCCGGAGAAGTACGAGAAAACCTCGGCAAAAGTCGGATCTCGTGGAGCATGGTCAGTCGGCGGGGGTGTACCCGAACGGCAGCAGGATGCTCTTGGGCTCGCAGTAGGCCTCGATGCCCTCGGGACCGTTCTCGCGGCCGATGCCGGAGTTCTTGAAACCACCGAACGGTGCGCCCGGGTCGAAGGCATACATGTTGACCGCATACGTTCCGGTGCGGATCTTGCGTGCAATCTTCAGCGCTTTGTCGTTGTCGGAGGTGTACACCGAGCCGGCCAGCCCGTAGACCGAGTCGTTGGCGATGCGCACGGCGTCGTCTTCGTCCTCGTAGGGGATCACCACGAGGACGGGCCCGAAAATCTCCTCCTGGGCGATGGTCATCGAGTTGTCCACGTCGGCGAACACCGTCGGCTGCACGAACCAACCGCCGTCCAGACCCTCGGGGCGGCCGCCGCCGGCCACCACCCGCGCGCCCTCCTCGATGCCCTTCTTGATGTAGCTCTCCACCCGCTCGCGCTGCTTCTCGCTGATCAGCGGCCCGATCGCGGCACCGGGATCGTCGGGCAGGCCGACCGGCATCGCGGCCACCGCTGCCGCCAACTTTTCCACGACCTCGTCGTAGCGCGACCGCGGCGCCAGGATCCGGGTCTGGCCGACACATGCCTGCCCGCAGTTCATCAAGCCGGAGAAGACCAGCATCGGCAGCGTCGAGTCGAGGTCGGCGTCGTCGAGAATGATCGCTGCGGACTTGCCGCCGAGCTCCAGCGTGCAGGGCTTGAGGTTGTCGGCGGCGATCTTGCCGATCTCCTTGCCGACCGCCGAGGAGCCGGTAAACGTGTACTTGTCCAGGTTCGGGTTGGCGGTCAGGGCACGGCCCGTCTCGGCGCCCCCCGGCACGATCGACAGCACACCCTCGGGCAGCCCCGCCTCGGCGAACATCTCGGCCATCGCGAACACCGACAGCGGCGTCTCGGCGGCCGGCTTGAGCACCATGGTGCAGCCGGCCAGCAGCGCAGGTCCCAGCTTGTTGGCGGCCAGGAAGAACGGCACGTTCCAGGCGGTGACGGCGCCGACCACACCGATCGGTTCGCGCACCACCAGCGTCTGGCCGTAGACGCCGTCGCGGATCTCCTGCCAGGTGAACTTGTCGGCCGCGCCGGCGTAGTACTGGAACGCCGACATCGCCGCGCCGTACTGCATCATGTCCACGATCGTGGGGGGCTGCCCGGTCTCTGCGGACAACAGGAACTTCAGCTCGTCGCCGCGCTCCTCCATGAGCTTGACCGCGCGGCCGAGGATCTCGGCGCGCTCGTCCGGCGACATCTGCGGCCATGGGCCCTCGTCGAACGCTTTGCGCGCCGCCGCACAGGCCGCGTCGACGTCAGCGGCGGACGCCAGCGGCACCTTACCCACCAATTCGCCGGTAGCGGGGGAGTGCACCTCGATGACATCCGAGGTGGCCGGCTCGACCCACTTCCCGCCGATGAACAGCTTGTCCCATTCGGTCTTGAAGGCGGTGCTCTGTGTCATAGCCGTCACACTACCGACCATCGAGCGAAACGAGAACCTGTTGCAGTCCGGCAATCAGAGGGGGCGTAACACCAGCACCAGATTGCTCACCGCGAATTCCCGCAGACCGGGCAGTTTCACCAGGCCCCACGCCCATCTCGGGTGGTAGCGAGGGAATGCGGCGACGAGCGTGCCGGTGCCGCGGGCCCAGTCGAGCCCGGCCGCCGCGGACACCGCGAACAACGACGAGCCGTAGTCGTTCTTGGGTCGATGCCCGTGCCTGCGGGTGTACCGATCGGCCGCGCGGCGACCACCCAGATAGTGGGTCAGGCCCATCTCGTGGCCGCCGAACGGGCCCAGCCACACCGTGTACGAGAGGATCGCCAAGCCGCCGGGCCGGGTGACGCGCAGCATCTCCTCACCCAGCCGCCACGGCTCGGGCACGTGCTCGGCGACGTTCGACGACAGGCACACATCTACGCTGCCGTCGGCGAAGGGCAGCCGCATGCCAGAGGCGCGGACGAACGAGCCCTGAAGACGGTGCGTGCGCGGGACTGCAGCGTGCATCTCCCGTGGATCCGGTTCCACCCCGGTGTAGCGCATCCCGGCGTCGGTGAACGCCGTCGCGAAGTAACCCGGACCGCCGCCCACGTCGAGTACCCGGACCCCCGCCGGCGCCGCGCCGGTGGTGCCGGTCCACAGGTCGCCGACCAGGGCGGCCGTGTCCGCGGCGAGTGCGCCGTAGAACCGGTCCGGATCGGTCTGTTCGAAGCGGAACTGCCCGAGCAGCCGCAGCGACCGGGACAGCGTCGCCCGGCGTGCGAACAGATCGGTAGCGACCACGTGGCAACCCTAAG
>CAXEZH010000150.1:0-93926 GCA_964000695.1 uncultured Mycolicibacterium sp. | reverse complement strand
TGACCGGATTCCGCAGCAGGGCAACGGCTCTGGACCTCAGCGCGGCGACTTCAGGTTCAGTGATGTGACCGCACAACTGGTCGTCGAGACCGTCGTCGAGTGCGTCGCGCAGCGCGGCCACATCGCCGAGCAGGTGATCGTCGACGGGTTTTCCTGCCCACCCCCACAACACCGTGCGCAACTTGTCCTCGACGTGCAGGCTCACCCCGTGGTCCACGCCGTAGACTCGACCGTCGCGCCCGGACAGCACGTGCCCGCCCTTGCGGTCGGCGTTGTTGATCAACACGTCGAACACCGCGACCCGGCGCAGGCGCTCGTCGTCGGCGTGCACGAGGGTCACCTCGTCGCCGGCGTAGTCGTAGGCCTGCAGCACCGCCAGGAAACCGTCGGGCACCCGGCCGGCCGGCAGCAGGTCGATCAGGTCCGGGCCGGTGTCCAGCGGGCCCGCGCCGACCGCGGGGTCGTCACCGGGTTGGTCGACCCACCTCTGCAACATCCCGGGCCCGGCCGGTCCGTCCCGAATGATGGTGTACGGCACCACATTCCAGCCCAGCGCTGTCGACACCAGGTAGGCGCCGAGCTCCCGTCCCGCCAGGGTGCCGTCCGGGAAGTCCCACAGCGGCGCCTCGCCGGCCACCGGTTTGTAGACGCAATGCACTGTCGTGTCACCGAGTGTGGCCTCGCACAGGAACGTCGCGTTGCTCGCCGAACGGATCCGCCCGATGACGGTGAGGTCGCCTCGGCGCAGCACCGTCTCGGCGCCGGCGGCGCCGGACTCAGAGGGCGTCGTCATCGTCGGCTTCGGTCAGCTCACCCCGCCGGTAGCCGTTGGTACGCACGCAGATGTGCCCCTCGGGATCGAGCGGCTCCTCGCACAGCGGGCACGGCGGACGACCGGCCGAGATGACCCGGTTGGAGCGGGTCGCGAACTCGCGGGCCGATTCGGGAGTCAAGAAGACCCGCACCGCGTCGGGACCCTCCTCGGAGTCGTCGAGCACGACCGAGGCGTCGAACTCGGTCTCCGAGACCGCGAGCAGCTCCACCACCACGGTCTGTGCCTCGGAATCCCAGCCCAGCCCCATCGTGCCCACCCGGAACTCCGCGTCGACCGGAGTGATCAGCGGGCTCAGATCTTCGACCTCACCGGTGTCGGGCGGGATCGGCGTGCCGAAGCGGCGGTTGATCTCCAGCAGCAGCGCCGCGATCCGCTCGGCGAGCACCTCGACTTGCTGCTTCTCGAGGATGACCGAGATCACACGCTTGTCGTGGACGGCCTGCAGATAGAACGTCCGGTTTCCGGGCTGCCCGACAGTCCCGGCCACGAAACGGTCGGGTGTGCGGAAGACGTGGATTTCGCGGGCCATGGCAGTGTCCAAAATACCGGCTACGCCACGTCAGCCGTAATTGCGGCGTCGTTGGTCACTCGGTCGAGCCGCCCACCACGGCTTCACCGCTCGGCACAGCACCATCGCCGGACTTGTCGGGATCGGCGACGACGGCCAGCGCGGGGTTCAGCGCGGCGCCGGTGTGGTTGACGTGGACCACGAAGGGCCGCAGCGTGGTGTAGCGGATGACGCTCACCGACGCCGGATCGGCATTGATCCGCTGGAAGCTGTCCAGATGGGTGCCCAGCGCGTCGGCGAGGACGGCCTTGATGACGTCACCGTGGGTACACGCCACCCAGAGCACGTCGGTGCCGTGCTCCTCGGCCAACCGCCGGTCGTGTTCCCTCACCGCCGACACCGCCCGCGCCTGCACCGCGGCCAGCCCCTCGCCGTCGGGGAACACCGCGGCGCTGGGCTGCTGCTGAACCACCGCCCACAATGGCTCCTTCACCAGGTCCCCCAGCTTGCGGCCGGTCCACGCGCCGTAATCGACCTCGGCGAGCCGGTCGTCGACGGCGGGTTCCACACCCAGCGCTGCGGCCAGCGGCTCGACCGTGCGCCCACATCGCAGCATCGGCGACCGCACGATGGCCCGGATCGGCAACGATCCGACGCGCTCCACCAGCGCCTCGGCCTGCTCGCGGCCGCGGTCGTCGAGGTCGACCCCCGGGGAGCGGCCCGCCAGCGTGTGCGCGGTGTTGGACGTGGAGCGGCCGTGCCGCAGCAGCAGAACGGTCACGTCATCTCTCCCCCTGCCCTCCGGGCGGGCGGTACCCCCACGCGCAAGCGCTCGTCGGTCATGACGCGGCCACCACCCCGGTCCACAGCAGGACCAACACCACCACGCCCAACGCGATGCGGTACCCCACGAACCAGTACATGCTGTGCCGAACCAGGAAGCGCAGGAACCAGGCGACCGCGGCGAACCCGACGACGAAGGCGATGACGGTCGAGGTCAGCAGCTGCGCCCCGCTGGCGGCCATTCCCTCACCGACCGGGGCGAACGCGTCGGGCAGCGAGAACAGCCCCGAGGCGAAGACCGCCGGGATCGCCAGGAGAAACCCGAACCGGGCGGCGAGCTCGCGCTCCATGCCGAGGAACAGGCCCGCGCTGATGGTGGCACCGGAACGCGACACGCCCGGGACCAGGGCGAGGCATTGGGCCACACCGACGATGATGCTGTCCTTCCACGTGAGCTGCTCGACCCGGCGGGACTGCCGGCCCGCGTACTCGGCGGCGGCGATGACCAGCGAGAACACGATCAGTGCGGTGGCCACCAGCCACAGGTTGCGCGCACCGGTGCGGATCTGGTCCTTGAACAGCAGGCCGATCACGCCGATCGGGATGGAGCCGATGATCACCCACCAGCCCAGCCAGTAGTCGGCGTTGCGGCGGACGGCGTCGAACAGACCCGCCCACCACGCCTTGACGATGCGCACGATGTCGCGCGCGAAGTACACCAACACGGCCGCCTCGGTGCCCAACTGGCTGACCGCGGTGAACGACGCACCGGCATCGTCGTCGAAGAACACCCGCGAGGCGATCGCCAGATGCCCGGAGGAGGAGACCGGGAGAAACTCGGTCAGCCCCTGCAGGATCGACAGGACCACCACCTGCAGCCACGACATCGCAGGTACGTCGGTCACGACGACGACCGTACCGTGAGGGTGGGTCAGCGGCTGTTACGCGGTACCGGTTGCGCATCGGCGACGGCGTCGCGCACCACCGCGGTCATGCTGCGCTCGTCACAGAGGTCGACGTCGGTCAGTTTGCGGGTCGCCGTCGCGACCACATCCTCGGCCTGCGGGACCGGTCCGCGCAGTCGCGGCCGGTACACCTCGACGACCAGCGCCTGGTGTTCGATGTGGAACGAGAAGCTCCGCCCATCTCCGACCTGCCCGAATCCGCTGGCGTGGACACCGGTGGTGATGTCCTCGACAGCAAAGCCCTGACCGTTCATATCGCTATCGGCAAGAAGGGTCATGGTCCGTACCATACCGTCGCTCACGTCAATAGACCTTCCGGACGCGGCAGATTCACCCGTCACAGCTTGAATACACTGGCTGTTCGATCAGGTTTCGTCCGCACAACCGAGAGCTACCCTTTGCCTCGCCGTACAAACACACCGGCCCTGCCGATTCTGCTTCTGGTGGTCGCACTGGCTACCGCGCTGGCAGGCTGTTCCACCAATCCCGTCGACGCGCCGCCACCGACGATCGCGCCCGCCAGCGCGGCCGCCTCACCGCCGGCCGGTGCGACACCGGAGGGACAGGTTGTTCCGCTGGCAGCTCCGGCCCAGGCCGCCGTGTTCGACCCGGCAACGCGCTCGCTGGTGGTGCTGGGCCCGAGTGAGGCGAACCGCTCGCTGGTCACGGTCCTACCCGCCGACGGCGCCCCGGTGCCGGTCGAGTTGGACGGCACCGCCGGTGCGCTGGTCGCTGACGCAGACGGCACGGTGTTGCTGCCGACGCGGGGCGGCTATTTCGCACTGGACGTCGCCGCCGGCGCGGCCGAGCGGGTCGGGGTCCCCGGGCGGGACGACGTCGACTTCACCGCGCTGGCGCGTCGCGCCGACGGCCGCCTGGTGCTGGGCAGCGCCGACGGGACGGTCTACACGCTGGATTCCCAAGGCGACGTCGCGGCGCAGGTGAAGATCTTCGCGCGGGTGGACAGCATCGTCACCCAAGGCGACACCGCGGTCGTGCTCGACCGCGGACAGACCTCGGTGACCAGCCTCAACGCGGACGGAACCGACGACGAGCACGCGCTGCGCGCCGGTGAGGGCGCGACCACGATGGTGGCGGACGCCGCGGGCCGGGTGCTCGTCGCCGATACCCGCGGCGGTGAACTGTTGGTGTACGGCGTCGATCCGCTGATGCTGCGGCAGCGCTTCCCGGTGCCGGACGCCCCGTACGGCCTGGCGGCCTCCGGGGGCGACACACCGGTGTTGGCCTGGGTCGCCCAGACGGCGACCAACACCGTGGTTGGTTACGATCTGTCGACCGGAATACCTGTCGAGAAGGTGCGTTATCGAACCGTGCAGCAACCCAACTCACTGGCTTTCGACGATGCGTCCGGCACCCTCTATGTGGTGTCGGGGTCCGGTTCCGGCATCCAGGTGATAGCCGGGGCAGCCCGATGAGCCGCGGTTCGCGCGACCGCATGCCGGCCGCGTGGGATCAGGCCGTCGCCGAGGACCCCGGCGAATACGAATGGATCCCGCTGCGGCTGCCCCCGGACGTGACCCGGGTCAGCGCCTCGATCCGGTTGTCGATCGAGGCCGAATACCGCGGTTGGGAACTGACCCGGGTGCGCCTGTACACCGACGGCAGCCGCCGGGTGTTGCTGCGCCGCAAGAAGCGTGCCCAGCCGGCACCGAGCCCCGAGGCGCCCGCGTGATCGACGGTCGACGGTGATGTACTCCGCGCTGCGTCGGGTGCTGTTCACGGTCGAGCCCGAGCGCGTCCACACCTGGGTGTTCGGTGGGCTGCGCGCGGCCACCGCCCCGGCGCCGTTGCGCCGCCTGCTCTCCCGACGGCTGCGGCCTCGGGATCCGGCGCTGGCCAGCACGGTGTTCGGGGTGCGGTTCCCGGGCCCGCTGGGCCTGGCGGCGGGGTTCGACAAGGACGGTCTCGGCCTGCACACCTGGGGGGCGCTCGGCTTCGGTTACGCCGAGGTCGGCACCGTGACCGCGCGGGCGCAACCCGGCAACCCGCAACCGCGGCTGTTCCGGCTGCCCGCCGACCGGGCGCTGCTCAACCGGATGGGTTTCAACAATCACGGTGCCCGCGCGCTGGCGGCCCAACTCACCGATCATGTTCCCGACGTGCCCGTCGGGGTGAACATCGGCAAGACCAAGGCGACACCGCCGGACCGGGCGGCCGACGACTACGCCGAGAGTGCCCGGTTGCTCGGACCGCTGGCGTCCTACCTGGTGGTCAACGTCAGTTCGCCGAACACGCCGGGTCTGCGGGATCTGCAGTCGGTGCAGTCGCTGCGTCCCATCCTGGCTGCAGTACTGGCCCAGACCTCGACACCGGTGCTGGTGAAGATCGCCCCGGATCTGGCCGACGACGACATCGACCAGATCGCCGATCTGGCCGTCGAACTCGGGCTGGCGGGGATCGTGGCCACCAACACCACGATTTCCCGCGACGGTCTGGCCACCCCCGGCGTGGCCGACCTGGGGCCCGGCGGGATCTCCGGCCCGCCGGTGGCGCGGCGCGCGGCCGAGGTGCTGCGGCGCCTCTACCGGCGCGTCGGTGACCGCTTGGTGCTGGTCAGCGTCGGCGGGATCGAGACCGCCGACGACGCCTGGGACCGCATCACCTCGGGAGCATCCCTACTGCAGGGCTACACCGGCTTCGTCTACGGCGGCGGACTGTGGGCCAAGTCGATCAACGACGGCATCGCCCACCGCCTGCACGCGGGTGGGTTCACCAGCCTCGCCGACGCAGTGGGCGCGGCGGCGCACCCGTGACGTCGGGTGGTTGTCGCCGGCAAGCGACGACAACCACCCCGGACTCACTTCTGCTCGTGCGTACCGTGGATCAGCGCCCGCGCGATGGCATGGCTGAACAAGTTGAAGCCCAGATACGCCGGGGTCCCTTCCGCGGGGACATCGAGCTTCTCGACGTCCACCGCGTGCACGGCGACGATGTAGCGGTGCGGTCCGTGCCCCGGCGGCGGGGCAGCGCCGATGTAGCGCTTGAGACCGGCGTCGTTGGCCAGCGTGACGGCCTCGCCGGGCAGTCCGCTGCCGTCGCCCACCCCGGCGGGAAGATCGGTGACCGTGGCGGGCAGGTTGAACACCGCCCAGTGCCAGAAACCCGAAGCAGTAGGGGCATCGGGGTCATACACGGTGACCGCGAAGCTGCGGGTCTCCTCAGGGAAGCCCGACCAACTCAACTGGGGTGAGATGTCCGAACCGCCGGCACCCATGATGCCGCTGACCTGGTCGTTGGCCAGCGGCTGGCCGTCGTCGAACGACTCCGACGTCACGGTGAACGTCGGCAACTCGGGCAGAAAATCGTAGGGATTGTACGGAAATGCCATGTGCGGTCAGTCCTTTCGATCGTCGTTCGGTGTCTAGCTGTGCAGCAGGAAGTGCTCGAGGACCTGCGCGCCGAACCGCAACGCGTCAACGGGTACCCGCTCGTCGACCCCGTGGAACAACGCGGCGAAGTCCAACTCCGGCGGCAGCCGCAGCGGCGCGAACCCGAAGCAGCGAATACCCAAGCGGGCGAAGTGTTTTGCATCGGTCCCGCCGGAAAGCATGTAGGGCACGGTGCGGGCGTCGGGGTCGTTGGCCAGGATCGCCGAGTTCATCGCCTCGAGCAGTTCACCGTCGAACGGGGTCTCGTACGAAGGCAGGTTGGTGATCCATTCGCGCTGCACGTCGGGGCCGATCAGTTCGTCGACTTCGCGTTCGAACGCCGCGAGGCGCCCGGGCAGCACCCGGCAGTCGATGACCGCCTCGGCGGTTGCCGGGATGACGTTGGCTTTGTAGCCGGCCTTGAGCATCGTCGGGTTGGCGGTGTCGCGCAGCGTGGCTCCGACGATGCGGGCGATACCGCCGAGCTTGGCGACGGTGCCGTCGATGTCGGGAGACGCGGGGTCGAACGCGTAGCCCGTCTCCTCGGCCACGGCGGTGAGAAACTGCTCCACCGACTCGGTCAGCACGATCGGGAAGCGGTGCCGGCCCAGCTTCGCCACGGCCTCGGCGACCGCGGTGACGGCATTGTCGTCGTGCACCATCGAACCGTGGCCGGCGCGCGCCCGGGCCGTCAGGCGCATCCACAGCATCGCCTTCTCGGCGGTCTCGACGAGGTAGAGCCGCCGTTCACCGCCGTCGCGGCGCGGCACCGTCAACGAGAACCCGCCGACTTCACCGACCGCTTCGGTCACGCCCGCGAACAGATCGGGGCGGTTCTCGACCAGCCATTTGCACCCGTAGTTACCGCCGGCCTCCTCGTCGGAGACGAACGCGAACACCAGGTCGCGCGGGGGGACGACGCCGGCGCGCTTGAAGTGCCGGGCGACCGCGATGATCATCCCGACCATGTCTTTCATGTCGACCGCGCCGCGCCCCCACACGTAACCGTCCTCGATGGCCCCGGAGAACGGGTGCACACTCCAGTCGGCGGCCTCGGCAGGCACCACGTCGAGGTGTCCGTGCAGCATCAAGGCGCCGCGCGACCGGTCCGCCCCCGGGAGGCGGGCGAAGACATTGGCCCGGCCCGGAGCGCCGGCCTCGATGTACTCGCTCTCCAGACCGACCTCAGCGAGCTGCTCGGCCACCCAGCGGGCGCACTCGGCCTCCCCCTTCGTGGTGGCGGGGTCACCGGTGTTGGAGGTGTCGAACCTGATGAGGGTGCTGACGAGGTCGACGACTTCGTCGCTGGGCGTCGGCCGACCCGGAATTGGACCACTCACAGTTCCCTTTCCTACCATTGATCGCCGAATGGACCCTTCCCCTGGGTTTGGGGCTGGGTTTGGGGCCGGGGCGGGGAATCCGATAGCCTTAGGCGCCCACAGCAGGTCCGAGTGGCGGAATGGCAGACGCGCTAGCTTGAGGTGCTAGTGCCCTATTAACGGGCGTGGGGGTTCAAGTCCCCCCTCGGACACATCCGGCGACACGACTCAGGTCGGCAGTCGCCGTGACTCGCCGAAGATGCGGGTCGTAGTCGAGACGCAGGCCCAAGCTTGCGTACACCTCGGCGCGCTCAGCTCCGGTTGCCGCGCCGAGGATGACCGACAGTCCGCCTAACTCCTTAACTAACTCACTGATCTCGGCGGCACACATGGCGCGGGGCCGCTCCACTCGCTCAACGCGTGCCCTCAGCTCGTCGCGCTCGGCGGTACGTTGACGCAACGCAGCAGTTAGATCCTCAACGGCCACGCCAGACTCCACGGCGGTGATCAAGGCAGCCACTTTGGCATTCGCCTCGCTCAGCTGGCGCTGCAAGGCGGCGTAGCCAGGTCCGGCCGCCGGGTCCACGTCTTGCCCGCGTGCGAGGTCTTCTGGATCGGCCAGAGTGGCGATCCATTCGTCGAGTCGCGCTGTCACTGCGTCTTCGCGGAGATAGACGGTGCGCGGATGATCACTCAGGTCCACAGGTACAGAACGTGACTTGCCGAACTCACAACGGTAGAGGATCCGCGTTGTTTGCTTCCCCGGCCGGGCGGCGCCCTGCATTCGCCGTCCACATGCGGCGCAGAACAGCAGCCCACGCAGCGCATACGGCACTGTCGATTCTCTGCTGCACACGCGACCGGGACCACGCCGCGCCTGCATCCGGAGACGAACAGCCTGCGCCAGCTCATCAGGGATCAGCTCTTCGTGCGTGCGTCGATCGGGTGCGATCCAGTCGGCCCGATCGCGCCACCGCATGCGAGTCTCATATCCCGCGGCGACATCATCGGGGTTCAAAAGGACCTCATACTTCTCCTGCTTGCCCCAGACACGGATACCGCGGTACGCAGGGTTGTCGAGAATGGCGCGGATCGCCGAATGGGACCATCCACGTGGGTCACGATGCCGGTTCCGTGCCGGGTCGTATTGGCTCGGTGATGGCACTCCATCGTCGGTGAGCTGCTGTGCGATGAAGCGCAAGCCAGCACCATCGGCATACATGCGATAGATCCGCTCGACGGTCGGGGCGGTCTCGGGGTCAGGCTCCAGGCGGTGAAGACGCTGCCCAAGACTTGCCTTGGCGGGGTTTGGGTGCGGGCCGGCATCGACGAGTTGATAACCGTACGGTGGGCGACCGCCGAGGTATCTGGTTGTGTCCTGCGCGAGTGCCGACATCGCGGTACGCACGCGCATCTGGATTCGCGCACGTTCTCCCTTGCTCATTCCGCCAAAGAGCGTCATCACGAGGTCGTGTGCCTCGGATCCGGGATCAACCGCTCCGCCAACTTCAGGCACCCATAGGCCGACCCCGTAGTGCGTGAGCACCGGGAAGGTGAGCGCAAATTGCGGTCCGTAGAACGCGCGAGCAGGTTCCCCGATCACGACGGCATCGAAGCCACGGCCACGAGAAGTGACATCTGCGAGCAGACGTGAAGCCTCCGGCCTGCGTTTCCAGGGAAGCGACCGGCTCTGGCCTATATCGAAGTAGTCGGCGGCGAGGACGCCGCCATGCGGACTGATCAGATCGATGGCACGACGTTTCTGCCAGCTGCGGCTCGCCTCCGGATCTTGGGCGTCCTCGGTACTCACTCGGCCATAGAAGGCGAACCTGAGGCTCATGCCACTCCCCTCCCTGATCTAGGCGTCCGGTCCCGCATAGCCAGTATGACGTTTACCAGCGCGCGGTTGGCCTCGCGCGGGAGCCGATACCGGTTCGGCAGGTCAATTTCAACACCTCCCTCTGACATGTTCGGAGCATCGACTCGAACGTCACACTCGGAGCGAGCATGTGTCGTAGTCGGGCATCTTTCAGCCATCGCTTGCCCCTAGCGGATCCCATTGTTCGTTGTGGGCTTGGCGACGTGCTTCTACCAGTCCGATGAGGCGGGAGTGGATGCGTTGGAGGGCCGCGGAATAGACGAGACTGCGATCGCCGAGGCTGCCGAGGCCGGCACGTTCGAACTCCCACGCCACCAGATCATCGCGACCGGCGAAGTCACAGTTGGGATCGTATTGGTATGCAGTGCTTTTCAAGCGTTCTTCACGCGTCCAAATGGCGCGCTGTTCGCGCAGCACGGTCATGGTAGTGGAATAACGGCGGGATTTGCTGGTGATGTGGCCGCGGAATCCGAGGGTGTGCAACCACCGCCCGATGCCGGACAGTCCTTTGTCCGCGAGATCGCTGATGGTGGTCAGGATGGTCCGCACATGCTCTGACACGTCCAGGTCGGGTATGGCTTCCGTAGATAGGCGGCGCGCGCTGATTCCGAGGTCTACCAAGGATTTGGTGACATACTTGGCGAGATAGCGTGCCACCAGCCGGCCAGACATGGACCGTCCTGAGCCTGACCCTGGTTCTGGTTCTGGTTCTGGTGGAGCACTTTTCACTGGTTTTGCGGATGCGGCGAGGGGTTGGGTGTCGATCTGTGTGCCGAAACGCATCGTCCGCGCATCGGTATCAGCGGTCGGATCGTCGATGGTGAGCGTGACGGTGCGGGCGGCGTGTTGGATGATGGTGGCGAGTTCGACTGCACCGATGGGTGATTCCCAATCGGTCTGATCGGGGTCGTCTTGGGGGTCCAGGCGGATCAGGGCGTGGATGTGTGGGATGGCGCGGGCTTGCAGTTCGACGATTTTGATGAAGCTCACCCGCACCGCATCCGGATCCACACCGGTGGCTTTCAGTTCTTTGCGGAGGGTGCGCCGCATGGTGATGGTGAAGCGTCGCCACAGTTCGGGAAGATGCCAGGCGAACAGGACATGCCCGGCATAGTCGTAGCACTCCGGACAGAGCGGCTGACCGACCCGCTCGTCGCCATGATCATGGGACATGCTGCACCACAATTGTTTTCCATGCGGGCAGCGGCGGTAGCCGCCGATCCGGTGCTGGTCTCGGCATACCTGCGCTTTCTTGTCCCCCGACGTCGTGGCGGTGTGGACGGCCCCGAAGCTGGGGGCAGTCAGGGTGAGGAAAACTTGCGGATGATCGCCCACCGCGGTGGGCATGCCGTGGTGGCCTCCCGCAGCGCCGGCGTGCACGAGTTGCCAGGTGTCGCGGGCGTAGAGATCTGAACACGACGGGCAAATGTGGGCGCGACGGTTGTTGCACCGCGTCCACACCACCCGCTGACGCCCGTACTCATCGGTACCGATCAGCTGGATGGGGTGAGCGCAGAATCCGACGGATTCTGCTCGTCGCCACCAGGATTGGTATCCCATCGACGCGGCCCGGCGCACCATCTGCTCGACCACTCGGGTGGTATCAACTGTATCCGGAACACCCGGCAGGGCAAGCTGCGCCGATGTCATGGAGCTATTCACCGCTGCCCTCACCCACGGTGTGCCCGGTATCGGTGTTGTGTGGATGGTGGGTCTTGTTCGGTCGGCTCGGGGGTCGGCGGAACCGAGTGGCCAGCGCGGTGATGTCGTGGTCGGTGACGTGGAAGGCCCGCACCCGCTGGGCGTAGGCGGTGCCGTCAACCATCATGTAGCCAACACCCGGTGTCGCGTCGGGGATGCGGTCACATTCGGCGCCGGCATCGCGTGCTCCCTGTCCCAGGACCATAGTGGTTTGGGTGGCTTCAGTCAGGCGCAACCCGATCCGCACCGTGAACAGCTGCCTTAACGGCAGGGTGTCTTTGGCGGGGTCTTGCACCGCGGCGACGACGCTGATGCCGACTGCGCGGCCTTGCGAGAGCAGGAGGCCCAGGAGTTGTTCGATTTCGGTGCGGACCTTGCGGTCGGTCACATACGCACTCAGTGCTGCGATTTCATCGATCACTACCACGAACAACGGCTCCGACGTCGTGGGAGTGTGTAGTCGGGTGTGGCCGCGCAGACGATTCGCCCGGGCGTGCATCACCGTGACGAGCTGGCGTAGCAGCTCCAGGGTGGTGTCGGTGGCGTCGTGGGTGAACACGGTGAACAGGGGTGCTCCGGCACCGAGTTCCATGCCACCTTTGGGGTCGATGACACATAACCGCACCAGTCCGGTCTTCACCGCGGGGGCGATGCCGGCGATCAACGACCACAGCACTGAGCCTTTACCTGCGCCGGTTGCCCCGGCGATCAGCACATGGTGACCGAGCAGCGGCACTTGCCACCAATGCCGCGTTTCGGTGATCCCGACCCGCACCAGCGCCAGGTCCACCGGGGTTGCCGGGGCGGGCATGGGCAGGACGATCGGTTCAGCGAGCACGTCTGCCCGCATTAAAGTGATGCGCAGTTCGCCAGGCGAGGTGGCGGTGATGCTGATGCGGTCGGCGCGCCACGCGGCGGCCAGCGCGTCGGACTGTTTATGCCAATCTGCCACGGACTGGCCGGTGACGATGCGCACCGCCAGCACATCGGTGGTTTTACCGATTGTCACCGTGCGCAGGGTGGGAGTGAGGGTGCGGCCGCCGAGTGTGGCCGTCAGGCCGTGCAAGGTGCAGGTCGATTCCCAGGTGCGGGTGTAGCGCGACCACGTGAGCCAGCGCCGCCGTACCGGTTCGGTCACCCAGGCGCGAAATGACCCCGGTTGGAGCCAGGCCCAGCCCGCATACCCGGCACTGCACACGATCGCGCAGATCAGGCCAACGCGTGGGCCGTGGCTGATGGCAAGCACGAGGCTGGCGATGATGGGCACGTTGATCGCCGGGAACAGCACCGCCCACCAGAGCACATACCCGGCTGCGGTGAACAGCGACATGACCAGTTCTCCGAACCAGTCGTCATCGCCTGATCCACTGTTGGTGGTGTTCTTATTGTTCGATGTCATGAGAGATGCCCTCCGTGAGCGTGTGGTCAACAGCAATGCCCGGGGTGGCGGGGTGCGGTGATCGGTTCACCGCACCCCACACCCGCTTGGGGTTACTTCTGCGGGCGTGTCTGCTCACTCGGCGCAGCACCACTGGCGGTGGCGGGGGTGAGGGCATCAGCGCGGAACGCCACCCCGCTGCGATCACCTTGGGCCCACGGGATGGCCACCAGACCAACCACCGAAATAGACTGCGTGACTGTAACTTTGGGGTCTCCTGCCACGGTGACATTGAGTACTTCGCCGCCGGAGTCATCCAGCGCGAGGACCTGGGTGGCGTACATCGGCATCCCGGTGGCGGTGTCGACTTTCGGGGCGCCGGTTTCGAAGTTCAGCCGTGGCTCCGGAGCGCGGGTGACGATAAAACGAGTTCCAGACGTATCGATTCTCAAACGCATTGTCCTACTAGTCCTTTCGTGAGATGTTGACGCCGGTCCGGCGCTGGATTCAGTTCACGTGGACATCACGGACGTTGCGAGAGACATGTGCCGACATTTCCGACACATCCACGGGCATTTCGGACACGGCCGGACATACCCACGGACATCACACCGACACTATCGCCGCAGGGTGGCGGCAATCGCATGGCAAACTAGACACCACGCGCTGAAGGATGGATACGGACGACACGGGAAGATGTGCGCTGACACGATGGACGAGCAGGACGGCACCGAGGCCGCCATCACTCCCAACGATCGCCTCGCGCAGCGGCTACAGGCCAAAGGTCTGTCCTCGCAGCGGTTCGCCACCGCGGTGGGTGTCGATATCAAGTCGGTGCGACGCTGGCTGGCCGATAGCGACTACAGAATTCGCGAACACAACGCCCGCAGCGCCAGCGAGGTGCTCGACTGCACTCCGCATGACCTGTGGCCCAAGCAGTACCCGGCCGCTACCCCCCGTGCAGTGACAACAGCGTCTGCGGGTGGGCCATTCACCGCGACCCTGTATGCCAGCCGTACTCAGCTGCCGATCACGACGTGGCAGCAGCATTTCGCCGACGCCACCACCGGCATCGACATCCTCGTGCTCGCGGCCACGTTCCTGTTCGACACCCTCGACGGATTCCTCGACACCCTGCTCGCCGCCGCCGCCCGCGGTGTGTCGGTGCGGTTTCTCGTCGGGGATCCCGACACTGCGACCACGATCTTGCGCGGTGAGGAGGAAGGGATCGGCGAGGCTGTCATCGCCCGCTGCCGCACGTCGGTGGAGTTGCTCGCCCCTCACGCTTGTACCCCGGGGCTGGACATTCGCACCCACGACACCGCGCTCTACACGTCGATCTTTCGGGTCGATGACGCCATGATTGTCAACTTCCACATCTACGGCTCACCCGGGCGCAACAACCCTGTGCTGGTTCTGTCACGTCACCATGAGCCAAGGCTCTGGACCACCCTCGAAGACGCTTTCACCCAGGTCTGGAACCGCGCCAGACCGCTGACCGCGAAAGGCTGACCCCCGATGCGCACCGACTACTACAATGACCCCAACGCCCCGGCGCCCAACAGTGTCGTTCCGTCCGCCTCGGCCATCGTCACCGACGAACAAGGTCGTATTCTGCTGATCAAACGCCGCGACAACACCCTGTGGGCGTTACCCGGCGGCGGACACGACATCGGCGAAACCATCGCCGACACCGCCGTGCGGGAAGTCAAAGAAGAAACCGGGCTCGACGTCGAAGTCACGGGTCTGGTCGGTGTCTACACCAACCCCCACCACGTGGTCGCGTTCACCGATGGCGAAGTGCGCCAACAATTCTCGCTACTGTTCGCCACCACGGTGCTCGGCGGGACCCTCGCCATCGACCACGAAAGCACCGACATCGCCTGGAC
Organism: uncultured Mycolicibacterium sp.; assembly: GCA_964000695.1. Taxonomy (GTDB): domain Bacteria; phylum Actinomycetota; class Actinomycetes; order Mycobacteriales; family Mycobacteriaceae; genus Mycobacterium. Next base: position 79,280 of record CAXEZH010000150.1, on the reverse strand, counting down.
TGCCCCCGACGACATCGCTGGCCTGGATATGCATCCGTCGATGCGACTGCGCGTCGAGCACTACCTGCAACGCCGCGACAGCCCCTACCTCGGCTGACCGCTGGGCTACAGCCAGTCGCGTACTCGCCGGACCGCCGCCAACAATTCGTCGCGGCCCGCGTCGACCGCCCGGTGCACCGGGTCCTCGGATCCATAACGCGCCAACACGTCGCGTAGTCGATCTCGCGGTGATATCGGCGCCCCGTCAGGTCCAGTCGTCAGATCGCAAAAAGTCAACGCATCAAGGACATTGCTGGGCGGATCGCTGAACGCGGACAAACCCGACAAGCCCCGCTCGGCAGCCTCCGCGTGCGCTCCGGTATGAAAGGCCACCAAGGAAGCGACCAGCCCCCCGAAACCCGCCGATCGCACGAACTCCGCTCCATCAAGGGGATGAAAACCGGTCCGGCGCACCGACGGTGCGTAACCGATATCGTGCAACCACCCCGCCGCGACCAGACAGTCCGCCGTTTGAGCATCGAAACGCCGGCTCAACCGCTCGGCAGTCGTCGCGACCCCCCGGACATGCGCCAACCGCCGCGGCTGCTCAGCCAGCCGCGCCTCGGCCTCGCGCCGTGCACGCTGCGCCAAAACTACGCTCACAACCGCCAGCCTACGAGCCCCAGCACCATGCCGCAGCCCCGTCGCGGCTGATGGCGCAGATCCTGGACACCCGCGACCCGCAGGAACCGGCGGCCACCAGCAGGCTTCGCTACGCTCGCTCTGCTCCCGTCCGCTGGCGCTCCCGTCCGCGCCGCTCCCTGCGCTCCGCCCTCCGTCCGCCGCCACGCATGCATGCACCCACGACCGGCGCCGGAACTAAGTCGCAGGCCACAGCGCTGGCATCACGACGAGGCGCAGCTGCCCTCGCTGCTCGCCGCATCGAGACGCCGCGAGCGGCAGGCCGGACCAATAGCCTGACCGTCGCTGACCTGCGATGTGAGAACTTTCTTTACTGGTATCGAGACACCTGCTCGATACAGCGGCGAAGGCGTACCGCCGCTAACAGGAAGAAGTGCAGGTCACGTTCAAGAGTTTGGAGTTCCACGTGGTCGGCGTGCCGCTTGTTGAAGCGTCGGTCGATGCGTCCTGATTGGAGCGCCACGGCGTTGATCCAGTTGGTTGCCTCGGTGCGAAGACGCTCGACAATGACGCCCTCTGATGGGGCATTGCGTTGACGTTCCGTTGCCCTCATTCTGTCCCTGCTGTGTGATCCATGGGGTGCGTTACACCGGGGAGGAAGTGGTGTCGGGGGCCGCTGGCCGCGTGCGGCAGAGCGATGAGGTGTGTGCCCGAAACCGCGGAGTCCGGTTGTTGGAGGTGGCTTCCGATCAGGTTGACGAGTGTGGCTGCGACCGCTACGAGGTCGGCTGCCGAGCCGTGGAATGTGGGGACCGAGCAGCCCCTGGTTGGTATAAGTTCGTCATCGCTGGGTTCTTGCCACAGCGTGTGGTAGAGCTCAAGTCCGCTGTCGCCCTGGATTGTTCGGCCAGCGTCTTGATCGATGCTGGAAACTGTCGCTGTTGCGCTTGCGGCGCACAGCACGGCTAGGCCGAGCGTGCCAGAGCGAGCGTCTGTGGCGACCTGAGCGATCAATGCCTTTCGCGTCGGCGCAGTTGCCAACGCATCGAGACAGCTCGTGATGCCGTTGTTCACTGTGGCGTCGATGATGAGATCCGCTGCCAGGCATGACGTGTGGTCTTCTGGGAGGTGCCCTTCTGCGACGGTGACCGTCAGGTCATCACGGATCGCGCGGAGCCGTCCAGCGAGTGCCTCGGCTTTGGAACGGCCAATGTCGTCTTCGACGTAGTTTTGTCGGACGAGCAAGCCGCCGGTGACGATGCCAGGGTCGCACACGGTGATCTCCGATGCTCCTGCGCGAGCGATGAATTCGGCGATCCATGATCCGAGCCCGCCGCAGCCCCAGATGTGGACAGTCTTTCGTTGAAATCCGTTCACGGGGCGGCCGTCGTCGCGGCGGGTTGTCACTTCGGGTCGTTCGTCGGACATCCTGCACCACTCAATCGGGATTTCAGTGTTGATCTTCGCGGGGTCGAGAACAACCCCCACACCCCGTTGCTGCGCGACCTCGCGGAGCGCATTCGCCGTTGGGGTGGGGAGCCGTCCGCCCAAGAGGTGGGGTGGGCCTCCAGCGGGGTGCGGCACGGCGAGGACGAAGTATTGCTCGGCGTCGTGGTGATTTCGTAACGCACTCGCCAGGAGGGCGGTGAGGAACGCCGGCGATTGCGGTGCGATCCGGGGAGCCCGTCCTTCGAGGCGGTCAAGGTAGGGGTCGTCCAGGAGAGCAAGCAGTAGCGCGAATGTGGATGCGGCACCGAACGGCAGCGCGGTGGCCAGGGTAATTACCGGTACGCGATGCCCGGCAGCTCCAGGCGAGTACGTCAGGTCGTATCGGTGCGTTGACCGGGCGATCAGGTGAGCCGTTTGGTGGCGCTTCGCCGGTCCGGGTTCTCGGGTAACGATCGTCGGTGTGTCATGTGCCTGATGCGGCACTCCGCCAACAGCGTGGTACATGGCGGTGGCGGCGTCGAAGTTTCCGGCGGCCGCGTCGACGAGCCAGTCCCAAAGGCGGGTGAGTAGGCCGGCCACACCAAGCGTCGGCTGCCATTCCCGTGAAGGATCCAAATAGATGCATAGTCGTTGACCCGCGAGCACATGGGGGTAGCCGAGAAACCGAGTGTGATCAACGTCGATAGCCGGTAGCGAGTACGAAGAGGGGCGAAGCTGAAGGATGAACTCCTCGGTCTCTTGAAGTTGCAGGCCACCCGGATGATGCGGGATGGCGGCCGTGCGTAGCGAGATGCGGAGCGACGCCTCGCCGCTAGCGTCGAGCGTGGGTCTTCCTCGGACCTGGATTTCGTTGGGACGTTGTTGCGCTAGCGCTTTGAGTTCGGCGAGGAGATGCTTCTGCCAGCCCGTCAGCGTGGGCTGGTGGCGTCTGGTCACCCTGCCCGACCAGAGCGCCCCACTGTTGAGTCCGCGGCAGAGGTGGCTGCTGGAAACTTCGCGCTAGCGGTTGTTGTGGCCGGCGCCTTGAATCCGTCGCCGAAGATGTTCTGCCACAGCTGGACACTGCGGTCTTTGTCTTTCTCCTCGTAGGCCGCTTCGATGTCGGCGGCATGCACGTGGATTCGGTCACGGAAGTAGCTGTAGGTCGCCTGAGCGCTCTCGGGGTCTGGTCCCCACCGGTGGTCGAACGTCACGCCGGAACCGGACGGGTCGGCGATGGAGGGCTTGATCGGGTTCGCTTGCAACCAGGTGTCGAGGTCTTGCACGACATGAAGAAGAGTTGTGGGGACGTTGCTGTAGTAACTCGGGTCCAGGAGCTTGCGCAAGTCTGTTACCTGCTCCCCCAGCATGGTGGTCAGCAGGACTGAACGTGTGCCGGTGAACGAATTCTTGTGATCACGAAGGTATTTCATGAGTCTGATCACTTTGCGTAAGTTCCCGCTGGCGATAGAGTCCTGTTTCTTCATCCAATCGGTGAAACCCTGCGGGTTCGTCAGCTCCCACTCGTTGTCGTCGCGGTTGACGATGACCTCTCGACCGTCGGCCAGGTTGAGGTGAGGGACGATGTCGACGTGCATGGAGTTGGCGTAGACGAGCCGCGCGCAGCGGCACTTACGTGAGTGCGGCATGGTGCCGTAGGTGCTGTGCCGATGCAGGGCTGCGTAGACCTCATCGATGTAGGTCTTGGGGTTGTCGGCCCAGTCCGGGTTCTGGCTCATGTCGAGCATGAAGTCGGCGTCGAACTCGTTGTCACCGACGGGGTTGATGATCGTGCGGTGTGCCCAGGAGCCTTGCGGCGTCTTGCCGGTGATCAGCGCACCGATTTCGACGTCGGCTTTGAGTGCCTTGTAGATGGCTTCGACGCGCTGGTTGAGTAGGTCCAGTTTGAACTGGCTGAGATTGACCGTGTCTTTCAGCAAGACGTTGAAGTGGTCAGCGAGTTGCATTGGGGGCCTCCGTGTGTGAAATGCTGCCCGGATCGTCGCGGTGTCGGCGTCCGTTCACCGGTGTGTATGCGGGCGCCTGGTGGTCAGCGAATTTCGCGGTGTAGCTAGGGCTGAGTTCTCGGCTGACTGAGGCAGCGAGGCCGGCCACGTCCTTTGGGTCCGCCGAGTCCAGTGCGTAGAGGCCGCCGGGCACTAGAGCGTCGAAGCGCGTGTAGTTGGATTTGCCGATCAAGTGTTCGGCGAGGCCCTGTCCGCCACGGCTGCTGGCGTTAAGGATCAGCGGGGCAATCGGTCTTGCCCAGTGTAAGAGTCCGCCGCGGTCCAAGCGCTTGGGGTGATCGGTCAGCTGATCAATGGTGCCGACGTTGAGGACGGTAATCGCGTCGAGAGGAACACCGAGCATGCTGACGGCCTCGGCGATCGCGACGACAGCCGGGTTGTTGGCCCATACTCCGCCGTCAATGAGCCTGTGTCCGTCGACGTACGCCGCGGGGAAGTACAGCGGCGCCGCCGAGGTCGCCAGTGCAACGTCCACCATCGGTATGCGCCAGTCGCGGGTCAGCCGTGTGTGGTGCGGAGTCTTGAAGATGTGCACGGCCCCGCGTTGTACATCCCACGCGGGAATGACGAGTCGCTTCGTGCTGTCGCCAAGGAGTCGGGCTCCGAGGACGCCGGTCAACGCTTGCCGCAGCGCCTCTGCGTCATAGATGGGCGATCTCAGCTGCCGTGGTCGGCGCCATCCTCGCCGCCTCGACGCCGGAAAGACTTTCTCGACCAGTTCTTCGTAGTGGGAGACAATCTCCTTCGGCGTGAGGCCCGCACCGAGACCCAGTGCGACGATGCCGCCCGCCGACGTGCCAGCAATGAGGTCGAAGGAATCGGTGATCCTAACGCCCAGATCCTGCTCCAGACGTGCAAGCACATGCGCAGTGAACAACGCCTTGGCGCCCCCTCCATCGAGAGCGAGGACCTGGAAGCGCTCGGGGCGCGGGCCAGCCGCCTCGCGCTCGGCTGCTGGATAGACCTGCGCGGCGAATTCGCCAGGTCCCGGCGAGGACGTACCATTATCAAGGTTGGCAGGCGTCGCGGGAACTACATCCATGTAACTAGACTACGCCGCTCCGCCGACAACGACCTAGCCGTTATTGCCACCGGCGTGGGGACCCGCGCAGCCAGCAGCCATGTCAATGCTCCGGCTCAGCATTTGCCGGCTCCGTCGAGACCGAAACCGTTTCGCTCGGCGTAGCCGCACGGAAACGAACGACTGTCTGCTGGTGCGTCATCGCGACACGATGGCGACATGGCGCCGGAGCAGCGCCCGCACTCTGGCCGGCACCCTCGTCGGCGGACTGGAGATCATCTGCGCTGCCACACGCGCAGCGTCGCCGCGCTCGCCGGCCTTTGTGATCTTGGGGTCGCCCAGGCGCCACGGCGAAGCGTGGTAATCGGGTTGTGACGCGACGATCTCCAGTAGTGTCTCGATATCCTGGAGGTCACGTTCGGAGTCGCGAACGGTACGTGCCAGCATCTTCAACACGAATGCTGCCTCGACGTCGGGAACCGGAATTTCGAACTCAACCGTGTCGCCGTCGGTGAGTCGGGCTGTGACGGCGACTTCGATCGGCGGTAGGGCGAGCGCCAACCGCAGCCCTGGCGCTCCGTCGAAGGCTCGTTCGCCGATGATCCGCTTGCCTGGTTTGGCTGCGGTGGGAACTAAGAGGTCGACCGCTTGCTCACCCCGCTCGTAGCGGTTGCCGCACTCAGCGGTGTACCCCAGTGCGGTGAGTCGATCGTGGAGGTTCCCGGTGGACGCCACGTTGACGTCGATCCCGGTGTCTGCGTCGGAGGTCAGTCGCGGTATGCCCGACACGTTGTAGACGTGCCGCAGCAGTCGCACCATGTGACCGCCGATGACGCGGTACTCGATGTCGGCAGTGACTGCGGCCACGTCACGCAGTGCACGCATTCCGTTGTCGTCGGCCACCGCAGTGCAGGCGATTTGCACCGATGCTGTTCCGGTCACCGGTGCACGATCCAGTCGCTGAGATGCTGCGGTGCACCGTCGCCAAGATCGGCACCGCCGCTGAGGTCCTGAAGCGCAATCACTGGATCCACAGTGATGATGTCGGAACGCTGCGTATCACGAACCCGCCGCCACCAGGCCGCGGTCGTCCAGACGGTCGGGTCGGCGGGAACCCGCACAGTCAAGGTCGCTTCCTCGGCGGTGGCCTCCACCAAACCGAACTCGGAGAGGTCGACCAGTTCTTTGGCATAGACCAGACCTCTGGTTGGTACCTGCCACGGTCGCAGGACGTCGGCGGCGACCTCGCCGCCAGCAAGGATCGGCACGGTGAGCTCGGCGCCGAGTCGGGTCGCACTGCGCACCTGCTCCACTACCGGATCCATTCCATACCAGTACGTTTCGACAAGTCCGCTGTCCGCAGGTACCAATGCCAGTTTCACCAGGAGCTCCCGGCGCGCAGCCTCGGTCATCGGCGTGTCCGGCAGCGGATCCTTCTCGGTCATTTTGGACACCGCCTGCTGGCTAACTCCGATGGCCGCGGCAATGTCGCGTTGGCGGAGGTGACCGCGCGTAAGCACACAGACCCGTTCAGCCGCCCGCCGCCGCCAGCTGCGCTCGCTGGCGGCGCGGGGCGGCCGTCCTGGTGTTGGCGTTCGGTAGGTTCGCCCGGAGAGCACCAGTTCGCCGGTGCTGCCGACGCTGAGATCCACGTCAGCCTGAGCCAGGAGCGCTGAACGTGCCTCATCTGAGATGGTCTCGCACACCACGAATACGCGGCGGCCTGGATGGCGGCGCACACGACTAAGGACTGCGGCCGGAGATGGCACACGTTCTGCCAGAACCAGGTCCGCTACTACGGCGCGGCCATCGATTCGGTATGTGATGCTGTGTGCATCACCAGTCACCATCCGCACGCCTGCGTCGACCAAGCGGGCAGGAATCGAAGCAGAGAGCACGTCTGTTACTCTACTCAGTGACTACTTGTCAAACAACCTATTGTCGATAAATAGCGTTCTGGTTGTTTGACTTCGACCAACCAGTGGCGTACAAACCGTCCATTGATCCGTCATACGCTGGTGGAGTTTAACGGGCCTAGCGTCGAGGAACCTGAGCAGATAGAGCTACTCTGACGTTTTCGCGGCGACGCCGGTAGCCCAGGCATCGCTGACAGCCGCTGACTCTTAATCAGCGGGTCTGGGGTTCGAAACCCTGACGGCGCACCATGCAAACGCAATGCTCAGGCAGGGTTGTTGTCGTTTCGGAGTGTTTGCTGCCTGTGACAGATGTGACCGATGTGACCGAAAGGTCTCCATATTGTCCCCGCGCTGCGGAAGCAGACCCACCACAGCAAACGGCGCGTCGGCGTGACATGTGAGACCGCCGTCCTAAGGTCGTGCCGTGTCTAATATGCCTCCCGACCCCGATGCATCTGACTCACGCGAGGACGGTGCACCTACCAAAGAGGCCTGTGCCAAGCTCTATCAGGAAGTGGGTCTGCTGCACGATCAGGTGACAATTTCGGTCACGCGGCCTGACTGGCCGTCGTGGTCATGATGGCTTCGTATTCGACGGGGGTCAACCGGCCGAGGGCGCCTTGGCGGCGACGTCGGTGGTAGGTGCGTTCGATCCAAGTGACGATGGCGATCCGCAGCTCCTCTCGGGTGGCCCAGCGGCGGCGGTCGAGGACGTTCTTCTGCAGCAGGCTGAAGAAGCTCTCCATCGCCGCGTTGTCGCCGGCCGCGCCGACACGTCCCATTGAGCCGACCATGCCGTGATGGTGCAGGGCCTGGACGAACTTTCGACTTCGAAACTGCGACCCTCTGTCCGTGTGAACCACGCAGCCGGCGACCACCCCACGGCGGCCGACCGCGTTGCGCAGCGCGGCGGTCGCCAGGCGTGACTTCATTCGGGAGTCGATCGAATAACCCACGATGCGGTTGGAGAATGCATCCTTGATCGCGCAGAGGTAGAGCTTGCCCTCGCCGGTATAATGCTCAGTTATGTCGCTGAGCCACAACATGTTTGGCGTTTCAGCGGTGAAGTCGCGCTGGACCAGATCGTCGTGCACCGGCGGTCCTGGTTTGCCGTTCTTGCCGCGCTTCTTGCCGAACACGCTCCACAACTGCTGCTGTGAGCAGATGCGCCAGGCGGTGCGCTCGGCCATCGGCTCGCCGGCCTCACGGGCCTCCTCGACGAGGTAGCGGTAGCCGAACTCGGGGTCCTCGCCGTGCGCGTCGAACAGGGCGTTGGCGCGGTATGCCTCGACGAGTTCGGCATTGGTGATGGGATTTGCCCGCCAGCGGTAGTAGGGCTGGCGGGCGAGCTTGAGTACCCGGCGCGTCACCGCGACGGGAATCCCGTCGGCGGCGAGCTCACTTACGAGCGGGTAGACCCTTTTCCCGGCAGATTGGCCTGCGACAAGTACGCCGCTGCCCGCCGTAAGACTTCATTCTCTTGTTCCAACAACCGATTTCGGCGTCGTAGCTCGCGCAGATCAGCGGAGTCATTGGTGCTCTTACCTGGCTTGGCGCCCTCGTCGACGTCGGCTTGGCGCATCCACTTGGTCAACGTCATCGGGTGCACGCCGAAATCGGTGGCGATCTGCTCGATCGTCACCCCGTCGTCGCGGTTACGGGCAACGCGGACGACGTCGTCGCGAAATTCACGGGGGTAGGGCCTAGGCACACTGACATCCTTCCAGCCCGCCCGCTTTGGGCAAGCCAACTCAGATGTCACCTATTGGTGCAGCAGACCCGATGATCGTGGGCTGGCGGGTAGCGTCGCACATGCGTACCACCATGGTGCTGGATGCGTTGGAGATGGCTCGTTGGTCACGCGGAAACACATTGCCGGGCTTGACATGTCACTCCGATGCCGGATCGCAATTCACCTCTATCCGCTATGGCGAACGGCTCGCCGAGATCGGAGCGGTCCGCTCGATCGGCACGATCGGAGACAGCTACGATAATGCCCTGGAGACGGTGAACGGCTACTACAAGGCGGAGCTGATCTACGGGCCAGTCCGCACCAGGCCGTGGAAGACCGTCGAGGACGTCGAACTCGCGACCCTGAGCTGGGTGTACTGGCACAACACCAGCCGCTTACACAGCTACCTTAATGACATCCCACCCACCGAGTTCGAAGCCGCGTTCCACGATGCACATGGGACCGACCAACCCCTGGCCGGAATCCAATAACCCGAGCCTCCGGGAAAGTCAGGGCGATTCAATCAAGTAGCTAGAGTCCGATACGTTTGGCGATGACCTCGTTCATGATTTCGTTGGTGCCGCCGCCTATTCCGAGAATTCGGCAATCTCGATAGTGTCTCTCGATCTCAGACTCACGCATGTAGCCCATCCCACCGAAGATCTGAACCGCCTCATTGACCACGTAGTCGCACGCATACACAGCGGTGTTCTTGGCCATCGACACCTCGGCAACGACATCCTCCCCCGCTAGCCACCTCTGCATGACCGCACGGGTGTAGGTGCACGCCACGTCGACCTGTCGAGCCATCTCCGCAAGCTTATGGCGAATGATCTGGCGCCCCGTCAAGGGTCTACCGAACGTTTCACGTTCCCGCGCCCAACTCATGGCAAGGTCGAGAGCCCGACCCGCCGTCGCGTACGCCTGGACGGCGATGCCGAGCCGTTCAGCCTGAAATTGCTGCATGATCTGCAAAAACCCACTGTTCTCTGCCCCCACCAGGTTGTCAGCCGGTACGCGAACGTCGACGAAAGACAACTCGGCGGTGTCGCTACATCGCCACCCCATCTTGTCTAACCGGCGGGACACTTCGAATCCAGGCGAATTCTTGTCGATCACAAGCAATGAAACTCCACCGTAACCCGGTCCGCCGGTGCGTACCGCCGTAGTAACGAAGTCCGCTCGAACTCCGCTGGTGATGAACGTCTTTGCTCCGTTGACCACGTAGGTGTCCCCCTCGCGCACCGCGCGTGTGCGCAGATTCGCGACATCTGAGCCTGCCCCAGGCTCGGTAACGCCCAGCGAGCCGATCATCTTTCCTGCGAGCGTAGGACGGACATATCGTTGAATCAGGGCGTCGGAGCCATTGGCGGCAATGTGGGGAAGGGCAATGCCATGGGTGAACAAGGCGGCGCAGACGCCAGTGGACCCGCCTGCGGCCAGGATGGCCTCAGTGACCAGTGCAGAGTCAATCGCATTGCCGCCGCTGCCGCCGACTTCTTCCGGGAACCCGATTCTGAGAAGCCCCACCTCGGCAGCATTGAGATGCAGGTCGCGCGGAATCTCACCCACGTGCTCCCATTCCGCTAGCTTCGGCGCGATTTCACGTTCCGAGAAAGACCGCGCCATTTGGCTCAGCGCTCGTCGCTCCGGCGTGGTCCACACCTCCGGGGCGATAGCGAAACGAGCAGCCCCATCCCTGCTTGCCGTGGTCGTGCCAGCGTCCGTCATCTCAGCCTCCCAGAGAATGTGATAGATGATCGATGAGGTGTCTGATGCTTGCCGTCCTCACGACGGGAAAGAAGGACCCGACGCCAACCACCCAAGGGGCCCGGCCGCATGATCTGCAGCAACGCAAGGACATGGAGACCAGCAGTGGGCATGATGCTCTTCAGAACCGGACCAGCCCTCGGATATTTTTTCCTGAACGCATATCCTGGTAGCCCTCATTAATTTGGTCGAGGGAGTATTCGCGGGTGACCAACTCATCGAGCTTCAACAACCCAGCGGAGTACAGCTCGACCAGTCGCGGAATATCGTGCGGCGCATTGGATGAGCCATACAAAGCGCCACGAATCTGCTTCTCGTAAAGCGTCATTTCAAGCAGTGATCCTGAGATCGATGAGTCGTCGGGGTGCCCGATGGCCGTGACCACGACGCGCCCGCGCTTTCCGACCAAGGCCAGCGCTTCCGCGGTGTAGGAGGCCTCAGCCACATCGGTGGTGAGGATGCAGACATCAGCCAGCTTGCCCAGCGTCATATCGCTGACCAGCGACCAAGCTTCATCCATCGAGGCCGCGGTGTGCGTCGCACCGAACCCGCTCGCTTGCTCTCGCTTGAACTTCACCGGATCGACCGCCACAATCGCTAGCGCTCCCGAGATTCGCGCGCCCTGAATCGCATTCATTCCGATTCCGCCCGCTCCCACCACCACGACGGTGTCCCCGGCGCGCACCTCCCCAGTCCGCACCGCAGATCCGTAACCGGTCGTGACGCCGCAACCGATCAAGGCTGCCCGATCCAGGGGGATTCCGCCATCAATCTTGACCACGGACGCCTGCGGCACCACTGTGTACTCGGAAAACGTCCCGAGCAAACACATCTGCCCGACGTCCTCGCCTCGTGCGTGAAAGCGATAGGTGCCGTCGATCTGCGGTCCCATCATGAGCGCCGCTCCCAACTCACAGAGATTGCCCATGCCGCGCGCGCAGTACGAGCAGCGCCCACACGAGGGAAGGAAGGTCAAGATGACAGAATCACCTTCGGACAGTTCCTCAACCCCTTCGCCGCACTCCACGACTGTGCCAGCACCCTCATGACCCCCCACTACCGGCAATGGGATCGGGAGGTCGCCGGTCACCAGATGTTCGTCGGAATGGCACAAGCCGGTGGCCGCCAGCCGCACGAGGACCTCCCCGGGACCTGGCGGATCCAAATCGACTTCTTCGACCTCCCACTTCTGCTCCAAGCCCCACAAAACAGCCGCACGTGTCTTCATGTTGAAGTCCCTTCTATCGAATTACGCTTCTCGAGTAGTTATCCCGACCGCGCACGGTGGTCGCGCGAACTGTCCTGGATGATCTCCGGGCACATCGCCCAGAGGCCCGCGCCGCTCACCCGGGCCCGGGCGCGGTACCGCACCGACATCACACATTGAGCAGGTCGTGACGCTTGTCGGCCTCAAGGATTGCCCGGTATTCCGGAAAGAGGTTCTTTGCCTGCGGTATGAGCTTGATCAGTTTGGTGACAGGACCTTTCGCTCGTACAGTTCCTTTCGCCATCGCCATGGTCAAGTTCACCTTCCCCAACCAGAACCTGTTGCCGGTATCCGCGGACATGAACAATTCGACATTCGGTGTAACGCCACTGTCCGCGCCGGTCTCTACGACCTTCTCCGGCATATCCACGGTTACTACCGCATCCGGATCGGTGTAGTGGATCCGTAACACCACCCCGGACCCGGCAAGTCTGTTCGCAAGGTCTTCGTTCTCCAAACCTCGTCGAAAGATGCCGGCGAGGTAGCGGTAAACCTCTTCCGCATCAGCGAAGACAGCCATCGTGATTCTCCCTTCCTATGACACAATTCAAAGCGCTCAAATAAATCTGCTGGGTCGCAACCAGTTCGGCTTGCTCCGAAGCAATCAGAACTCATAGGAGTAGATCTCCTGCCTCCCTCAGCGCCTCCGCGAGTCGACGTTCGGCTGTCGGCAATTGCGCAGCCACGGACGCGGCGCCGCTCGCTCTTCGGTGCGGATCTGCACCGCGGTCATAAGCGGCGTGCGCAACCGCGGTCCACAACTCAGATGCGGTCTTTGCAGCCTCCGCTGCTTTAAACGCAGGTTCGAAACTCAACTCTTCAGCGACGCGCCGACATCCACGTGCTTGCAGATCTCGGAACAGACCGCCTCCGGTTCCGGCTTTTTCGATGAAGGCGCTCAGCGCAAACAAGGCTCCGTCGAGGGTGTCGTCGTCAAAGATCTTCGGCCACCGCTTGAGATCCTCCACAAAAGTCGATACCCCTGGTAGCCCACGCACCTGAATTTCACAATCGGAGTCCTCGGTGATCGGCGCGCTCACACACGAACCCTGCATCGCGTCCGCGGACCTACGGAAGGCCGACCGGGCAGCATTGCCGAGATCTGGTGCCGCGCCGGGCCACTCGACTACGTAGGTGGTGTGCCGCGTGGGGACGGGAAATCCCGTCGATGCCCGCGCCTTCCGTAGATTCTCGTAAGGCACGGCTTGAGGTGTATCGCGATCGTTATCGACCACGAAGGCGAGTTCCTCGTCGTCGTCGTACCCTACGATCACGACATCGTGCCGGCTCATACTCAGACGCGTTCTCAGATAGGGCAATTCGGCGATGTCAGTCCACACCATGACCGGCGTACCGGCATCGATCTGTTCGGTCACCCATTTCCACCCGAGATCGGGGTCGTCTGTCGAACGACACTCGAAGCGCGCGCCCAACCGGGTCAAGTATTCGTCTTCGAGGTCCGCGCTGCGTCCAACGAGGTAGATCGGTGGACGTAGGTGGGCCGAGCGAACATACGAGAAGTCGAGGGCCCCGCCGAGAGCAAACACGATGCCTTCGTCCGGGGTGTCATCACCCCAACGGATCCCGGCCCATTCGGTCAAATCCCGAAGAGCCCCCGATCCGCAGTGGCCGCCCATGTCGTGGCGATACGGCACCACCATCGATGCCATCAGTCCTCCTCCTCTAGATGACTAACGTGCGGGCGGCAACTCCTCTGAGTCATAGGGAACGCGAGATGATTTCCTTCATCACCTCGTTCGTGCCGGCATAGATTTTTTGCACGCGCTGATCCACCCACAACCTCGAGATGGGGTACTCGGTCATGTAGCCATATCCGCCGTGAAGCTGCATACAGTCATCGAGTACCTTCATCGCTCGCTCAGTGGTCCACCACTTCGCCATGGCGACGGTCTGCACGTCGAGTTGACCCGCAAGGTGCAGGTCGATGCAGTAGTCGAGGAACACTCGTGCGATGCGCGTTTCTGTCGCGGCTTCAGCCAGCGTGAACTTGGTGTTCTGAAAGCCAAAGACAGGCCGACCGAACGCCTCCCGCTCACGCGTGTACTTGAGCGTCTGCTCCAGGGCAAGTTCCATCGCTGCGACAGCCCCCACCGCGACGATGAGTCGCTCTTGTGGCAGCTGCGTCATCAGCTGAATGAAGCCCTGTCCCTCAGACTGGCCCAGTAGATGCGAGCGCGGAACTCTCACTTCATCGAAGAACAACTCGGAGGTGTCCTGGCCGCGCTGGCCGATTTTGTCGAGAACCTTGCCGCGCCGGAATCCCGCCCGGTCAGCCTCGACAACGATCAAAGAGATGCCCGCAGCGCCCTGGCTCGGATCTGTCTTGGCAACAACGATGATGAGGTCGGCCTGTTGGCCGTTGGTGATGAAAGTCTTGGAGCCGGTGATCACGTACTCGTCACCGTCCAGGAGGGCTTTTGTCTTGACGCTCTGCAGATCGGACCCGGTCCCCGGTTCTGTCATGGCGATCGCCCCGATCATTTCACCGGACGCCATCTTGGGAAGCCACTGCGCGCGCAGCTCTTCAGTCGCGTACTGCAGGATGTAGTGGGCGACGATTCCGCTGTGCAGTCCCGCGCCCCATGAGCTGTCACCTATGCGGGCCTGCTCTTCAAGCACGACCGCTTCGTGCGCGAAAGTGCCACCGCCTCCGCCGTATTCCTCAGGTATAGACATGCAGAGCAGGCCCAGCTCGCCTGCTCGGTTCCACAGTTCTCGGTCGACGTGGTGCTGGTCTGCAAAGCGGTTCGCATGCGGCGCCAATTCGGCCGAGAAGAACTTCGCAGCGAGGTCACGAAGCTCGAGTAATTCGGCATTCATCCAGGGAGAGATTGGTGAGGACATGATTACCTTCCGACTGTTGGAATTCCAGGGATTTGACGTTATGACGTTTCGATTTCGATGAGGTATTCGCCGGCAGAGTGGCGCGCACGGATGACCTTTTTGTCGTACTTTCCGACGCTCGTCCTCGGAATATCGGACACGAAGCTCCATCGCTCGGGAATCCACCATTTGGCGACTTTGTCCGCAAGGAACGATCGGAGTTGGTCAATGTCAACGTCGGTTCCGGGGTGGACGACGACAAGCGCCAACGGCCTTTCCTGCCATTTATCGTCCGCGACGCCGACTACCGCCGCTTCGTACACGGCAGGGTGGCCGATCAGCGTGTTTTCCAGCTCCACCGAGGAGATCCATTCGCCACCTGACTTGATGACGTCTTTCGAGCGGTCGGTCAGTGTCAGATAGCCCTCGGCGTCGATCTTGCCCACATCACCGGTACGCAGCCATCCTTCGTCGAACTTCTCCGTATCGTTGTTTCCGAAATAGGACCCGGTGATCCAGGGACCGCGCGCCTGGATCTCCCCAACTGATTGCCCGTCCCACGGCACGTCTTTCCCGTCGTCGTCCCGCAACCGGATTTCGACACCGCAGATCGGTCGGCCCTGGGATGCGCGCAGCTCCCAGCGCCGCGTCGCGTCGGCTCTGTGAGCCGGACGTGCAACGGTCGCCAACGGAGAGGTTTCGGTCATACCCCAGGCCTGCACAATGGGCACGTCGTACTTCTCTTCGAATGCCCGCATCAACGAAAGCGGAACAGCAGACCCCCCGCACGCGACCAGCCGTAACGAAGAAATGTCCCGCTCAGGGTGCGAATCCAGATATCGGTCGACATCGTTCCAGATCGTCGGCACTGCACCGGCCAAGGTCGGTCTGGTGTCTTCGATGATCGACACCAACGGTTCGGCTTGGAGATACCGGTCAGGCAGTACCAGATCCGCACCGGACATCAACGCTGCGTAAATAAGCCCCCACGCATTGGCGTGAAACATTGGGACGATGGCCAGCACACGGTCGGCCTCGCTGACTGACAAAGCGTTAGCTGTGCAGGCGGTCAGGGAGTGAAGGTACGTCGAACGGTGGCTGTAGACGACGCCTTTGGGATCTCCGGTGGTACCGCTCGTATAACACATGGCCGCGGCGGACAGCTCGTCGAGCTCAGGCCAGTCAAATGATTCTTCTTGGCCGGAAAGCACTTCCTCATAACGCAGAACGGTCTTCCCGCATCCCTGTAGCGGGGCAAGGTCCCCCTCCCCGGTCGCGATGACGGTGTGCACCGACGCCATCGCCGGGAGCGCGCGCGCCAACAACGGGGCAACCGAAGCGTCGACTAGGACGATCTGATCGCTCGCGTGATTGGCGATGTACGCCAGTTGCTCTGGGGCCAAACGAATGTTGAGCGTGTGCAGGACCGCGCCCATGGAGGGAATCGCACAGTAGGCCTCCAGATGTTCCTGGTTGCTCCACTGGAAGGTGGCCACGCGTTGGTCTGCCGTGACGCCAAGACTGCGCAGCGCATTGGCAAGGCGAGCCACTCGCGCCAGCACAATGCGGTAAGGCGTTCTCCGATATCCATTTCCGGTCGGAGTGACGACCTCGCTGTCACCGTGTATGGCTGCCGCATGCTGGACGATCGCCGACACCGTGAGCGGAACATTTTGCATTGTGCTTTGCATCGTGTAGTGCCCTTTCAGGCGAAGAGGTCGGGACGGCTGTTCGGCTGATCGATGAATGTGCCGTAATGCGTTCTCAGTGCTTGCAGGATGTCTGCTAGGGGTAGATCGTCGTAGGCTCCCCGGTCGCGCAGATACTCCATGTGCTGGGTGCCGTCAGCGGTGAAACCATGGAGTAGCGCGTCACTACGGCCGTCGAATTCGATCGGCGAGACACCGAAACGTGCGCACAGCTCGCGATTGAACGCCGGGGTGGCCTTGACCCACGCACCGTTGAGGAACATGAGACTGTAGCCGTGGTAGACGAAAACGTCGCTACCACCCATCCGCTCGCGCAATGCCTTGGTCTGGAGGTGGTTTCGGACGTCGGCGAACCCCAGCCGCGCCGGGATTCCCGCCGCTCGGCACGCTGCAGTCAAGAGCACGGCCTTCGGGACGCAGTAGGCCCGTTCTGCGGTCGCGACGGTGCTGGCGCGATACGCGTGCGGGTTGTCGGTCACCGTGTAGGGGTCGTACCAAATGGAGTCACGGACCGCGGTGAAGATGGCGATGGCCTTCTCGGTGTCGCCGCAGGCACCACGGATCGCCGATGACACGAAGTCACGTACCGAATCTTGTTGCCAGTCAAGAAACTCCGTGGGTTCGAGGTAGGGGCTGTGGTCGACGGTCATCGGCGCTTCATCTCCAACGGAAGTCCGTCCACCGGAATGGGCAGCGAGGTGTTGTCCCATCGGACGTGATAGTTCTCCGGAACCTTCCAAGTGAACGAACGCAGCATCCTGTGCAGGATTGCTTTGACTTCGAGCGTCCCGAATTGCATGCCGATGCACTTGTGCGCTCCACCTCCGAACGGAACCCAGGCGAATCGGTGGTGTTGGTCTTCGCGCCGAGGCTCGTCGAAACGTGAGGGATCGAACCGCTCCGGATCACTCCAGATCGTTCGATCGAAGTGATTCACGGCAGGCGTTATAGCGCATAACGTGTTCGAGGGGATGTGATATCCATCGATGGCGACATCTCGAACCGTCTTGCGCATCACCAGCGGAACAGGTGCAAGCAGTCTGAGCGCTTCCTTGATCACGAGGTCGATGACCGTCATCTTCTCCAGGGCCTCGATGTCCGGCAACCCGTCACCGATGGCCGCGGCTTCCGCAGCCGCAGCCTCCTGCCACTGCGGATACTTGGCAAGGAAATAGGTGACCGCTGTGGTGGTGATCGTCGAGGTGTCGTGGGCCGCCATCATCAAGAAGATCATGTGATTCACCACATCCTCGTCGGAAAACCGCTCCCCGTCTTCGGTCGTGGCTTGACAGAGAGCAGCGAACAGATCCTCCGTTTCACCGGCTCGCGCGGCCGGCAGATGCCGGAAGAAGTAGTCCTCCAAAACGCGCCGCCCTTGCACACCAGCGCGGAATCTGGTTCCCGGAAGCGGAGCACGCACAAGGGAACTCGCCGCCCGGACCGTAGCGACGAACGCCTTGTTGACAGCATCGCTCTCGTCCTTGCCGCGGCCGCCCATGAAGACGTCGGTAGCGATGTCGAGGGTGAGTTCCTTCAACAGTGGGTAGATTCGAACCGACGGGCCCACCGGCCACGCAGGCACTGCCGAGCGAACGCATGGCGTTACCTGTTCGACGTATCCGGTCAGGCGCGGACGCGTAAACGCCTCCTGCATGATGCGCCGGTGCATCAAGTGCTCGTCGAAGCTCATGAGCATCAAACCGCGATGGAAGAAGGCGTCGATCAGGAAGGACCAGCCATCCTGAGAGAATGCTTTCGCTTCGCTCGTGAACGCCTCTCGAGTGGCGTCAGGGCCGGCGATGACCACCATCTTGGTGCCGAACGCGCCCATCCACGACACCGAACCCAGACGGTCGTAGCGCTCTCGACTGAAATCCGAGCCGAATCGGATGTAGTCGAGCGTGTGACCTACGAAGGGCAGTCCGGCATCCCCGCGCACGGCTTTCAATCCACTGCCCGCGGGTGCCGGTGCCAGTTCACGAACCGGCCAGTCCCGGCTCCATCGACGCCATCTGTCGTCGACGGCGTGAGGCGCGGGGACCATGATCACAGAGGACAACCGCTCCTTCACGTGGTGCGCAGGTGCGAGAAGGTGATTCGTCATGGTTCCTCCTGGACGCTGGGCCGCTTTGACGGCGTCCACCAGTCTTTACAAAGATGCCATTGATGTCAATATCTAGACATTATTGGCCTAGCGGTTAAGTGCGCGTCTCGTGCCCTTAGTCGGCCAGGCTCGGTTCTGGAGGGCCACCGACCTTTAGACGCCCGACCTTTCTCAAGGCGTAATCGCCGCCGCGCAGCTTCCGCGTGAGGAGTCGATAAACCAAGGTAGGCCCCGGCCAGTTCGTCGGGATTTCCCCGCTCGAGGTTCGATACCAGCTCGCACACAGCGCCCACACCGACCTCCGTAGTCGCCTTCTCAAGCGCGTGTTGTAGCGTTGCGCGCTCTCCGTCCTGACATCGATCGCATGACCCGGATGAGCAGCCACGGCTTTGATGAGCGTTGCGATGTGACGGACTTGTGACTCGATCATGTAGAGGATCGACCCCGAGCCCACATTCGTGTTGGGACCATAAAGCAGGAACAGGTTCGGGAACATGGGGACAGTGATGCCCAGATATGCGTACGCCTGGGTCTTCCACACCTCGGCCAAGGAGACTCCGCGAGAGCCGCGCACGGACATCGGGGCGAGAAAATCGGTGGCGCGAAACCCGGTTCCGTAGATCACGACATCTGCAGGACGAAACTCTCCATCCACGGTCTTGACACCGTTGTCGCAGAGCTCTGCGATAGCCTTCGGCACCAACGACACGCGATCACTCGCGATTGCTGGATAGTAATCATTCGAGAACAGCACTCGCTTGCACCCTGGCGCGTCCGAAGGCATCAATTGCTCGCGCAAAGATGGGCTAGCAACCTGCCGATGTAGGTGGCGGCGCGCGATCGCACCGAGGACGCGTGAGAGGGGCTTCGCGTCGACTAGCGTCACAGCGAGCAACTCGAAAATTAGCCATACCGCGAAACGCTCGAGGCGCAGCGCCATCGGCAATAACTCGCTCACCCTGTCGTGAAGGACTCCATACCTGCTGTCCCACTTCGGCAAGATCCACGGAGCCGTGCGCTGATATAGCGTGACATGCTCCGCCTCCTGGGCGATGTGTGGCACGAATTGGATGGCACTAGCTCCTGTGCCGATGACGGCTACTTGCTTGCCGCGAAGCGAAACCGATCGGTCCCAACGCGCCGAATGAAAGCGCGGCCCCTGGAAGGTGTCTGCGTCGGCAATAACGGGTACGTGGGGCAAGGAGAGCTGACCCACGGC
The DNA here is from genome assembly GCA_964000695.1 of uncultured Mycolicibacterium sp. Classification (GTDB taxonomy): domain Bacteria; phylum Actinomycetota; class Actinomycetes; order Mycobacteriales; family Mycobacteriaceae; genus Mycobacterium. The sequence continues at coordinate 59,622 of CAXEZH010000150.1, read as the reverse complement.
CGAGACGACGACATCGCAGGTTATTGTCTCGTTCGAGTTCGTAACCAGGGTCCAACGCCCTAGCTGGTCATCGAAGGTCATTGCGACAACTTCGGTCTGGGTACGCAGATGCGCGGCCAGTCCGCCACTCTCCACGAGTTGTTGGAGGTACTTGAGTATCTCGGGTTGCTCGGCATATCGCCGTGACCAACGAGGATTGGGCTTGTACGAGAGTGAGTACAACGCTGACGGCACGTCGCAGGCCGCTCCCGGATAGGTGTTGTCACGCCAAACACCCCCGATGTCTGCAGCCTTTTCCAGGATCGTGAAGTTCGTGAACCCGTCCTTCTTCAGCCGGTGGGCCATCGCAACCCCGGCGAAGCCGGCCCCGATGATCACGATCGACGGATCGTATGCGCGACAGGCCGTCGCGAAGTTGCTGCTCATGAGGCAGAGACGACTGACTTCACGCTGCGGCGGTCGAGGTGGTGTAGGTGTAGGAGCATTGCCTGTTCGGACACTTTCACCTGACTTCCGAGGCTTCAAGGAAGCGTCCCGCTCGATGAATCGCGTCTCGGGCTTCGGGAAGAATCCGGAACATAGCCTGGAATACATGGATCTGTCCCCGGTATACCTGGATCTCGACGTGGGATCCAGCTGATTGAAGTCGCTCGGCGAGACGGCGCGAGTCATCGATCAACATTTCTCTCCCGCCCACCTGAATGAGGATCGGCGGCATCGAGGTGAGGTCCGCGTCAAGCACGCTGAGGCGCGGATCTCCGCGATCTGCGCCACCTACGTAGAGGTCAAGAGCGCGCGCCGCTGATTGAGCGGAGGCAAAAGGATCCCGGCGGCGAATTTCACGCGCTCTGGCAAGTTCGCACCTGAGATCCAGGACGGGAGACATCAGCAGCATCGCATCAGGGAGCGGCAATCCAACTGCACGTGCGCCCAAGGCCGTGGCCATCGTGAGCTGACCGCCCGCTGAATCGCCGGCAACCGCGACGGTGCGCTGACAAGAACCCGGGGACCCTCCGCTGGTAAGCCAGCGATACGCATTCAGCGCATCGTCCGCGGCTGCGGGATAGGGATACCGCGGGGCAAGACGATACTTCACTGCGAAGATGGGGCGCCCGCTCGCCGAGGCGAGTTCACCAAGAAGACCGCGGTGCGTCTCCGGCGAGCACATAGAATAGGCGCCGCCGTGGATGTACAGCAAAGGGTTGGCATGCGGATTAATGGCAGGCGTGGTGATCCAGTCCCCACGAACCGGGCCTCCGGCGAATACAGTGTCAACCTTGCGCACTGTGACGCCGCGCCGAGGCCGTGAGGCTACGAGCGCTGTTCGAAGCACGCGATCCATCACCGCAAGTCCGTAGGCGTTTGATGGCATCAGCTGCGCCAGTGGCCGCAGCGTGGTTCGCGAGGACATCGCGACGAGATGACTGGCAAGACTGGGCTGCCAGTCAGGGGCATCCATTCTGGTCACCGGGGACACACCTCTTCGGGCCGATTCTCGAATCGGTAGTCCGAGAGGCGAAAGGTGCGGCTCCGCCAATAGGTCTCCAGAGTCGTTGATGGACGGAGTGGAACGTCACCGTGCCTGTCGAAGTAGTAGCTGTTGGCATTGGAACAGCTCGGCTGCCAGAAAACCTGTCTGTGACGCCGCCTTAGCACTTCGGCGAAATAACGGTCGTTCGCCTCCTTCTTGACCTCCACGCAGTTAGCACCCAGCGCCCGCGCGCGACGAAGACACCGGACGATGTGCCGACTCTGCGCCTCGATGAGCGTGAAGTACGAGGAACCGTTGTAGCCGTACGGGCCGAAGATGTTGAAATGATTCGGAAATCCCGGGACGCTCACCCCTTCGAAGGCCTGCAGTCGATGCTCGTCCCACCATGTAGCCTGCTCCAGCCCGCCGCGTCCCTTCAATACGTAAGTTGGCATGTTGCCCGACTCCATCACTTTGAAGCCGGTGGCCAGGATCAAGACGTCAATGGGATGAGCTTTGCCGTCTCGAGTATGGACGGATGCATGGTCGATATGGGTTATGCCGCTCGTCTCGAGCGAAACGTTGGACCGGTTGTACGTTGCGAGATAGGAATTGTGGAAGCTGGGTCGTTTACAGCCCAACGAGTAGCGCGGAATGAGTTGTTCTCTCGTCGTCGGGTCATGGACCTCACGCCGCATGTACCGCTTTGCGGCGCTCTCCATGACATCGGCGAACGGTATCACCGTATGAAAGTGAGCGGCGATTGGGAAAGTGATTTCCACGAACGCCTGGCTGGCGGTCCGGGTCGCCAATTGTGCCCCCGGCAGGAAATGTAGAAGCCTTCCACCCCACGTCGGTATGGGGAAGTCTGGCTTCGGCAGACAATAAATTGGAGTTCGCTGAAATACCGTCAGACTCTCTGCTTTCTTTGCGACTTCGGGTATCAGTTGCACCGCCGATGCACCGGTACCGATTACTGCAACCCTCTTCCCGCTGAGATCTTTGGCATTGTCCCATCTAGCCGTGTGGAGCGTAACGCCGGCGAAATCTCGCACCCCCTTGATTTCAGGCCACTTTGGCCGACTGAGAACGCCGGAGCAATTTATCACGAAGCGTGCCGTGAACTCCTCACCATTGGCACTGGTCAAATGCCACCGTGTTGCGTTCTCGTCGAAACAAGCCTCGGTAATGGTTGTGTTGAAACGAATATGGTCCCAGAGCCGATACTTTTCAACACATCGCTCGGCATAGGCTTTGAGCTCATTGCCGTGGGCGTACGTGCGCGACCAAGAGGGCCGCATTTCGTATGAGAATTGATAACTGAACGACGGTATATCGACAGCGATACCCGGGTAGGTGTTCCAGTGCCACGTACCACCTACGCCATCGGCGTCATCAACCATCAAGAAGTCGGTAAATCCCGCCTTCATCAAGCTAATGCCAGACCCGATGCCGGAAAATCCAGCTCCTATGATAATTATCTCGTAATTACGGTCGGACTTGCGATCCATTCCTGTATTTCACCGTTCTGACGGTCAGCCCTGCAAACTTGTATTCAGAGTGATTGCGTCAGCTCGACGTGTGTATCGTCGCGCCGGGTTATCACGTAATCATGAGGATCCAAGCGGGATAGTTCTCTCATAAACTGGGTCGCGAAACCTGGGTACATCGTGCCGTTGTAGCCGTCCTCGGTCAAATACCAACTGCTGCACCCCGAATTCCAAGTCGTTCGTCGAAGGCGGCGCTGAATTTCGGAGTGATAGCGGTCCTGACGATCCTCCCTCACATCCAAAGTGCCGATGTCATTTTGCTGAAGGAGCTTGATCGCCTTGACTATATAGTCAATTGCAGCCTCCATATATACGAGCGCCGAGTTGTGGCCTGGCCCGGAATTCGGTCCGAAAGTGAAGAATAAGTTCGGATACCCGGCCACGCTCACGCTCTTGAAGGCAAATGTCCCCTGAGACCATTCATCGCCGAGCTTCCGACCGCCGAGGCCGCTAATCGGGAACGGGGTGCCACGTTTGGCCACATCGAAGCCAGTGGCAAATACGATACAGTCCACTTCGTGCTCGACACCGTCGGCGGTCCGAACACCGTTGGGTGACAATGTGGCGATCGGCCAGCTGATCAGCTTGCAGTTATCCGCCTGTAGCGCAGGGTAATAATCACTGGTCATGAGCATGCGCTTGCATCCAGGCCTGAAATGGGGCGTCAACTGACGTCTCAACCAGGAGTCTTTCACCTGCCGACGGAGATGAGCCTTGGCCGCCAGCTGTATCGCGGACGTCGCGGCGGTGTTCCAGACCATACCCACTGCCATCACTTCGTGGGCCCAAAACCACGCGTCGCGGAGCGCTTGTTCGCTCACCGGCAGGTGTGTGAAGGTCGAACGCGCCCAGGCCGGATGCCTGAAGTTCACCCTGGGCAACACCCAGCCGGGCGTTCTCTGGAAGACTTTGACCGAGGCAGCCGACTTTACGAGCTCGGGAATGATCTGAACCGCGCTCGCGCCTGTCCCGATGACTGCAACCCTCTTACCGCCGAGATCGTAGCCATGGTCCCATCGAGCGCTGTGGATCTTTTTTCCACCGTACGAGTCAATACCCCGAATATCGGGAAAGCTGGCGTTGGCAAGTGGTCCACTGGCCATCACAACTGACCGGGTGTGATACCGCTTTCCATCTGCCGTGTCGGCCATCCAGATGCCGGCACTCTCATCGAATTCCAAGGCAGTCACGTCGGTATCAAACTGGATGAACCGGGCAAGATCGTACTTGTCGACCATATCGTCGATATATTCGAGGATCTCAGCGCTCCCCGAGTAGGTACGAGTCCAGCCCGGATTCGGCTCGAACGAGTAGGAGTAGAGAAGCGAGGGAATATCGCAGGCCGCACCGGGATAAGTATTGTCTCGCCAGGTGCCTCCGACGCGATCTGACCGTTCCAGGATGACGAAGTCATCCGTGCCCTCTTGAAGCAGTCTGATCGCCGCACCGATACCTGCGAACCCGGCGCCGACGATCAACGTCGTCGTGGTGCCTGTCATTTGGCAACCGGTTCGTAGGTCAGTTCGTCCGTCCAGGATGGCGGCCGACCGAAAATCTGAACAGGGAAAACATCGATCGCATTGCCAAGGCGCTGAGACACGAAGTGCAGAGGCTGGGACCGCTTGATGGACGACGACATGTGCGCCTTCAAGATGTGATAGCCGGGCACCCTCCGCGTATGCTCACTGCGATCGCCGACATTGGCATACCGCGTCACTGCGTTGTATAACTTCTCCTCGGACAGACCCATAGCGTTGAGATTCATCAACATGCGCGTCAGGAGCGGGATATACAGCAACGCGCCGGTGAGAATGCGCGGGTCGACAAGAGCACCCGCAGTTTGAATGGCGTGGATTCGCATCGGGCTGGCGCCCAGGTCATTCAAGACCTGGAAGCCAACCGCGAGATGCCTTGATTCGTCGCTGTTGACCTTGTTGAACACCTCCCCGCACACAGGGTCGTCAACCTCATCGAGGAGAAACTTCAGCAGCGCTCCATCGAGCGCAGTCTCCAGTGCCGGAATCGCGGCCCCGATGACGGTCAGGGGCAGGGCTTCCGCATAACGGTCCAGCCATTCGATGACCAGCCGAATATTCTTGTTCGGGACCGGTTTCTCGCCTTCCTCGAGCATGCCCCAGCGACGCATCAAGGCAAGTTCGGCATTGGCGTGACGCTGCTCCTCGGCGTGAAAGTAACGGTAAATGTCTCCGAGCGCTTCGAATGGCGCCTTTGGAGCCATCGCGGCGAAGGCACGTGCTCCAACATGCTCAATCCACACCACGTCGGACATGAATTGCTTGAGTTTGGGACGCTGTTCATCGGTGATCAGTTCCGCGCCAGGGGCGTTCCAATCGATATCGGCAAGAGCCCATTGCTTGTTTTTGATTGTCTCGAGCATGTCACTGTATGCGAAAGCCATTTTCCCTGCTCCTCTACTCGGCTGAATCGTTCCATGAGGCCATGCGCTCCACGAGGCCCAGCGTGCGAGTAAAGGGGCCGGGTAGGGCTCTCTTGAGTTGCCACAAGACTTTGGCATCGAGTTGGGGTACTACATAAATTTGTCCGCGATCGTGCGCGTTCAACGTCGTTCGAGCAACGTGCTGTGGCGAAATGCCAGTCCATTTCATCAGGTTGGCCGCGAGCCTCGCAGCCGCCTCGTCGATTTGAGGATTTTTGACGATGTTCGTCTTCACGAAGGTGGGGCAAAGCACTGTGACCTTGACGTCAGTACCGCTCAGTTCGGCCGCCAATGTCTCCGACAGAGCGAGCACCCCGGCCTTGCTCACGTTGTAAGCCGCCATCCGAGGGGCCGAGCCAAAGCTCGCTGCCGACGCCACATTGATGACTCCGCCATGCCCATTGCTGCGGAGCCGAGGCACAAAAGTCTCGCAGCCGTAGATAACGCCCCAGAGGTTGACAGAAATCGCCGCGTTCCAGTCCTCGATCGACGTCGCGCCGATGCGGTTGCCGCCCGCACCGATTCCGGCGTTGTTGATGACGAGGCTCGCAGCCTTCTCGAACCAGTCTTCGCTCACATCAGCGAGGTTGCGGACCTGCTCAAGATCGGTGACATCGCATTCGATGTCGAAGCCCTCGCCGCCAGCCTGCCTCACCAACTCTGCCGACTCTTTTGCAGTGACGGGATCTTTGTCGGCGCACACCACGCGTCCACCTCGGCGCGCAAGCTCCACGGCGAATGCGCGGCCGATACCGCTTCCTGCGCCCGTGACGACTGCATCGGCGCGGTGCGTTCTGCCTGGTGCGCCGCCGAAGGGCAGCAATCTCATCCGTCTGCCTTTCGGGTCGCGACATGGACGTCTGCTGTGGGGAAACTCTCATCTGGGGGCACCAGCCACCATTGGTGTCGCATGCCACCAGTTTGGTGGTGGAACGAGCACCTTGTCAAGATGGAGAGGTGCGGTCGAGAAACAAGCGCTGGGGTGGTCGGACCGGGGCCGAGCGTCGTGCCGAGCGACGGCAGCAATTGATCGAGGCCGCAACCGAGATTTGGAGTGAGAGCGGTTGGGCCGCGGTCACTATGCGCGGCGTATGCGCCCGCACAGGGCTGAACGATCGATACTTCTACGAGGGCTTCAAGACGCGCGATGAGCTGCTCGTTGCTGCGTGGGATGGCGTCCGCAATGACATGCTCGGCGAGGTCGCCGCGCTCTTCAACGAGCGTGCGAATCGGCCGCCGATCGAAACCATCACCGCGGCGATCACCATCGTGGTCGACCGGATCGCACGCGATCCCGGCCGGGCACGCATCCTCCTCGCTCAGCATGTCGGTAGCTCACCGCTACAAGACCGCCGCGCCGTGGCGCTACAGGAAGCAACGCAGTTGGTCGTTGAGGCAAGCCGGCCACACCTCCGACAAGATGCCGACGAGATAGCCCTTCGCATGGACACCCTGATCGCTGTCGGGGGATTCGTCGAAGTCATCACCGCCTGGCACTCCGGTTTGCTTGCGGTGACCGAGAAAGAAGTGGTCGCGCACACCAGCAGACTTGCTGAAACCCTGGCTCAACGCTATGTCATCAGCGACTGATCGAGGCTCACAACAGGCCAGCCAGCCCCGTGGCGATCGCTGCGAACCGCATTTGCGGGTCCGACCGCCACCTTCACCGGCCACCGAGCACCGAATCCGTGAGTCACCGACGCGTCGCACCCTGTTCGGAAGGAGCGACGCAGGAACGGTGCTCCTGCGTCGCCGCACTTCCGCATCTTTGCTATCCCGACGAAGCGATAACTCGCTGTGAACCGTCTTGGTCGAACAGTTCTTTGCTCCAATGCTCCAGGACCGCGGCGCTGTCCCAATCATCAGGATGGAAACCCGGGCGATTGTAGGAACGGAAACGCCGCAGCGCATCGGCGGTGAACATCGGGGTGCGACTAAAGCGGTACAGACTGCGCACCAGGGTGACCGGGTTATATGAGGCTCTATCAGCGGCCATAGACAAGGCAGTCTGCAGAATGAGCTCGCCGAACAGAATTACTGAAGCGATCCGCATGCCCCGTACACGGGTGCGCTCGGTTGCTCCCACCAGCCGATAGACATCAAAGGCAACCGCTTTGTGCTCCGACTCCTCGAAGGCATGCCACAGCAGAATCGGTCGAACCTCTGTCTGGCCGATGAGCTTCTGGGCGTCTTCGCTGGTAAGAATGATTTCTGCCAGCGTAGCGGTGTAGTGCTCCAACGCGGAGGTCATGGACAGCCGCATTTCCGGCGAAAAGCGCCGTTCCAATCGCTTGATCAAGCGTCCGACATGACGGTCGATTCGCGCGGTCGGATAACCCATGACCTGGAGTCGCTCGTTTAGGAGACGATGCTGGTGTCGATGTGTGGCCTCTTGTCCGATGAAACCCTTGACCGCTGTCTCTAGTTGGGGATCGTCGATGGAACTCTGGAAGTTCCTGACCGAGCGGATGAAGAAATCCTCGCCTTCCGGGAACGTCGCAGAAAGCACCGAGATGAAATGGCTCATCACCAGGTCGCCATCGACAAAATGTTGCCGCTTCGTGGAGGTCGGCATCGGAAACCGAACGCGCCTGGGTTTTGGCAGCACCCGGGTCGGGGTCGGGGCTTGATCGTCCGACATTTGAGGTCCTTCCTCGAAGTTTGGATCTGACTTTATGCCTTGTCAGATAAGACTGCCAGACTGTAGGACATGAGTCCAGCACGTGTCTATGGCGGGCTGTCCGCAACTCAACGCGATGCACAGCGTCGCGTGATGTTGATTGATGCCGCGGTCTCAATCATGGGCACCCACGGAGCTACCGCGTGCACCGTGACCGCCGTGTGTGCGAAATCAGGAGTGACGAGCCGGTACTTCTACCAACAGTTTCGCGATCGAGACGCGCTCTTGCGTGCGGTATTTGCCAAGATCTCCACTACCTTCCAAGCGGTGATAACCAGCGCCATTCCGGACGACACGGTTGCTCCTCAAGAACTGGCTTACGCTCCGATCAAGGCCCTGGTTCAGGTGATCGAGAACGATCCCCGCATGGCCCGCATACTGTTTGTCGAGTCGGGCGCAGAACCCCTCCTTCGGCAGCTGCGAAGCGATCTGATGACCGATTTTGCGGAGCTGGTGCTCAGAGAGGCCCGCTTGCACCTCGATATACCCAGCGATGTGCTCCAAGTCGCAGATCTCGCCGCTACCTACGGTGTCGGGGGCCTGTTCGAGATACTCCGTCGCTGGATAGATGGACAACTGAACCTCTCGACTGAAATGCTCATCGAGCACTGTGCGGGTTTTCTCGGCATTCTCGGCCTGTATACCCTCGGACAGGCGCCTGATCAGGCCGCTCCGCCGCTGGCCAAAGCCGAGGAGACCCGATAGATTCTGGCCGACCGGCGTTATGCACTACTCGGTTGGCTGAAGGGCATGGCGCGACACTGACAATCGCTGCGGGTGTTCACCCGAGATCGCGAACCGTAGACTCCACGCGCGCCGGACGAGGAACTCGATACGACCTCGCACGGGCCCTGTGTGCCGTCCCTCCCCAGTCAATTCCTTCGATCGCTCGATCTGCAGCGAACGCACCGCTTCGATCCTCGCCATTCGACGGAACCACGGCGCGGAACAAATCCGACGCCCGCCTGCGCCGTTGTCACCTGATGTTAATTGCGGCTAACATCAGCGCCTAGTAGATCGACGTCGATGCTCGCCCGGAAGGAAAACTTTGGTACAGGTCCTGCCCGATCGGGTCGACGACACCGCGCCCGGCTATCTCAAGAACCGCGAAGGACTGAGCGCGCAACTCGACACCATCGCGGAGCAACTGGCGCTGGTCAACGGCGGCGGCGGCGCGAAATACGTTGCGCGCCACCGTAAGCGGGGCAAGCTGCTTGTCCGCGAGCGCATCGAGCTGATGCTCGACCCCGACACGGCGTTCCTCGAACTATGCCCCTTCGCCGCCTGGGGCAGTAAGTTCCCCGTCGGCGGTAGCGTGGTGGTAGGCATCGGCGTGGTCGAGGGCATCGAGTCGATGATCATCGCCCACGACCCCACCGTCCGCGGCGGCGCATCGAACCCTTATACCTTCCGCAAGGTGTTCCGCGGCATGGCCATCGCGCGGGAGAACCGACTGCCCATCATCAACATCGTCGAATCTGGCGGCGCCGACCTGCCCACACAGGCAGAGATCTTCGTGCCCGGCGGACAGCTGTTCCACGACTTGACCCAGCACAGCGCAGCGGGGCTGCCGACACTGGCCCTGGTCTTCGGCAACTCGACCGCGGGAGGTGCGTACGTCCCGGGCATGTGCGACTACGTCGTGATGGTGCGCAACCGTTCCAAGGTGTTCCTCGGCGGTCCGCCGCTGGTCAAGATGGCCACGGGCGAGGTCTCCGATGACGAGTCGCTCGGCGGCGCCGACATGCACGCCCGCACCTCGGGGCTGGCCGATTACATGGCCGAGGACGAGCAGGATGCGATCCGCATCGGCCGTCGCATCATGGCGCGGCTCAACTGGCGGAAGAACGGCCCCGGACCCACCACGCCGCCGCACCCACCGGTGCACGACCCCGATCAGCTGCTCGGCATCGCGTCGGTCGATCCGAAGGTGCCCTTCGACCCCCGCGACGTCATCGCCCGAGTGGTCGACGGCTCGGCCTTCGACGAGTTCAAACCTCTCTACGGCACGTCACTCGTCACCGGCTGGGCCTCGATCCACGGCTTCCCGGTCGGCATCCTCGCAAACGCACGGGGCATCCTGTTCAGTGAGGAGGCCGAGAAAGGTTCGCAGTTCATCCAACTGGCAAATCAGATCGACACCCCCCTCATCTTCCTGCAGAACACCACCGGTTTCATGGTCGGTGCCGAGTACGAACAGGGCGGCATCATCAAGGACGGCGCCAAGATGATCAACGCCGTATCAAACAGCACGGTCCCCCACGTGACCATCACCATGGGTGCGTCCTACGGTGCCGGGAACTACGGCATGTGCGGGCGATCGTACTCACCGCGTTTCCTATTCGCTTGGCCTAACTCGAAGTCGGCCGTGATGGGTCCGGCGCAACTGGCCGGAGTGCTGTCCATCGTGGCGCGCGAGTCCGCCGCCGACCGCGGGCTGCCCTTCGACGAGCAGGCCGACGCCCAGATGCGCGCCGCCGTCGAGGAACAGATCGAGCGCGAATCCGTCGCACTGGCCAACAGCGGCCGACTTTACGACGACGGGATCATCGATCCCCGCGATACGCGGACCGTTCTCGGGTTCTGCCTGTCGGTGATCCACAACGGCGAGGTCCGTGGCCAGCGTGGCTACGGCGTGTTCCGGATGTGATGGCGATGCCCAAGATCCGCAAGGTCCTGGTCGCCAACCGTGGCGAGATCGCGCGGCGGGTGTTCCGCACTTGCCGCGATCTCGGGATCGCCACCGTCGCGGTCTATTCCGACGCCGACGCCGACGCGTGGCACGTCGCCGACGCCGACGAGGCCGTGCACCTTCCCGGCTCGTCTGCCGCCGAGACCTACCTCGACATCCACCGGATCATCGCCGCTGCCTCGCTCACCGGCGCGGACGCAGTACACCCCGGCTACGGCTTCCTTTCGGAAAACGCCGGGTTCGCGCGCGCCTGTGCCGCCGCCGACCTCGTCTTCATCGGTCCGCCGCCCGGGGCGATCGACGCGATGGGCTCGAAGCTGCAGGCCAAGAAGACGATGTCCGACGCGGGGGTGCCTGTGCTGCCCGGTGGCGACACGACGGGGCTATCGGCCGAGCAGCTGGCGAAGCTGGCCGCCGACGTCGGCTACCCCGTGCTGGTCAAGGCCAGCGCCGGCGGCGGTGGCCGAGGCATGCGCATTGTCGCGTCGCCGGACGAGCTCGACGAAGCGGTCACCTCCGCTTCGCGTGAGGCCGCCGCCGCGTTCGCCGACGGCACCGTCTTCCTCGAGCGTTACGTCCAGCGCCCACGCCACGTCGAGATCCAGATCATGGCCGACACGCACGGAAACGTCGTCTCTCTGTTCGAGCGCGAGTGCTCCGTGCAGCGTCGACACCAGAAGGTGATCGAGGAGGCGCCGTCACCGGTCGTCGACGACGCGTTGCGCGCTCGGATGAGCGAGGCCGCCATCGCCGCCGCGCGCGCCGTCGGCTACGTAGGCGCCGGGACGGTCGAGTTCGTCTACGACGCCGCTCAGGATGGCAAAGCCGACTCCTTCGCCTTCCTAGAGATGAACACCCGGCTGCAGGTCGAGCACCCGGTTACCGAGCTGATCACCGGCCTCGACCTGGTGCGTGCCCAGCTGCTCGTAGCCATGGGCCGCCCGCTGCCTGAGGAGATGCACAACCCGCGAATTCGCGGTCACGCGGTCGAGGCCCGGCTGTGCGCCGAGGATCCGGCCGATGACTACCGGCCCTGTACCGGCACCCTGCGCACCTTGGATGTCCCGGCGCTTGCCGGCGTGCGGGTTGACTCGGGTTTTCGTGCCGGTTCGGTCATCAGTCATTACTACGATTCGCTGCTGGCCAAGGTCATCGCGTGGGCACCAACGCGCGACGAGGCACTTGCCAGCCTCTCGGCGGCGCTGGCCGGCGCCCGTATTCACGGCGTGACCACCAATCGCAACCTGCTTGTTCGCGTCCTGCGCCATGACGAGTTCGCCGGGCGGGGCACCGACACTGGGTTCCTTGACCGACACGACGTCGCCCAACTCGGCGCTGCCCTCCCAGACACGCAGTCCGAGCGCCTGCACGCCGTCGCGGCGACCGTGGCCGGGGTGGCCGCGCGGCGTGCCGTCGCAACTCTGCAGGCCACGTTGCCCGCCGGCTGGCGCAACAACCCTTCGCAGCCGCAGACCACAACCTGGCAGACCCAGGGCGGGCGCGAAGTGCGCGTCGGGTACACGTTAGGTTCGACAGGGACCTGCCTGCAGGTCGACGACGAGCCGTTGGCCGACGTCGAGGTTGTCGAGGGCAGTAGCGAGCGGGTGGTGCTGCGCGTCGACGGGGTGCGCCGCACTTATGATGTCGTCCTCGACGGCGATGTTGCCCACCTCGACTCGGTCGCCGGCTACTCCGCCCTGCGGCTGGCGCCACGCTTCGTCGACCCGAGCACTCTGAACCCGCCCGGGTCGCTCACCGCGCCGATGCCGGGCTCGGTGATCCGACTACCGGTCGCCGAGGGCGAGACGGTGTCAGCCGGTCAAACGCTCGTCGTCCTGGAGGCGATGAAGATGGAGCACACCGTCGCGAGCCCGATCGACGGGGTGCTGAGCGCCCTGCCGGTCCAGGTCGGCCATCAGGTCTCGAGCGGTGACGTCCTCGCCGTGGTCGAGGCGGTGGACGGCGGTGAAGTGGCGTCGGACGCCACGGAGCTCTAATGAAGCCGGCGCGCTCCCGATCGGTGGCGCGTCGATACCGATGTGAGGAGTGTCATGGAATTGCACGAGACAGAGGAACGTCAGGACCTGCGCAAGGCGGTCGCCGAGATCGCCAAGGACTTCGGACACGAGTACTACCTGGAAAAGTCGCTGGCCGGCGGGAAGAGCACCGAGCTGTGGCAGGCCGTGGGCAAACAGGGCTTCCTCGGGGTGAACCTTTCCGAGCAGTACGGCGGCGGCGGCGGCGGCATCTACGACATGCAGATCGTCGGTGAGGAGCTCGCCGCGGCGGGCTGCCCGCTGCTGATGACCGTCGTCTCGCCGACCATCTGCGGCACGATCATCCAGGCATTCGGCAGTGAGGAACTCAAGCAGCAGTGGCTGCCGGGCATCGCCAGCGGCGAGACGATCATGGCATTCGCGATCACCGAGCCGGACGCGGGCTCGAACTCGCACAACATCTCCACGACCGCGAAACGCGACGGCGACGACTGGGTCATCAACGGCACCAAGTACTACATTTCTGGTGTCGACGAAGCCGAAGCGATCCTGGTCGTCACCCGAACGTCTACCAACGACAGTGGTCGCGGACTACTCAGCTTGCTCGTCGTGCCCACCGATGTCCCCGGGCTCACCAAGTCACTCATCCCGGTGCAGGCGGTCACTCCAGAGAAGCAGTTCACTCTATTCTTCGATGACGTCCGCGTGCCGGCCGCCAACCTTATCGGCGCGGAGAACGAGGGCCTGCGCCAGGTCTTCATGGGCCTGAACCCGGAGCGAATCATGGGGGCGGCGCTCGGCAACGGCATCGGTCGCTACGCGCTGGATAAAGCCGCCGATTACGCCCGCAACCGCCACGTGTGGGGAACGCCGATCGGCTCGCACCAAGGCGTATCGCACCCGCTCGCCCACGCCAAGATCCAGGTTGAGCTGGCCCGGTTGATGACTCAGCGTGCCGCCTCCCTGCACGACGCCGGCGATCCGGGGTCGGGTGAGGCGTCGAACATGGCGAAATATGCCGCAGCCGAGGCGGGCATCCTGGCGCTCGACCAGGCGATTCAAACCCACGGCGGCAACGGCATGGCCACCGAGTACGGCCTCGCCACGTTGTGGGGTCCGGCCCGGCTCATGCGCACCGCGCCGATCAGCCGCGAAATGATCCTCAACTTCGTGGCGCAGCACAGCCTGAAACTGCCCGCGTCCTACTGAGTCGCCGCGGTATGAAAGGGAATCGAATGCAACTCGGCATCGGTCAGTGGGTGAGCCGGCGCGCCTTCCTCAACGGCGGGCGCACCGCGTTGATCAGCAACGGCGCGCACATCACCTACGCCGACCTCGATCGGCGCACCAACCAGGTCGCCGCCGCACTCATCGCCCTCGGCGTGCGCAAGGGCGATCGGGTCGCGATGCTGCTGGTCAATTCGACCGAGTTCATCGAGGTGCTGCTGGGCTGCGCCAAAATCGGCGCACTTGCAGTTCCGCTCAACGTGCGCCTTGCCGGACCCGAGATCGGCTACATCCTGGCCGACTCAGGCGCCGATGTTCTGGTCTTCCACGAGCCGTTCGCCGCGCAGGCCAGGAGCGCCGTCACCGAGTCCGGAGTCCGCGTGCGCCATGTCGTGCGCGCCGGTGGGGTGCCGGCGCCGGGCGAGCTCGGCTACGAAGACGTCGTCTCGGGCGCCGCGCCCGAACCGCTCAACGGTGACGTCGACGGCCGCGACCCCGCGTTCATCATGTACACGTCGGGGACGACGGGCCGACCCAAGGGCGCGATCCTCACCCACGACAACCTGCTATGGAACGCGATCAACGTCCTCGGCACCGACATCGGCCTGCGGGGCGAGGACGTCACCGTCGCGGTGGCGCCGATGTTCCACATCGGCGGGCTGGGAGTACACACCCTGCCGCTGTTGTACGTCGGCGGCACCAGCGTGATCATGCCGTCCTTCGAGCCGCGAGCGACGTTACAGGCGATGGCCGACCACCACGTCACGGTCCAGTTCATGGTGCCGGCCATGTGGACCGCACTCACACAGGTGCCCGACTTCGACTCCTTCAACCTGTCTGCGCTGCGTTTCGCCATGGGCGGCGGGTCGCCCGTCCCCCTCACGGTCATCGACTTCATGCGCGAGCGAGGCGTGCCCTTCACCGAGGGCTTCGGCATGACCGAGACCGCTCCCTTGGTGACCGTCCTCGACGCCGAGAACGTCAGCACGCGGGCCGGGTCGATCGGCCGCGTCGCAATGCATGTCGACGCCCGCATCGTCGACGACGACGACCGCGACGTCGCGACCGACACCGTGGGCGAACTGATCGTGCGCGGCCCGAATGTGTTCACCGGCTACTGGATGAAGGCCGAGGCGAGCGCCGAGGCGTTGCGCGGGGGCTGGTTCCACACGGGCGACCTCGGGCGCATGGACGCCGAGGGCTTCATCACCCTCGTCGACCGCAAGAAGGACATGATCATCTCCGGCGGCGAGAACGTCTACCCGATCGAGGTCGAGCAGGTTCTCTTCCGCCACCCGGCGGTGTTCGACGCCGCCGTGATCGGCGGTAAGGACGCGAAGTGGGGCGAACGCGTCGTCGCGGTCGTGGTCGCCGACCCGGCGACACAGGCGCCGAGCGCCGAGGAGATCGTAGCGTGGTGCCGGGAGCGGCTGGCACACTTCAAGTGTCCGCGTGACGTGCACTTCGTCGCCGAACTGCCGCGCAATGCCACCGGCAAGCTGCTCAAGACCGAGCTGCGCGCGCAGTTCACGGGCATCGAGGGCGGAGTCGTTTTGCGCTGAGTCGTGCCGCTGCACATCGCGGGTTCGAAGCAGGGCCCCTAAATCATGAACTGAGAAGAGGATGCGACAGCATCGGCGGGGGCTAGCGGTTTCGTTCACCTCCCTTGATTTGGTGCGGCGGGTGCCGACGCAGGCAACCCCAGCGCCGGTAGGATCCCAGCCCGGCCCAGCGGATCGGACGGCGAACAACGTAACCACAAATCGACAGGAGGCCTGAAAGTGGCCGGTTTGCGCCGCAAACTGCTCCTCGAGGCCGCCGCCGACCTGTTCGCGCGGCAAGGCTTTCACGCCGTGGGCATCGACGACATCGGTGCCGCAGCAGGGGTGAGCGGGCCGGCCGTCTACCGGCACTTTCAGAACAAGGACGCGATCCTGCGCGAGTTATGCGACGCCGCCATGACTGAGCTGCTGGCCGGCGCCCGGCGCGCCACCAACGCCGGCACACCGACGGAGGTCCTGCACGCCCTTGTCGACCTACACGCGGCCTTCGGCGCGCGACGACGCGGCCTGTTGGCCGTCTACGCCCGCGAGCACCGCTCGCTGTCGCCGCTGGCGACCCGTGCCCTGCGACGCCGACAGCACAGCTACGAGTCCTTTTGGGTCGAGGCACTCGTACGAGCACGGGGCGATCTGGACCGTGAGCGCGCACAGGGCCTGGTCGCCGCCGTGCTGTCATTGCTCAACGCGTCCGCGTACATGCCGGCGTCGCTGGACGACGCGACGATTGAGGCGATGCTGGCCGCCGCGGCCGTTGCGGCGCTGTTCAGCCGCGCGGTTACACAGCAGGTAGACGGCGCCCCGCACCGGATTTAGTGTGTGTCGAGCAGCGATTCGGGAACGTCCACCACTCGGGATCGCACGTACTCCCCGAGCCCCTTGGCCTGCGCGTCCGGCCGGGTCGAGGAGGCCACCCCGTCACCGAGCAAGCCGTGCACCACCACGTTGAGCGCGCGCAGGTTCGGCAGTTCGAAGCGCTCGATGCGCAGGTGCGCCGTCTCCGGCCCGAGCAGTGTGCGCAGCCGCTCGACGCTCAGGTACTCGCGCGCCCACGCGTAACCGGGGTCGTCGCGTGCCCACAGTCCGAGGTTGGCGTTGCCGCCCTTATCTCCGGACCGCGCACCGAGTACCGACCCGAGCGGCGCGAGCCGCGTCGGCCCGGATGGCGCCGGCAGCTTCGCGGGCGGGGCGATCCCAGCCGGCGGGACCGCACCGGTCGGCGGGTCAGGGATCACGTGCCGATTGCCGTCGGCGTCGACGAGCACGTGCGTGAGGGCCGAGCGCGGAACGTAGGCCGGCCGGTAGACGCCGAACGCGGTCTCCGAGGACGGTGGCGTGGTGGTGTGGAAGCCGGCGAAACCAGCCAGGGCGATCTCCATGACCCCGCCGGAGAAGGCTCGGCCCACCTTTCGCGGGTCGGCGTCCTTCACCGTCACACGCAGGTGCGCGCAGGCTTGCTCGTTCGTCGGCGCATCGGAGACGTCGAAACGCAACAGTCGCACGTCGACTTCGTCGAAGGCGTCGCGTCCGCCGAGAACGTCGAAGAGCTGCTGTTCGGCGAAGGCCGCCTTGGCCTCGATGTCGAGGCCGGTGAGCACCATGGTCATCGTGTTGCGGAAGCCGCCCACCTCGTTCAGCGCCACCTTCAACGTGTCCGGCGGCGGACTGCCTTTCGTACCGCTGATCGCGACACGGTGCTCACCCTGTTGAGCCAGGCGAATGGTGTCGAAGTGGGCGACGACGTCGGGGCCGAGGTAGGCAGGTTCAGCGATCTCGTAGAGCAGCTGGGCGGTGACCGTGCCGACTGAGACCAGTCCCCCGGTGCCGGGATGCTTCGTGATCACCGAAGAGCCGTCCTCGGCGACCTCGGCGATCGGAAACCCCGGGTAGCGGCGGTCGGTGATCTCGTCGAGGAACGCGTAGTTGCCGCCCGTCGCCTGAGGGCCGCACTCGATCACGTGCCCGGCGACGACCGCACCCGCGAGCCGATCCCAGTCGGCGCGTGCCCAGGCGTGCCACCAGGCCGCGGGACCGACCACGAGGGATGCGTCGGTGACCCGGCCGGTCACGACGACGTCGGCGCCCGAATGCAGCGCCTCGGTGATGCCCCAGGCGCCGAGGTAGGCGTTGGCCGACACCGGTTTGATGTCGCCGACGGGCGGCGTGATTGCGTGGAGGTCGCCACGTAGGTCGTCGCCCTCGACGTGCGCGACGCGCGCGGTGAGGCCGAGACGTGCGGACAGCTCGCGCAACGCGGCGGCCAAGCCGGCGGGATTCAGCCCGCCCGCGTTCGCGACGACCTTGATGCCACGATCGAGACAGGTGCCCAGCACCTGTTCCATTTGGGTGAGGAAAGTCCGCGCGTACCCGCCGGACGGGTCTTTGGCCTGGGCCTTGGCCAGGATGAGCATGGTCAGCTCGGCCAGATAGTCACCGCACAGGACGTCGATCGGTCCGCCCTCGACCATCTCGCGGGCTGCGGCGATGCGGTCGCCGTAAAAGCCGGAGCAGTTGCCGATGCGGACCGGGACGCTCACCGCTGACCCCCTGCGAACTGGCCCGCCACGCGCCCGCCGCCAGGGGGCCCCGCGAAGGCCTGGGCGATCGCGAGCCACTGGTCGGCCAGCGGTCCGTCGGCGACCAAAGCGGTGTCGTCGCGGTGGCGGCGTTGGGTCACCAACAGGCAAAAGTCCAGCGCCGGCCCGCTCACGCGGTTGGCGGCGTCGGCTGGCCCCCACGTCCAGACGCTGCCGTCCGGAGCGGTCAGCTCGACGCGTACCGGGTCCGCGGGGAGGTCCAGACCGTTGGCCAGGTAGCTGAAAGCGCGCGCACCCACCCCGATGTGGGCCACGTGCCGCAGCCGTGCCGTGGCCTCGCGGGTCGCGCCGAGCGCGTCGACGATGTCCTGGCCGTGCGCCCAGGTCTCCATGAGTCGCGCTGTCAGCGACGAGACCGCGCTCATCGTCGGCCCGAACCACGGCAGGCGGGTCGCCGGGGCAATGTCCGCGAACGCCGCAACGAGGGCTGCACGCGACGTGTCGAACCACGCGAGCAGGTCGGCAGCCGGCATTTGACGGTAGCGCTCAGCGATGACGTCGGGTGAGATGCTTCCGTCGGCCATCATCGGCAGGTAGTCGCTGCTGAAACCGTCGGGGTCGGTGGCCGAGCGCACCGCCACGTCGTCGAAGAACGCCAGATGGCTGATCTGGTCGCGGATCGCCCAGCCCACGGCCGGAGTCGGCGCGTCCCAGCCGCGCGGACCTTCGGGCAGCGGTGCGATGAGTTCGCGCAACGCGGCCGTTTCGGCTTCGATGTCGGCGATTACCGACTGCATGGTCACCGCCATGTCAGCGTCCCTTCCACTGTGGTGCGCGCTTCTCGCGGAACGCCGTCGGGCCTTCCTGCGCGTCGTCGCTCAGATAGACCGGCTCCCATATCTCGTCGGCCAGGTCGTAGGCGGCGGCGAGGTGGTGCTGTGCCGAGAGGTACACGGTGCGCTTGGACGCAAGCACCGATAGCGGTGCGTTCGCGGCGATGCTGAGCGCCAACTGCCGGGTACGCTCGCGCAACTGATCGGCCGGCACCACCTCATTGACTAAGCCGACCTGGTGGGCGCGCTCGGCGGTGATCGGGTCGCCGGTCAGCAGGATCTGCATGGCAACGCGTGGGGGCACCAGCCACGATAGCGGTGCCGCCCACGGCGACCCGCGGCCGACTTTGACCTCGCTGACGGCGAAGGTCGCGTGTTCGGCAGCCACGACCAGGTCGCACTGCTGCGCGAGCAGGAAGCCCCCGGCGAACGCGACACCGTTGACGGCCGCGATCGTCGGCTTCGCGACATCGATGTTGCGGCCGAACTGCGGAGCGAAGTCCTTCGGGGGCACCTTGAGCGCGTTCTGCGCCATCTCCTTCAAGTCCCCGCCGGCGCAGAACGCCTTATCGCCCACGCCGGTGAGGACGAGCACCTTCGCCGCGTCGTCGTCATTGAAGCGGCGTACCGCGTCGAAAAGCCCCGTGCGCACAGCGTTGTTCAGCGCGTTGCGCGCCTCGGGCCGGTTGATCGTCAGCCAGGCCACGCTGTCGACGACCTCGTAGCGAACCGGTTGCTCGGCCACCGAGCCTCCGTCCCTCACCGTCGCCTCGCATGTGAGTGGCAGCTCACCCCGGCACCTCGACAAACGGGTCGGCCAGCTCAACGGTGGCTTCACTCGGCACGCACGGACCATCTTCGCTCGAGACGAGCAACTCGAGATCGACGAGGCGCCGTCCGCCATCGTCGCGTTTGGCCACGACCTTGCCGCTCAGGGTTGCGGTCTGGCCCGGATAGATCGACCGGATCATTGAGATTCTGCGGCGCCGGATGAGCGCGTCGGGTCCGGCCCATTCGTTGAGGCCGCGGTCGATGAAGCCATGGAAGAAGAGGGTTGACAGGTAGATCGTGCGCTGGCCCTGGCTGCGCGCGTAGTCGGGGTCGTGGTGACCGGGGAACCAGTCCCATGTCGAAGCCGCGTTCATGCAGATGCGCTTGTAGCTGATCTCGATCGAGACGGGCGTCAGGGTGTCGCCGACGGCGATGTCCTCGAACCGCACGGGGAAGCGGACCATGCTGTGCTCGGTGGATCCGTTCATGATGCGCCTTCACTATCGGCGGTGTCGTATCGGAAGAGCACGTTGGTGTTGCGGCCGATGACCTCACCGTGCTGGTCGGAGAAGGTGCTCACCGTGGTGATGAACACACCGGTGCCCACCCGCGTCGTCTTGGGCTCGGAGATCGAGGCGATCTCCTCCACGATCGACACGTGATCGCCTACCCGGGGCCGGCGTTCGAACTCCGTCGTCGTCGAGGCGTTGATGATGTGGTGGCCCGGCAACGGGACGCTGAGCGCGAACATCATGTCGGCACGCGCTAGGTACCCGGGCACCCACTGCGGCGCGAAGCCGAGGCTCATCAGCAGCCCGGGCGGGCAGTCCTCACCCTCCCAGTAACGGGGGTTCGCGTCCTCGACGAGCGAGCAGTAGTACAACACCATCGAGCGGTCGATCGGGAACCACGCATGCCGCGGTTCGGAGCGATGACCGACCCACGCCCGGCCTTCGTC
The DNA here is from genome assembly GCA_964000695.1 of uncultured Mycolicibacterium sp. Taxonomy (GTDB): domain Bacteria; phylum Actinomycetota; class Actinomycetes; order Mycobacteriales; family Mycobacteriaceae; genus Mycobacterium. The sequence goes on along the minus strand of CAXEZH010000150.1, from coordinate 38,889 downwards.
GAAGGTCCCGAACGTCATCCCGAGGCCGGTGACGTCGCTCGTTGGCGCGCTCACCGGGTCACCTGCACGACGGCGCTCCCCTTTATCGCGGGTTCGCCGGTCTGGCGCGTGACCACGAGTTCGAGGTCTGCCACCTGCTGCCCTCCGGCCTCGCGCACGCCGGTGACCCTGCCGCCGAAGCTGAGCAGGTCACCGGGCCATACCTGACCGGTGAACCGGATGCGGAACGAGCGGATGTTGGCCAGCCCCACCCAGGCGGTCAGCCGCTGCGCGAGCACACCGCCGTGCAGCAGTCCCATGCCGAACACACCGGGCATGCCGGCCGCGCGGGCGAACTCTTCGTCGTGGTGGATCGGGTTGAAGTCGCCGCCGGAGCCGGCGTAGCGAACGATGTGCGAGCGCGTCAGCGGGCCGAACTGTGAGGTCGGCATCTCGTCGCCGATGGCCAACGCCACCGGCGCGGGGGATGTCGTCATTGGGTGGAGCCTCCGGTTTCGATCAAGACGTCGGTCTGGCGCACGACGAGTTCGTCGCGCTGGTTGGTGAAGTCGGTCTCGATCGTCACGATTGTCATGATGCCGCCGCGCTTCCCCTCGCGGCTGGTCACGTTCGACACCCGACGAGTCTCGGTGAGCTCGTCGCCGACGAACACCGGCGCGAAATACTCCCAGCCGCACTCACCGTGCAGTACGCGTCGCAGGTCGAGCCCGAGGGCGCCGAACATGTCGTCGTCGGCGCGCCAGTGAGCCGAGGAGACGACGAAGGTCGGAGGAGCGGGGATCGCGCCGAAGCCGGCGGCGCGGGCGGCCGCGACGTCCTGGTAGATCGGGTCGCGGTCGCCGAGCGAAAGTGCGAACTCGCGCACTTTGGACCGGTCGACGGGAAACGTGGTCCTCCCGAGTTGCGTCCCGATGAGCGATGCGTCAGCCACTCTGGTCACTTTTCCCGCCGGCGAAGGCCGGCGCACAATCGCGGATGAGGTTGCCGAGGTTCTCGGCGATGCGCTCGGGCGCGAGGCCAATCGAGGGTGAGTAGAGAACGATGTGGTCCAGCACGCCCTCGTAGCGGCGCAGCCCTTCTCGGACCTCGGCGGCGGTGCCGGCCACCGCCATCGCGTCGATCATGTCGTCGGTGACCGCGGCGAACATGGCCGGCAGGTCACGCCGTGCGAACGCGTCGCGGATGGCCGCTGCCTGCCTGGCGAAACCGCTGACGTCGAGCACGTGCTCGTAGGTCTTCACCGAGGAGTAGAACGCGATCTGCTGCGCGGCCTCACGACGTGCGATCTGTGGGTCGTCGTGCACCGCGCAGATGACCATCGAGACGATCTCAATGTCGGCGGGATCGCGTCCGGCCCGCTCCGCACCGCGCACGACGGCTGGGCGGGCGACCTCCTCGACGTAAGTCGTGGTGAACAGCGGATGACCAGCCAACCCGTCGGCTACGCGCCCTGCCACCTCGCACATCCGCGGACGCACGCCCGCGGTGATGATCGGGATCGCTCGCTTCGGCGGCGCGACGTCGCCGGTTGGGACGAGATTCATCCGGTAGAAGCGCCCCTCATGGCGCACGGGGCCCTCGTGCAGGTTCCAGATCCGACGCACGAGCGGGACCAGCTCCTCCATGCGCAGAGCGGGAGCGGAGGTGTCCTCCACGCCGTGCCAGTCGCTCATCATGCGGCGTGTACCGTTGCCGAGCCCGAGTACGACGCGCCCGCCTGAAAGCTCGTCGAGGTCACGCGCCTCGGTGGCGAGCACGAGCGGGCTGCGCCCGACGCCATACAGGATCGACGACCCGATGCGGCAGCGCTTTGTGCGCGCGGCCATCGCGGCCATCGAGATCGAGCCGGAGCGCGAGTAGAACTCCGAGGCCCAGGCGGCGTCGAAGCCGGCGAGGTCGGTAGCCTCGGCGGTCTCGACAAGGGTGGCCAAGTCCGCGCCGAGCACCGAGACCCCGTACGTGGTCACGACGCCGCCAGCCTGAATCGGACCAGCCCAAGGTCCTCGTTCACCCGCTCGAACACTGCGCGCACTCTTGCGCCGATCGCAACTTCATCGGGGGCCACGCCCTCGAGACTGGCCAACAACTGCGGCCCCTCGTCCAGACGAACGAGCACGACGACGTACGGCTCGCTGCGCGGGAACGAGTCCCACGGGGGGCGGTACACCGGCGCGAAACTGACGATCTCACCAGTACCCGCCGCGGTCTCCCAGGCCAACTCACCGTCATGGCAGACGGGACACACCAGCCGCGGGTAGAGGAAAGGGTGGTCGTTCGCGCACCGCTGGAAGACGAGTACACCGCGGGCCGCTGCTGCGAAGTAGGGACGGTTGACATCGGTCAGCGGCGGCAGCGCCTCAGGATCGTGCAGACCGTCGAGAGAACTCGAAGCTGCGGTCATGACGCTCCCTCCATCACCATGCTGACGTGACTGCACAGCATCGAGCCGTAGCTGTGCACGAACGCGGTATCCGCCCCGGGCACCTGACGGCCCTCGGCGCGACCGGACAACTGCCAGTAACCCTCAAGGATCTGCGAAATGCCAGAGGAGGTCCCGGTGTGCCCGAACCGGATTAGGCCGCCGTCGGTGTTCACCGGAAGGTCGCCCCCCGGATCGGCGCAGCCGTCACGGTAGAAATCGCCTGCCCCACCGGGCTTCACGAAACCCGCCTCCTCAAGGATCATCGCCGGGTTGGAGGCGAAGGCGTCGTAGAGCAAAGCGATGTCGACGTCGGCCGGCGCCCGTCCGGAGCGCTCAAAGGCCATCGGACCCGAACGGGCGGCCCCGGTACGACCCGGCCGGGCCAGCGAGGTCAGAAAACCGTGGGTGTGACCCTCTCCAAAGCCCAGCAAATGCACCGGCCGGTGCTTGCCCGCGCGAGCCCGGCGGGCCGAGCCCAGCACCAGCGCGCCACCGCCCTCGCAGGGAATCGAGCAGTGGTAGAAGTGGAACGGCCCGGCGATCGGGCGGGACGCCAGCACGTCCTCCACAGTCAGGCGTTGTGAGCGGTGCGCGATCGCCGCGGGATTCAGCGCGGCCCACCGGTCCTGCGACGCGGTGACCTCGGCGATGTCCGCCTTGCCCTGTCCCGTCTCGTGCATCCAGGCCTGCGCGATCAAACCGTAGAGCGCCGGCACGGACGGTCCATAGGGCATCTCGAACGCGTGGTCACACACCAGCGCCATCAGTTCGCGCCCGCCATCGCGGATCGGTGGAAACTTGCCCGCCGACACGACCAGCACCGTCTCGGCCTCGCCCCGGGCGATGACGTTACTCGCCATGCGCGTCATGGCGAGATGGGTCCCGCCGCCAAGCTGACAGGTCATCTGAAGTTTCAGATTGTGCAGCCCGAGATAGTCCATGAGGTCCTCGGACAGGAAGATCGAACCCTCGTTCGTCATCGGCCCGGCGCACACGAGACCGTCGACCTCGTCTGGGACCACCCCTGCGTCGGCGAGAGCCGCGACCGCGGCGCGCACATGCAATTCAGTGGAGGTGTACGGAACGTTTCTCCCTGGAGCGAGTTCGGCGGCACCGATGATGGCCGGCTGGTCGTGTGGCATCCGGACTCCTCTCGACCACGCGTCCAACGCCGGTCCCGACGTGAACGACGGTTAGCATAGCGTGCCTAGAGGTCCGCGTCACCCCCGCCCGCACCCGCCGCTAGCGCGGTATGGATTCTCTGGAATGTCCTTGCGCCTCTTCCCAAGAGGGTGCTGCGATGACCGAAACCCGCGCCGATCGTGTCGTTTCTCGACGATGTCCAGGTGACAGATGAGGCCGATCGTGAAGCCCGCTGGTTCCGATGGTCGCCCGGCACACGCCGGGGCGGATCTATAGCCCTCAGTCGCGCGTTTTTCTGAAGTGGCGCGGTGAACGACCGGTCCACCGTTTGAAGGCATGTGTGAAGTTCGTGAGCTCCGCGTACCCGAGTTCTGCCGCGATCTCGCTTACAGACAACGATCTGTCGAGAAGTCGCAGAATTGCTCGCTCCCGCAAGAACGACTGACGCAATTCGCGAAAGGTGGTCCCCTCTTCGCGGAGGCGCCGCTTCAACGTGCTCGGGGATATCGAAAGCTCGCCCGCCGTCCGGCTGATGTTCGTTTTTCCGGGATCTTTTTCGAGCAGGTCCCTTACTTTTTCGGAGACCGACGTGTCACGTCGTTGATCGAGAGTTCGCTGCAAATCGGTGACGGCAATCCGGTACGCCACAGGATCGGAGAATCGACAGACCTCCTCGAGCGAAGCCGCGGGAACGTGGACGAACGAGCTGGGGGCGTCGAAGAAGATCCGACCCGCCAACACTTCGTCATGAAGAACCCACGACTCCGGCGCTGAATGACTTAAATGCAGTTCAATATTCGGTACGGCACCCGCGAGCATGTCGAGCAGACGCAACAGCGCCAGCCCACCGTAGGTGACGGCCAGGCAGTTCAGGCCCGCGTCACCGGTGCGACCGGTGAGCCCGATCGTGAGGCCGCGTTCCGTCGAATGGAACGTCGGGCTGAGGGCTGTGGTGATCACCGGCAGATAAGCAAGCAACTCGACAACCTCGGCTACCGAGCCCGCGCTGACCAAGGGAACACTGAGTGCCCCAAAGGACGTCAGTTTGGCGTGTTCAGCGAACGCGAAACCCAGACGGGTTCCCTGATCACAATCGAAATCGGAATATATCTCCCTGAACCACCGTAAGGGGACCTGCGCGTCGCGACCCACCAACATCGACTCGGTAACGTGCTCGCGAACCATGATGCTGCGGAGCGCAATGCTGGCGTCATGCCCCAGCGCCTCACTGTCCAGCATCTGCAGGAAAGCCAGCGCTGGCATACCCGAGTCGTCGAGTTTCACGTGCCTCCCTGCGCGTGAGCTAAAAACACAACTTTTTGACTCCTGCGAGCCTAGCGACGCTGGTCACGCGCGACAACACTAAAAAGAGAAGTTCCAGATTGAGGAGAGTTAATCATGGCAGTCGTCACCTTCGTCTCTCACGACGGCGAGAAGTACGAAGCCCCCTTGGCCGAAGGGCAGTCCTTGATGCAGGTTGCGGTCAACAACGCGGTGCCCGGCATCGACGGCGATTGTGGAGGGGAAGCCGCATGCGGAACGTGCCACGTGATCGTCGCTCCCGAGTGGTCGGACACGGTGGGACTCTGCGGCGCCAACGAAGAGGAGATGCTCGCGATGAACCCCGAGCGTCAGCGGACGTCGAGGCTGTCTTGCCAGATGTCCGCCTCCGAGGCATGGGATGGCTTGACGGTCGAGCTACCTGAGTTCCAGCTCTGAAACAACGTCATGGATTTGGAGGAAACAATAATGAGTATTCCCGCGGCAGTGGCCGCCAAAGCCCAGTCTGCCGTGCCTCTGGAGCTGCAAATCCGCGGCGCACACCTCTACGACAAGACACGCCGGTGGGTAACCGGAACCAATGGTAAGAAGATCTTCACCGAGACGCCCATTCCTCCGGTCGAGGACATCGATATCGCCGACATCGATCTCAGCAACCCGTTCCTCTACCGCCAAGGCCGCTGGAAGTCCTACTTCGAACGCGTGCGCAACGAGGCGCCGGTGCACTACCAGGCTCACAGTGCGTTCGGCCCGTTCTGGTCGGTGACCCGCCACGCGGACATCATCGCCGTCGACAAGAACCACGAGGCTTTCTCCGCAGAGCCGTTCATCATCATCGGGAGACCGCCCCGCTTCATGGACATCGCCATGTTCATCGCGATGGATCCGCCACAACACGACTTGCAGCGCGCTTCCGTCCAAGGGGTTGTCGCGCCGAAGAACCTGCGCGAGATGGAGGGGCTGATCCGCTCGCGTGTCCAGGAAGTGCTGGACGATCTACCGGTGGATCAGCCGTTCAATTGGGTGCACCACGTCTCCATCGAACTGACAGCGCGCATGCTCGCGACCCTGCTGGACTTCCCGTACGAGCAGCGGCACAAGCTCGTGGAATGGTCGGACCTCGCCACCTCCATGGAGCAAGCCAATGGTGGTCCTTCCGACAACGACAGAGTGTTTCGTGGCATGGTCGACATGGCGAAGGGTCTCAGCGCTCTCTGGCATGACAAGGCGGCCCGTACCGCCAACGGGGAGCGACCGGGCTTCGATCTGATCACGATGCTGCAGGCCAACGAGGACACTAAGGATCTCATCGACCGCCCGATGGAATTCCTCGGCAATTTGGTACTGCTGATCGTCGGGGGAAACGACACGACTCGCAACTCGATGAGCGGAGGGGTTCTCGCCTTGAACCAGTTCCCCGATCAGTTCGAGAAGTTGAAGGCGAACCCTGACCTGATTCCCAACATGGTATCCGAGATCATTCGCTGGCAGACCCCGTTGGCGTACATGCGCCGAGTCGCGAAAAAAGACATCATGTTGAACGGGCAATTCATCCGCAAGGGCGACAAGGTCGTGATGTGGTACGCCTCTGGTAACCGCGATGAGCGTGTCTTCGAGCGGGCCGATGAGTTGATCATCGATAGGAGCAACGCCCGCAATCACATCTCGTTCGGGTTCGGCGTGCACAGGTGCATGGGAAACCGACTTGCTGAGTTGCAGCTTCGAATCCTGTGGGAGGAATTGCTCCCTCGCTTTGAGAACATCGAGGTGGTCGGCGAACCCGAGTATGTGCAATCGAATTTCGTCAGGGGTATCAGCAAGCTGATGGTTCGCCTCACTCCCAGGCCAAGTGCGTGACTCCCGAACGAGCGGTGATCGTCGGCGCGAGCCACGCCGGCGCGCAGTTGGCAGCTAATCTTCGAAGGGAGGGGTGGTCTGGGGAGGTCGTGCTCATCGGCGACGAGGGGGGACTGCCCTACCACCGGCCTCCGTTGTCGAAGGGATACCTGGCCGGCAAGAACGGCCTCGACGACCTCCTGATTCGCGGCGCTGATTTCTACGAAAAGCAGCACATTCGACTCTTGAATGCGACCGTGGAGGCGATCCACCGGAGTGCCAAGCGTGTGTCTCTGAGCACCGGCGACACGCTGACGTACACCAAGCTCGCGTTGTGCACCGGCGCAAGGGCCAGACGACTCCCCACACCAGGGGTGGATCTTCCCGGAATTCACTACCTGCGTACCGCTGCAGACGTCGAGTTGATCCGTGCCGCCGCTACACCGGGTCGGAGGGTTGTGATCGTGGGCGGCGGTTACATCGGGTTGGAAACGGCGGCCTCGCTGTGTTCGCTCGGCATGAACGTCACCGTCCTCGAGGCAACCGAGCGTGTACTCGAACGGGTCACCGCGCCGGAGGTTTCCGCGTTTTACACCCGAATCCACAACGGCGAGGGAGTGGAGATCCGAACACACGCTCTCGTCGAAGCCTTCTCCGGCAACGGCAGAGTGCAGGAGGTCGTGCTGGCAGGCGGCGAACCGATCCCCGCCGACTTGGTCATCGTCGGCGTCGGTGTGGTGCCGAACACCGAGCTCGCCTCGGCCGCAGGATTATCCGTCGACAACGGCATCGTGATCGACGACCAGGCCCGCACCAGCGACCCCGACATCGTGGCCGCCGGCGACTGCACCAGCCACACCATGGCTCGATACGGCTCGCGTATTCGTTTGGAATCCGTATCGAGCGCCGGCGAGCAGGCCAAGATCGCTGCGGCGACAATCTGCGGAAAACACAGCGCAATCGCTGCGCTTCCGTGGTTCTGGTCCGACCAGTACGATCTCAAACTCCAGATCGCCGGTCTCAACACCGGATACGACGAAGTGGTCTTCAGCGGCGACCCGTCGCGTGACCGTGACTTCAGCTGCTTCTACTTCCGCGATCGTGAACTCATCGCCGCCGACTGCGTCAACCGTCCTCGCGATTTCATGTTCAGTAAGCGGGCCATCAGCCAGCAGCTCCGAGTTGACCGCTCAGAGCTCCTCGCCGGCTCGATCTGACACGAGAGCTTGCTAGTTACAAACTGTGGACAACTCCCAGGTACCTGAGTGCTACGCGGGAGATCCGCTCACCGGTGGTGGCGATGTCCGCGGCTGGGAGTACAACATGACTCACTGTCAGTCGCACCAGAACATCTGCGACCTCCTCAACGTCTTCGGGATCGAGATCGTCGAAGTGGTCGTTAAACCACGTGATCAGAGCCGCGGAGCAGAGCTGAAGCAGGGAAGCCGACGTCGGCAGAAGAGGTAGGACTCCAGTAGACGACGAGCCACCGCGATCATTCCCCGAAGGGTTGGACGTCAGAACTGCCTTGAGGAGCGGGCTGTCTTCTGCTTCACAGAGGGTGAATTGCACCGCTGCGGTGATGCCGCCCCGCACGTCGCCCACGTGTTCGGCAAGGACGGCAAGAATGCCTTCCATAAAGCGCTGGCCCTCCGACACCACAAGCGCGTCGCCGAGCCCCTGTTTGTCGCCGAACTCTTTGTACAACGTCGGGCGGGAGACGCCGACCGATTCGGCAACCTCGCTCATCCGGACCTGATCCCAGCCCTTCTCGATGGCGAGTTCTCGTGTCGCCCTCAAAACCTTTTCGCGCACATGCCGGCGGAAAGACACCCGCGCTGGTTCAGTTGGCATAGGAGCAGGATAGGCGCCAGCCCTACATGGGCAGTCAACCGACAGCAGGGTTCATGTGGTCCTGTCGAGGAATTCGACGACCGCCGTCGAGAATGCGTCGTTGTTGTCGCCGGCAATCATGTGTCCCGCGCCCGATACGTCAACGGTTTGCGCGTGCGGAACGACGGTCAGGAAATGCTTTACTGTCTCTTCGGAGACCATGTCAGATAGTAGGCCCCGGACCAGCAGCGTTGGCGCGGACACCTGCCTCGCACCATCAAGAAGGAACGCGCTCATCATGTCGAAGTCTTTAGCGCCTTCGTCTGGATCACCCTGCAGGAACTGGAAATTCGACGTCACGAAAGCTGGATCCCATCGCCAGGCCCAGCGACCGTCTTCGCGACGGGCGAGGACTTTTCGGAGGCCGTCGAGGTTTTCGGGGCGAGGGCGGTGCGGGTTGTAGGCGGCGATCACGTCAGCGGCCGACTCTAGGCTGTCGAAACCTTCGGGGTGTGCCGACATGAACGCTACGACTCGTCGGGCGCCTTCCATCTCCATTCGCGGAGTGACGTCAACCAGGACGACGGCCTGCCATAGGTCCGGCGGGGCGAGCAAGTGTGTTCCGAGAATGGTCAAGCCGCCCAGAGAGGCGCCGATCGCGGCGACGGGGCGGCCGGAATCGGCGTATGAGTGCACGGCCAATAGGTCGGACCCCAGCCGGTCCCCGTCATAGCGTCCGTCAGGGTCCCAGTCGCTGTCCCCGTGCCCCCTCGCGTCGTACGCGGCCACCGTGTAGCCCCGCTGGTGCAGGCGTTGGGCGGTGACGTCCCAGGCGTGTCGGCTTTGACCTCCGCCGTGAAGGAGCAACACGACCGCCCGCGGCGCATCACAGCGGTAGAGGTCGACCGCCAGCGTCAGCCCGTCCGCCGTGGGCACGCGCTCGACCACAGGAGCCGACGAATCGCCTGTTCTCTTTGCCGACATCAGGAGCTCGTCTTCGGTGCGACGACGGTGACGGTTCCCTGGGCCGCACACACCGCTCTGCCGTCGTTGCAGATGTCGATACGCGCCACACCGCTGGTTCTGCCCAGCGAGATGATCTCGGCTGTGGCTACACAGGTGCCGCTAGAGACCGGACGAAGCAGATTCAGTTTGAACTCCGTTGTCGCGACCCAAGATCCCAGTGGAATCACGGGATAAAACACCACTCCGAGGCAGTGGTCGACCATGGCCGATAAGCAGCCCCCATGCAGGTTCCCGAAAGGCGTCTTCAGGTCGTCGCGTGCGTCCATCTCCGCGACGAGCCGTCCCGCAGTGAATTCGGTGTGACGGAAGCCGAGGTAACCGGCCAACCCGCCCGTGGTTTCTGCTGCGCTCTTTAGTTGCTCAGCGACCTGTTCGTTGAACGTGGTGAATTGCACAGGCCCTCCTACCTCATCTGCCGTCGAGACATTACGCCATAGATGTCACATCGGTCGAGCGTGGTCACCCGCCAGGATCGCCGGAAGGAGAAACCTCGACAGAAACGCCCGGAGTCCGTCACGACTGCGCTCCCGCGGCCCTCGAACAGTCAGCAGGCTCAATATCGTGCGGACAACCCACTCGGCGGCGTCGTCGACGGAGACGCCCGGTTCCACGCAACTCCAGTGTCTGGTGAAGATGGGACGCAGAAATTCGGTGACGATTTCGAAGAGGGACGTCGAGGTCCCCGCCGCGAGACCCACGCCGGCGAGTTCCTCGTCGCTGCCGAACAACAATCCGATGATCTCTTCGCGGCGCGCGGCCTCAACCGTGTATTCCACGAAATCGACGAGCGCGGAGCCCAGGTCGGCGTGCGCCGCGATCCGCGGGCTGATGCGGTCGAGATAGCGCTCGGCGGCGCGAATGATGACACCCGACATCACCGCCTCCCGACTGGGGAAGTAGCGATACACCGTTGCCCTGGACACACCCGCTGTTCTGCCGATGTCCTCCATGGTCGTGCCCACCACACCGCAACTCTCGAGGCACCGCTCGGCAGCATCGAGCAACCGGTCGCGAGCGGACCCACGATCTGTCGGCGCGGCGGCGCCCCATCTCAACAACCTCGTCGACACACAGCCAGTATGCCGCGAGCGCACACCATTGTGACTTGCCCACGCACATGACACCATCGCAGTTATGTCTCAAGTCAGCCCCGTGGCCCTGAGCGGATGCCGATGCCGATGTTGGTAGAAGCGCGTACCCCGGTTGTCGTCGGCGTGGGCGAAGTTACCCATCGCGGGAACGACTTCGTGGACCCGATCGACTTGGCGGTAGAAGCCGCACGCCGCGCGGTCAAAGACGCAAGTCGCCCGGTCGAGCGGCGCATCGACACCGTCGCGACTCCGGGCATCCTGGTCATACCGCGCGACAATCCCGCCAGCAGGATCGCCGAAGCGATGCACATCAGTCCCGCCCGCCGCATCAGCTGTCCCGTCGGCGGAAACACCCCGCAGTATCTCGTCGAAGTGTTGGGTGGCGAAATAGGCGAAGGCCGTGCAGATGTCGTCCTGGTCGTCGGGGCGGAGAGCGGGCATTCCGCACGCAAGCTTCAGGGCGGGGCACTTCTCGACTCGCCGCCCCCACCCCGCTCCGACGACGAATCCCTGGGCGACGCCCGCCCCGGGCTGAGTCAAGCCGAATTGTCGGTGGGTCTGAGTTGGCCGCACGAGGTGTATCCCATCTTCGAGTCCGCGATCGCCGCGCGCCACGGCCGCGACTTCGATGCTCAACGGGAGTGGCTGGGCACGCTGATGGCACCGTTCACAGCCGAGGCGGCACGCCATCCGGAACAGGCCTGGTTCCCACGCGCACGAAGTGCCACCGAACTCAGCGAAGTCACCGCGGAAAACCGCATGGTCTGCTTGCCCTATCCCAAGCTGCTCAACAGCATCATGTCCGTCGACATGGCTGCCGCCTTCATTCTCATGGCGGCCGAGGTGGCGGACGAATTAGGCGTCGCGCGCGATCGTTGGGTCTTTCCCTGGTCAGCAGCGACTTGCAACGACGTGTACTTCCCCGTGGAACGGCCGGACCTCAGCCGCTCATCGGGTATCGAGGTAGCGGCACGGAAGGCTCTCGATGCGGGCCGGTTGACCACCGACGACATCCGGTGGTTCGACCTCTACTCCTGCTTCCCGTCGGCAATTGAGATGGCTGCCGAGGCTCTCGACTTGGACCCCCTCGACGACAGAGGCCTCACAGTAACCGGAGGCCTGCCTTATCACGGCGGTCCCGGAAACAATTACGTCAGCCACTCGATCGTGGAGATGGTCCGACGGTGCCGACGCGACCCAACCGATGCCGGACTCGTCACCGGCCTCGGGTGGTATTCGACGAAGCATTCGGTCGGTCTGTGGTCGGCCACCCCGCCACCAACCGGGTGGCGACTGCTCGACACGGCGGTCGAGCAAGCTCAGATCGATTCATCGAGGTTGGGTGTCGCAGGCGTCGACGAGGCGACCGGTTGCGCGACAGTGGACGGATACACCGTCGTCTACGACCGAGACGGCCAACCTCGATGGACTCCGATCATCGCGCACCTGTCCGACGGGCAAAGAGTCGTCGCACGCAGCGACGATCCGCAGATCGCCGAGGCGATGGGCGCGGAAATGTACGTAGGTAAAACGGTGTGCCTCCGAAACACAGGGTCGTTCACCGGGTTCGAGCTTCCATGATCGCCGAGGCGATGGTGCTGACCGGACCGCGGAGTCTGCAGCGGCGCCAGATGACCATCCCCGACGTCGGCGACCGGGGTGCGATCCTGCGAGTTGAAGCATGCGGTCTGTGCGGAACAGATCACGAACAATTCACCGGACACCTGCCTGCCGGCTTCTCATTCGTTCCAGGGCACGAAATCGTCGGCATCGTCGAACATGTTGGCGCTGCGGCTGGCCAACGCTGGGGTGTACAAGCCGGCCAGCGCGTGGCCGTTGAGGTGTTCCGGTCCTGCCGAGACTGCCCCGAGTGCCGCCGCGGCGAATACCGGCGGTGCGCGGTGAACGGCATCGCCACCATGTTCGGGTTTGTCGACGTGGAGGTCGGCGCGGGCTTATGGGGCGGATACGCCACCCATGTGGAGCTTCCGTGGGACGCGATGCTGCTCCCGATTGCCGAAGACATGGACCCCGTTCTCGCCACGTTGTTCAACCCTCTCGGGGCCGGTATCCAGTGGGGGGCGACTCTTCCCGACACCAAGGCCGGGGACGTCGTAGCGATCCTGGGGCCCGGCATCCGCGGAATCTGTGCGGCGGTGGCGGCCAAAGAGGCGGGAGCCGCGTTCGTCGCGATGACCGGCGTAGGCCCACGCGACGAACAACGACTGGCCATAGCCAGATCATTCGGTGTCGACCTGCCCATCGATGTATCGCAGGACGATGCAGTGACCGCGCTCCAGCGTGAGACAGGCGGACGGCTTGCCGACGTGGTCGTCGACGTCACCGCTAAAGCACCCTCCGCGTTCGCCGATGCCGTCGGCCTTGCCAGGCCCGGCGGCACAATTGTGGTGGCCGGCACCCGTGGAGGAGGCGGCGCGCCCCGGTTTGAACCAGACTTGTTGGTCTATAAAGAATTACACGTCGTAGGCGCACTCGGCGTGGAGTATCCCGCCCACCGGGCAGCCCTCGAGATTCTCGCCCTGGGCCGCTGGCCGTTCGACCGGATCACCAGAGAATCAACCGGATTCGCTGGGCTCGCGCAGCTGCTCACTTCGCTTGCAGATGAAAGTGCCCGATCAAGTGGGGCGCTGCACAACGTCTTTTTGCCCACGCCCTAACGGCGTGGGCAGAGGTTCAACAGAGAGGGCCACCCGTGACCATGGCGGAACGCGTACCGATGCTCGACCGTGAGCAGGCCCAGCTGCGAGCTGCCGAATGTGGGTTGCCCGAAGAGTTGGCAGACCTGTCGGTATTCCGCGTGGCACTTCATCAGCCGCGTGTGGCGGTTGCGCTGTATGGGCTGCTAGACGCGTTACTCTTCCGCGGTTCCCTTGACGCGCGGCTACGCGAGCTGGTCATCATGCGCATCGGCTGGATTACTGGCTCCGAATACGAATGGACTCAACATTGGCGAATCGCCACACTGCTCGGCGTGCCTGAGCATGATCTCCTGGCGGTGCGCGACTGGCAGAATTCCGAAAGCCTCGGGCCAGTCGAGCGTGCGGTCCTCGCAGCGACCGATGATGTGGTACGCGACGGGGTCATCTCCGAGGAAAACTGGGCTGGGTGCCAGAAGGCATTCAATAGCGATCACGCCGTTTTGGTCGAACTTGTCGGAGCAATCGCCAATTGGCGGCTCTTTTCGATCCTGCTTCGATCTCTGAATATTCCGCTTGAGTCCGGTACCGACGGCTGGCCGCCCGATGGGCGAGCTCCTCAGGGTTGCGATTGAGCGAAAAACGTGGACCGGTGCTTGACCGAAGCGGTCAGCGCCCCAATCGCCAGACCACGACCCGTGTCGTAGACGGACAAGTCCCCCCTCGGACACACAGTCAGCACAGTGCATCAGCGCAGCTGGACCGCAGAGGTCGATCGATTCCGACAGCGGTCGACCCACAGCCCGAACACTGGGGCCGATCATCGCTTCCAGACCCACGGCTGCGGGGTCGAGTCCGTTACCGAACGGCCGGCGGAGTCAGTACACGTCGCGCACGTAGCGCTTGTCGGCCACCAGGCGCCGCTTGTAGTCGCGGGCCGCATCCTCGCTCATGCCGCCGTGCTGCCGGATGATCGCGGTCAGCGCGCGGTCGACGTCCTTGGCCATCCGGGTGGCGTCGCCGCAGACGTAGAAATGTGCCCCGTCCTGCAGCCAGTCCCACACATCGGCGCCGTAGTCGAGCATCTTGTGCTGGACGTACACCCGCTCGGCCTGATCACGCGAGAATGCCAGGTCCAGGCGATTCAGGTGCCCATCGTCGACCATGTCGCTCAGGTCGTCGCGGTAGTAGAAGTTCTGGGCGCGGTGCCGGTCGCCGAAGAACAGCCAGTTGCGCCCGGGGTGGCCGAGCGCGCGCCGCTCTTGCAGGAACGCACGGAACGGGGCGACGCCGGTGCCCGGTCCGACCATGATCATCGGGGTCTGCGGGTCCTGCGGGGGACGGAAATGCGGGGACCGTTGCAGGAAAATCGGCACCGGGGCGCAGTCGGGCAGCTCGGCCAGATGGCTGGACGCCACCCCGGCGCGCGGGCCGCCGTCGGCACCCACGTAGCGCACCACCGACACCGTCAGCTGCACCTCGTGAGGACTCACCAGCGGGCTCGACGAGATCGAATACTGCCGCGGAGTCAGCCGGACCAGCACGTGGGCCCACTCCTGCGGATCCGCGCGCACCCCGAACTCGCTCACCAGGTCGAGTCCGTTGCGCTGTCCCAGCCACGCCTGCAACTCGTCACGGTCACTGCGGAGCCTCTTGAGCTTCGCGTGGCGGGGGGCATGCTCGGCGACGAACCCGACGAGGCCGGGGGTCACCTTGCACACGTCGAAATGCCCGCGGATCGCCTCGCGCATCGGCATCTCGACGCCGTCGACGACGACCGCCTCATCACCGCGCAACCCGGTTGCGGTGAGCCAGTTTTCGACGACGAAGTCCGAGTTGGTCACGTAGACGCCCAGCGAGTCCCCGGCCGCGTAACTGACGTCGTGGGCGCTGATGTCGAAGCCGAACTGCCGCACGTCCTTGGCGGCTCCGGTCGGCGTGAGCCGGATGTTGCGGCACAGCGGCGCGTCGATCGGGCGGTCCCGGGTGAACAGCGTGTATTCCGGATCTGTGGCCGGCGCGATCGTCGCGGCGGTGTCCGTCCTCACCACTCCCGGGGGTGCCTCCTCCGACGTGGCCACGAGATCGACGACCGAGTCCGCCCACTGCGTCATCTGCTGTTGGTCGTAGGCCTCACACTCGGTGCGGTCGAGCATCCTGGTGGCATCGAGCTCCGCCAGCCGCGCATCCAGCGATCTGGCGTGGCCGCAGAAGTTGTCGTAGGACCGGTCGCCGATGCCGAGCACCGTGTACTGCACTCCGGCCAGCGACGGCGCCTCGGGCGCCGCGAGCCGCTCCCAGAAGTCGGCGCCGTTGTCCGGGGGGCCGCCGTCGCCGAAGGTGCTGGTGACCAGAATGATTCGGTTCGCAGCCGCGAGCTCGGACAGCGGCGTGTCGTCCATGGCCTGCAGCCGGGCACCCGGCAGCCGATCCCCCAGCGTGCCGGCGAACTCCTCGGCGTTACCGGTCTGCGACGCCCACAGCACCAGCGGAGCATCGGCCGGGGCCGGATCCGCCGCGCTGTCGGCTGCGGTTGGCGGCAGGCGGGAGAACCGGCCGGCCAGCAGGCCGTCGGCCCACAGCCGGACCCTGGCACTGACCGGGGCGGCGTCCGGCAGCACGGGGATCCCGGGCAGCCCGCCATCCAGCCCGGCCAGAAAGCCTGACAGGTAGAGCTTCTCGTCGTCGGTCAACGCGGGGGCGTCCGTCGAGACAGGCAGGGCTGTCGCGACGGGAACGGGGGTCAGCCGCACCGCGCACACCTTGAACTCGGGCTGCAGCGACACCGGGTCGACGGCGTCGTTGGTGACGGCGTTGACGGCCAGGGCGTCGCCCTGCTCGTCGTTCCAATGGAACGGCACCCACGTGTTCCCGGGGCGCACCCGGTCGGTGACGACGGCCGGCAGCACGGCCCGGCCGCGGCGGGAGGACACCTCGACCTGACGGCCGTCCCAGATGTCCAGGGCCGCCGCGTCGCCGGGGTGAATCTCGATCGACGGGGCGCTGTTGAGCTTGTTCAGCTTGGCCACCTTGCCGGTCTTGGTCATGGTGTGCCACTGGTGCTGCAGCCGGCCGGTGTTGAGAACCATCGGGAACTCGTCGTCGGGCAGCTCGGCGGCGTCCATGTGCGGGCGGGCGTGGAACACCGCCCGGCGCGACGGGGTCGCGAACGCCAACCGCGGCCGGTGACCTCCGTTATCGGTGAACAAGTCCTGGGACACACCGTCGTTGACGTAGCGCAGCGGATTGCGGTCGGCGCAGCCCGGCGGGGCCGGCCATTGCACCGGGGTTTCGCGCAGTCGCTCGTAACTGACCCCGCGCAGGTCGTAGCCGGTTGCGGGGTTGTGGAAGCGGCGGATCTCGTCGAAGACCTCCTCGCTGGTCTTGTAGCTGAACGCGTCGCCGAAGCCGAGTTGGTGGGCGACCCCGCAGATCAGTTCCCAGTCCGGGCGGGCATCCCCCGGCGGCGGGATCGACTGCGCCAGCAGGGTCAGATTGCGGTCGGAGTTGACCATCACCGCATCGGATTCGGCCCACAGCGTCGCCGGCAGCACGATGTCGGCGTAACGGTTGGTCGCGGTGTCGGCGTACGCGTCCTGGGTTATCACGAGCTCGGCGGCGCGCAGGCCCTCGATCACCGACGCCCGGTTGGCCACGCTGGCCACCGGGTTGGTGCAGATGATCCACACCGCCTTGATCTCCCCGGTACCGAGCCGGCGGAACAATTCCACGGTCCCCGGCCCGACGTCGGTGCGGATCGTGCCGGGCTCGAGGTCCCACTGTTGCTCCACGAAGGCGCGGTCGTCGCCCGACTGCACCGTCCGCTGCCCCGGCAGACCCGGCCCCATGTAGCCCATCTCCCGGCCACCCATGGCGTTGGGCTGCCCGGTCAACGACATGGGTCCGCTGCCGGGCCGGCAGATCGCCCCGGTGGCCAGGTGCAGGTTGCAGATCGCGTTGGTGTTCCAGGTGCCGTGGGTGCTCTGGTTCAGCCCCATCGTCCAGCAGCTCAGCCACTCCCCCGCCCCCGCGATCATCCGCGCGGCGGTGCGGATGTCGTCCTCGGCCAGGCCGGTGATCTCGGCGACCCGCTGCGGCGGATAGTCGGCGAGGAACGCCGGCATCGCCTCCCAGCCTTCGGTGTGCTGGGCGATGAAGTCGGTGTCGATGTCGCCGCTCTGCACGAGCAGATGCAGCAGGCCGTTGAGCAGAGCCAGATCCGTGCCGGGCCGGATCTGCAGGAACAGGTCCGCCTTGTCGGCCGTCGTGGTGCGACGCGGGTCGACGACGATGAGCTTCGCGCCTGCCTTGAGCCGGTCGACCATGCGCAGGTACAGAATCGGATGACAGTCGGCCATGTTCGACCCGGTCACGAAGAACAGGTCAGTGGAGTCGAAGTCGGCATAGGAGCCCGGTGGGCCGTCGGAGCCCAACGACTGCTTGAACCCGGTGCCCGCGCTGGCCATGCACAGCCGCGAGTTGGACTCGATGTGAATGGTGCGCAGGTAGCCCTTCGCCAGCTTGGTCGCCAGATACTGTGCCTCGATGGACATCTGGCCCGACACGTAGAGGGCCACCGCATCCGGGCCGTGCTCGTCGACGATGGCGCGCAGCCGCGCGCCGGCCTGCGCGAGCGCATCGTCGACGGGCGTGCTCACCGCGTCCTCGTCGCGGCCCGACCGCACCAGCGCGGTGGTCAGCCTGCCCTCGGTGGCGGCCATGAGTTCGGCGTGGGTGGCGCCCTTGGTGCACAGCCGTCCGAAGTTCGTGGGATGCAGGCGATCTCCGCTCACCCGTGCGATCACCGGAGCACCCGTAGCGGGGTCGGTGCGGGTCTCGACGGAAATCCCGCACCCGACTCCGCAGTACGAGCACGCGGTGCGGGTCAGTGTCGGTGAGTCGACTGGGTCTGCCATGGTCTCCTAGCACGCATCGATTCGGCTCGGTTCACACCCCGACCTGTCCCATGCGGGTGCTCTTGCGGATGTAGAAGAACCAGGTGACCGCCAGCAACAGGATGAAGAACACCACGTAGAACTGCAACGCCGGCTGGATGTTGCCGAACTGGGCCTTCGACCAGGCGTAGGCCAGCGGCACCACGAACCCGCCGAAAGCGCCGACCGACGAGATGATGCCGAGCGCACCCGCCGCCTGACGCCGCATGAGCACCATCGTCTCCGGTGCGCCGCCGGCGTCTTCACCCTTGACGCGGAAGATCTTCGAGATCATCCGGTAGGTGGAGCCGTTGCCGATACCCGTGGCGACGAACAGGAACATGAAGGCGACGAAGAACATCGGCAGGTTCACCGCGTTCACCGACCACAGCGCCGCGGCGGCTCCGACCGCCAGCATCACGAAGCTCAGTGCGGTGATCCGCGCTCCGCCGTAGTGGTCGGACAGCTTGCCCCCCAGCGGACGCGCCACGGAGCCGATGCCGGCGCCGAGGAACGCCCACGCCAAAGCGATGTCACCCCGGTCGAAGACCGCTTTGAGCAGTGTGGGGAATGCCGCCGAATAGCCGATGAACGAGCCGAAGGTGCCGATGTAGAGCAGCGACATGATCCAGGTGTCACGGTGGCGCAACGACTGGAAGACCGGCTTCACATCAGCTTTGGCCTCGGTGAGGTTGTTCATGAACAGGAACGCGCACACCGCGGCAGCGATCGCCAGCGGAACGTAGAACAACCCCGCGCGCGACAGCGCCACGCCGCCGCCGGCCACCACGACCAGCGGGATGATCTTCTGGGCCACCGCGACCCCGATGTTGCCGCCGGCGGCATTGAGGCCCAGCGCCCAGCCTTTCTCCCGTTCCGGGTAGAAGAACGAGATGTTGGCCATCGACGAGGCGAAGTTGCCACCGCCGAAGCCCGCGGTCGCCGCGATCAGGCACAGCCCGACGAACGAGAAGCCGGGATCGCTGACTGCCCACGACATCAACAGGCACGGGATCAACAGCAGCAGAGCCGAGACCACCGTCCAGTTGCGGCCACCGAAAACCGGCACCGCGAACGTGTACGGGATGCGCAGGAACGCGCCCACACCGCTGGGTACGGCCACCAGCCAGAGGGCCTGGGTGGTGGTCAGCGCCCACCCTGAGGCCGCTGCGCTGCCGTCGGCCGCGGCGGTCATCTGGACCACGACGATGCTCCACAGCAACCACACCGAGAAGCCGATGTGCTCGGCGAAGATCGAGAAGATGAGGTTGCGCCGAGCGATCGGGCGGCCGGTGCCGTTCCAGAACTCCGGGTCCTCGGGCCGCCAGTCGTCGATCCAGTGCTTGCCCCTGTGGTGGGCCTGCGGGGGCGCCGCGATGTCGGGCGCCGGGTTACTCGTGACCGTCACGGGTCTCTCCTCGGGAGTGGTGGCTGGGGCCGAACTTGTCCAGGCGCCGTCTCGGAGCCGTGGCTGTGCGTCGACGCTAGGAATCCCGTGTTACGGACCCTGGCAGCAGCCGTTAAACGGCCGAAACAAAGATCTCAACGCCGCCGAGTCGACGATGTCAGCGACGGTATTCATCGCTGAATCATCGGCGAAACAATGCCGTAACACCCGCGTCCTAGCTTCGGGCTGAGGCCCGAATTCCACCCGCTGTCGGCTTTTCGAAGATAGCGCTGAACCTGTTGTCGTACAACATGTTCGGCGACTCATTCCGACAGCGCATCGGCCGAGAGCAGCCCCGGCCGACGACCGCGACGTCACGAGAAGGTGAGACCAGCGCATGACCGACGGCAGCACGCCCCGATTTCTGCAAGGCGCGTTCGACTTCGACGGCAGCGGCTATGACAAGCCGGCTCCGCTCGATGGTTCACTGTGCTACACCGTGCCCGCCGGGGCCACCACACAACCGGTGTATTTCCGCGGCGGGAACTCCAGCGACCAGATGATCACCGTCGTGCTCTACCGCGACGGTGCACCGATGCGCTACTTCCCGATCGCCGCCCAGGGCGCCACCCATGTGGCGCTGCGGGTGGTCGAAGATCTTCTCGCCGACACCGTGCTCGAACTCCAGGTGGCCGCGCCCGAAGGCACGTCCGGCACCGTCATCGTCGACCTCGGGCTGGTGGAGGTCTAGATGACCGTCGTCGAGACCGCTCCCGCCAACGGACAGGCACACCCGACGGCCAAGGCCAATCTCGTCGTCGTCGGCAATGGCATGGCGGGCATCAGGGCCATCGAGGAGGTCCTGGCTCGCGACGGTGCCGAGAGGTTCACCATCACCGTGTTCGGTGACGAGCCGTACGGCAACTACAACCGGATCCTGCTGTCGAACGTGCTCGCCGGCGTCGACGATCCGGGCGAGATCTACCTCAACGCGATGGACTGGTACACCGACAACGGCATCGACCTGCGGGCCGGAGTCCGCGTCGTTCGCGTCGATACCTTCGCCCACCTCGTCTACGCCGACGACGGCACCGCGATGCGGTACGACAAGTTGATCCTGGCCACCGGCAGCCGCTCGTTCTTTCCGCCGATGCCCGGCCTGTGGGCCGACGACAAGACGCTGGCCGACGGCGTCTTCGGGTTCCGCACCCTCGATGACACCGCGGCCATGATCGGTGAGGCGGCCACCCGCACGAAGGCCGTCGTCATCGGCGGCGGACTGCTGGGCCTGGAAGCCGCACGCGGGCTGCAGAACCGGGGGCTGGCTGTGGACGTCGTGCACGCCGGGCCGACGTTGATGAACGCCCAACTCGACGAACTCGGCGGCGACATCCTGCGCAAGTCGGTCGAGGGCCTCGGCATCGGGGTCCACACCGAGAAGCGGACCACCGAGGTGCTCGTCGAGAACGGCAGGCTGTCGCGGGTCCTGTTCGCCGACAGATCCGGCCTGGACTGCGACATGTTGGTCATCGCCGCAGGGATCCGCCCCAATGTCGGTCTGGCGCAGCGGGCCGGGCTGACCGTCGAGCGCGCCATCGTCACCGACGACCACATGCGCTCGGTGGACGACGACGACGTCTACGTCGTCGGTGAGTGCGCCCAGCACCGCGGCCAGGTCTACGGTTTGGTGGCCCCGCTGTGGGAACAGGCCAAGGTACTCGCCGACCACCTGACCGGCAGGGACGCGTCGTCGGCCTATCACGGGTCGCGGGTGGCCACCAAGCTCAAGGTCGCCGGGGTGGACGTCGCCTCGATGGGTATCAAGGCACCCGAGCATCCCGACGACGAATTCGTGCAGTACTCCGAACCCAAGCACGGCGTCTACAAGACGATCGTGATCCGCGACGGCAAGCTGGTGGGCGCCACGCTGGTCGGCGACGTCTCCAAGGTGTCGTTCCTGACCCAGGCTTTCGACAGCCAACTTCCGTTGCCCGACGAACGCGTGGAGTTGATGTTCGACATCGGCACCCCCGACGTCGGGGTGGGGGTCGCCGAGCTGGCCGACGACGCGCAGGTGTGCAACTGCAACGGAGTGTCCAAGGGCGCGTTGGTGTCCTGCGTGCAGGACGGCGACAAGTCGGTCAGCGGCGTGATGGCCAAGACCAAGGCCGGCAAGGGCTGCGGCTCCTGCAAGGAGCTGGTCTGCCAGGTCGTCGAGTGGGCGGCCGGCGGAGCGGTGACCGAAGACCCGTCGGCATCGTGGTACGTCCCCGGGATTCCCTACGACAAGCCGACGCTGATGCGTCACATCCGCGAGCTCAAGCTGCACTCGGTGTCGTCGGTGTTCGCCGCGTTGGCACCCGACGGCAAGGAGGACGCCGGATCGAAGATGGCGCTGGCGTCGCTCCTGGACATGATGTGGGCCGACGAGTACGTCGACGAGCGCGACGCCCGGTTCATCAACGACCGGGTGCACGCCAACATCCAACGCGACGGCACCTTCTCGGTGGTGCCGCAGATGAAGGGCGGTGTCACCAGCGTCGCGCAGCTACGCAAGATCGCCGATGTCGCCGAGAAGTACGAGATCCCGATGATCAAGCTGACCGGCGGGCAGCGCATCGACCTGCTCGGGGTGCGCAAAGAGGATCTGCCCGCGGTGTGGGCGGATCTGGACATGCCGTCGGGGTATGCCTACGGCAAGAGCTTCCGGACCGTGAAAACGTGTGTGGGAAGTGACTTCTGCCGTTACGGCGTGGGTGATTCCACCGCACTGGGCATCGCGATCGAGGAGCGCTACCAGGGGCTGGCCAGCCCGGCCAAGATGAAGCTGGCCGTCACCGGCTGTCCCCGCAACTGTGCCGAGGCACTGTGCAAGGACCTCGGCGTCGTCGCCGTCGACGGCGGTCGGTGGGAGATCTACGTCGGCGGCGCGGCGGGCGCGCACATTCGCAAGGGCGATCTGCTGGCCACCGTCGATTCTCCCGAGGAGGTGATGACGTTGACCGGCCGCTTCCTGCAGTACTACCGCGAGAGCGCCGATTGGCTCGAGCGGACGTACAAGTGGGTGCCGCGGGTGGGCATCGAGCACCTGCGGGACGTGCTCGTGGAAGCTCCCGACGACGACGTCGTCACCGGCCTCGACGAGCGGATGCAGAAGTCGATCGACGCCTACCGCGACCCGTGGCGCGACGGGCAGGAACCGCGGTCGGAGGGCCAGTTCCGGTCGTCGCTGCCGTTGCTTCCGCTACCGAAGGTGCCGGTGCGATGAGCGCGACGACCTCGTTGAGACTGCGTCCAGCGTGGTGTTTTCGGTGAAAATCCCGCGGCTGGCGCAGTCTGAACGGAAGGTGTGGCGATGATCGAGGTGGGCCGCCTGGACGAGGTGCCCGTCGGCGAGGGGCGCACGTTCGCCGTCGACGGCGAGCAGATCGCCGTCTTCCGGCTCCGCGACGGATCGCTGCGGGCCGTCGGCGCGGTCTGCCCGCACAAGGGCGGACCGCTGGCCGACGGCCTCGCCGACGACCGGGTCATCGTGTGCCCGCTGCACAACCACACGTTCGACCTGTGCACGGGCCGCGAGGTGTCCGGGGCGGACATGTCGGTGCCCTCCTACGCCGTCACCGAGGTCGACGGCACGATCCGAGTCACGCTGACCTGAATCGGTGTCGGAGACGTGGCAAAGTTCGGCGCCGCTGTCCACCACGGCGTCTTGGCACGTCGGTCACGAGGTGAATCGGGATGCCCAGTCGAGGAAGGTCTCGGCGAACAACGCCGGGTCTTGGCCGTGCATGGAGTGACCCATCATCGGAAACGACCGGTAGGTGAGCGTCGCGCCACCACCTTTGACCAACTGGGTCACCCGTCCGGCCTGTACGTCCGAGCACGCACCGATCAGCCCCCCGGAGCTCTCGTCGATCATCCGGAAGTGATGGGTGAACAGCACCGGTACCTTCACCTGGCTCAGCATCACGTGATGGGGGCAGCTGGCGGCGAACGCTCCGGTGATGAACGCCTTTCCCCACTCGGGGTCGTACTCACGCAGGTTCTGGGCCGGCTCCTCGGTGCCGACGACCAGCGCGACGTGGGCCTGCCAGTCGGCCAGTTCCTCCGGCACCGCGGCGACGAACCCGTCCCAGTCGCCGACACTCCACTGGTCTCCGAGATACTTCGCCCACATCCCGAACAGCGGACCGATGCTGTCGGTGATCGGCGGCCCCACCATGGGCGCGGTCTCCGAACTGAAGAACGGCGGATCTTCCCAACATGCCGCGATCACCTGACCGGGCTTGGCGTAGGCGGAGAGCCAGGCGCTGGCCAGGCCGCCGGAGGACAGACCGCTGATGAAGGCCGGACGTCCGATGACCCCGTCGAGAAAACGAACGAGATCGTTTCCGATGTTGTCGAGGGTGTATCGATGCGGGGTCCTGGTGGAACGACCCTGCCCGCGCAGGTCCACGGCGTGCACATGGAAGTGCTCCGCCAGTAGCGGCATCACCGCCTCATAGCCCCACCAGGATTCCGACTGGCCTGGGATCAGCAGTAACGCCGGCTTGTCGGACCGGCCGGTGACGGCGTAGTTGAGCTCGACCTCGCCGGTGTCGAAGAGATGTTCGGCGTAGTCGTGCGCGACATAGGTGGCTTCCGGAGCGTGCGGGCCGAAAACACCTGCGTACCTTCCCATGCCCTCAGGCTGTCACACTGTGGCGGGCTTGACCGCTAGACGACCGTCCCGTCGGTGATCGTGCCGGTGCCGATGCCGTCGCCGACCGTGGCGCCCGTCGGGCTGGACAGCGTCACCAGGAAGCTCTCGGCGCCCTCCGCAACGGTGTCGCCGAGCACCACCACGCTGATGGTCTTGCTGGTCTCCCCCGGTGCGAACGTCAGCGTGCCGGTGGTCGCGACGTAGTCGTCACCGCCGGTGGCGGTGCCGTTGGACGTCGCGTACCGCACCGTCACCGTCTGGTTCGACGGCTGGGCGAGGGTGACCACGAAGTTGGCCAGCACACCTGAGGTGTTCTCGTCGAAGTCGAACTGCAACGCCTCGAGGTAGACCAACTTGTTCTCGTTGACGGTGTTCCAGTCGTCGGCCAGGATGCCGCCGGTGTCGGTCGAGTTGGGGTTCCACGACCAGAACGTCCAGGACATGTCCTGGGTGCCGGCGGCGATGTCGATGGTGCCGTCGTTGTCGAAGTCGCCCGACAGGTACGACGTGATCGCCTCGTACCAGACGACGTCCTTGGGATCACTGAGCCGGGTGCCGAACTCGCCCAGATAGATCGGGGCGATGTTCTGCTCGTAGATGTAGCCCCACATCTGCTCGAACTTGTCGGGTAGCGCGTCCCCGAAATCGGTTCCCTGGAACCACGGTTGGGCGTAGACCGAGTTCGGATAGTCGTGCGGCGAATACACCACCCGGTCGGCCACGTCGAGCACGATGGGCCGGTCGGCCACCCCCATCAGGTTGCCGCCCCACCAGTAGTGCTGTCCCTCGTAGCTGGCCACGCCCTCGACGAAGATCAGCCAGTTGTCGTTGACCGCCAGAATCGCATTGCCGGCACGCTCGGCGGCCGCAGCCCAGTCGGTCGCTCCGCCACCGCCCCACGTCCCGTTGTGCGGTTCGTTGTGCAGGTCTGCTCCGATCACGGTGGGGTCGTCGGCGTATCGCGCGGCCAGCATCTGCCAATCCGCGATCCACTGCGCCTCCGTGTACTGGCCCTCGTACCACAGCCCGTTGGCGGTGGCGCCGGCCCCGGCGCTGCTGCGGTGGTGGTCGAGGATCACCCGAAGCCCGACCTCGCCGGCATAACGGATGACCTCGTCCATGATCTCGATCGGGGTCAGCCCGGCCAGTTCGGGGTTGCGGTAGAAGTCGATGCCCGACGGCATCTTGGTGGTGTGCAGCATCTCACTGGAGTAGGGCAGCCGGATGGTGTTGAACTCCAGGGCCACCATCTGATCCATCATGTCCTGGTAGTTGCGGGTCCACAGCCCGTGCGGGGTGAAGATGTCGCTCTCCATGCCGAACCAGTTGATGCCGGCGATCTGCACGGGATTGCCTGCTGAGTCGACGATCTGGTTACCCGAGGTGCTGAACCAGCCGGGGGCGACGCCGCTTCCCGGAGCGCCTTCGACCACCGAGGCGTCGGAGATGCTCAGCATCAGGTTCGCCGGGTTGATCACGTCGTCGTTGAGGATGGTTCCGGTCGCGGCGCCGTCGGCGATCGTCGCCCCGGACGGGCTGGACAGGGTCAGCGTGAACGTCTCGTCGGTTTCGGCGGTCCCGTCCCCGGTGACGGTGACGCTGATCTGTTGGGACAGCACCCCGGGAGCGAAGGTGATGGTGCCGTTGCCGGCGGTGTAGTCCACCCCCGCGGTCGCGGTCCCGTTCGACGTCACATACCCCACCGACACCGCCTCATCCGAGGCCGCATCCAACGTCACCGTGAACGTCAACTGCGTCGTGCCACTGTCACCCTCGGCGACCGACGCATCAGCGACCGACACCTTCGGCACCACCGGCGCGGGCCCACCGGTCGACGACCCGTTGACCACGAACCCCGTCACCGCCGACGACCCACCACCGGGGGCCGCCTGGAAACCGAACTCCACACTCTGCCCCGCGGCCACCTTCGCGTTCCACGACGCATTACGCACCACATAGTGCTGACCGACATGACTGACGATCTCGGCGTTCCAGATATTGCTGATCCGAGCCGGCGTATCGAACTCCACCGTCCAGCCGTCAAAGGCCGAACCCGCAGTCACCTTCACCCCGGCGACAAACCCCGAACCCCAATCATCTGAGACCACATACGTCACCGACGACGCACCCGGCGTCGGAGTCGGCGCCACATCATCATTGGTGATCGTGCCCACCGCCGAACCATCAGCGATCGTCGCCCCCGACGGATTCGACAAACTCACCGTGAACGTCTCGTCACCCTCCACCACAGCATCCCCGGCGACCATCACATGCACCATCTGCGAGGTCACCCCCGGCGCGAACGTCACCACCCCGGATGCCGCCGTGTAGTCCACCCCCGCGGTCGCGGTCCCGTTCGACGTCACATACCCCACCGACACCGCCTCATCCGAGGCCGCGCTCAACGTCACGGTGAACATCACGTGGGTCTGCCCGCCGTCGCCCTCGACGACGGCAGCATCGGAGATGGACAGCGTGGGCAGCGCGTCACCGACGTCGTTGGCGGTGCCGTAGTCGTTGAAGACGGCGCTGAAGCTGCCGGCGGGCAGGTCGAGGCCCGATGCGGTGGGCGAGGCCTGCCCGAGGCTGCCCGGGGTGTCGCGGGCCACCGACCACATCGACAGCATCCCGAGACCCTTGGCGCGGGCGAAGTCCTCGAGCGCCTGGGCGTCTGCGACGGTGAACACCTCGGTAGTGACGTCGTTGACCCCGATCATCGGCGTCACCCCGACCTGATTCCAGCCGAAGGACTGACCGAATTCGCCGTAGAGCGCCGACAATTGGGCGTAGGTGGACTCGGCAGCCTGGATCGCGTAGGCGCCCATGGTCTTGGCGTTCGGGCCGCTGGTCGGCGCGGCGGACTCGCCGTAGTCCATCGCCATCACGTTGACCCCGTCGAGTTTGACGCCCGCGCTGACGGCCGAGCGGACCACGTTCAGGCCGTCGGCGGTCAGGCCGGTGGGCAACACCGGCAGCGTGTACCACACCTCGAGGTCGGGCAGATCCTGCTGCATCAAGGCCAACGCCTGGCTGCGCAATGCGATCGAGGCGGCGTCGGCGACGGCGGACCCCTCGATGTCGAAGTCGATGCGATGCAGTGAATACGTCTGTGCGACAGCGACGTAGGCGTCGGCCAGGGAACGGGCGCTGAGCCCGCGGGTGGCGTACCACTGGGCCAGGCTGGTCCCGGAGGCTCCACCGAGCGAGATCATCACGTCGCCGCCCGCCGCCTGCAGCGCCGCGATGGAACTGTTGATGGCCTGAGCCTGTTCGAAGTCCGAATCGGGCGCCAACGCAGACAGACCGGCCCAGGCCAGCTTGCCGTCCGGGGTGGCCTGCAGAAAGCCGAGCGTCACCAACGAGGCACCGCGCCCCTGGGCGATCGCGACGAGGTCGGGGACGGGCCACAGACCCATGTCGACGTAGGGGGCGTAGAACGCCTCTCCCCACAGTTCGTCGCCCGGGTTGCCGGAGTTGAGGCCGGGCACGGTGGTGACGGTGTCATCGTCGGTGATGGTGCCGGTCGCGCTGCCGTCGGCCAGCGTCGCGCCGACCGGACTCGACAGTGTGACCGTGAACGTTTCGTGCTGCTCCGCGGCGGCATCACCGATGACGTCGACATGCACGAGTTGTGTCGTGACGCCCGGCGCGAACGTGACGGTGCCCGTGGTGGCGGTGTAGTCCACACCGGCAATGGCCGTGCCGTCGGACGTCGAGTACTGCACGGTCACCGTCTCGTCGGACGCCTTGTCCAGGGTCACCGTGAACATGAAGTGGCTGTGTTCGCCGTCGCCCTCGGCGACGGCGAGGTCAGCGATGGACACCGCCGGCGGAGTCGACGGGGCGGTGTCGACGTCGTCGTTGACGATGGTCGCGACGCCC
This sequence comes from uncultured Mycolicibacterium sp., assembly GCA_964000695.1. GTDB lineage: Bacteria > Actinomycetota > Actinomycetes > Mycobacteriales > Mycobacteriaceae > Mycobacterium. The sequence continues at coordinate 10,695 of CAXEZH010000150.1, read as the reverse complement.
ACGCCGTCACCGATGACAGCGTTGACCGGCGCCGAGAGGTTCAGGGTGAATTGCTCGTCGAGCTCGACCATGGTGTCGCCGGTGACCGCGACGCTGACAGTCTTGACGGTCTCACCGGCGGCAAACGTCAGGGTGCCGACCGTGGGCGTGTAGTCAGCACCCGCCGCGGTGGCGGTGCCGTTGGCTGTCGAGTAGCTGACCGTGACGGGCTGACCCGCCGGCTCGGACAGGGTCACCGTGAAGGTGAGCGTCGTGGAATCCGAGTCGCCTTCGGCGGCGCTGGCGTCACCGACGGAGACGGTCGGCCTCGAAACCGGCGGCGCCGCATTGGAGATCAGCGTCTGCCACTTGGCGCGGGCGGTGTCGTCGAGGGCCACGATGTTGCTCATCTGGAGCTCGCCGAGGCCGACGCCGGTCAACGTGTAGGACTGGTTGTTGTTGACGATGGCGATGCGGGTCGAACCACTGACCTCGTCAACGGTGAACTCGTGGGCTTTGAACCAGCCGAAGTCGAGCGTGTCTGCGGCAGGGTCGAAGTCGAGCGTGGTGTGGGTGCCGTACTGCCACGCGATCGTCGTGGTGGTGCCGGTCTGCCCGCTCGGGGGCGCACCGTTTCCGGCGGCCGTCGGCCAGTTGTCGGTGCCGGCGATCGGCACCCCCTGGGGGAGCACCTGAGAGTTGGGCACGGTGCCGATGCCGAGCTGCAGGTGCAACCGGTCTTCGCGGACCTGGGCGTTGTGGAAGACGAAGTTCGTGGCGGTGAGCTGGGCGGTGGAGACACCCTGCAGGATCAGGGCCTGACCGGTCCCCGCGTTCGAGATGACGACGCCTTCGGGGGTGTCGGTCATGTAGAGCTGTTCGCGGGTGCCGTAGTAGCGGAAGTCGACGACGTCGGTGGCGGCGTCGAACGCGACGCGGTCGATCTGGCCGATTTCATGGGACCGCGCATACACCGTGCCGGGCGCGGCGGTGACGCCGTGTTCCCACGCCAGTGCGCCCGAAAGGTCTTGGCGCAGATGATCGTTGATGATGGGGGTGAAGCTGTCGACGGTGAGCTGGCCCAGCGACACGCCCTGGATGATCGCCGTCTCACCTGACCACGGGTTGCGGAAGCCGACGCCCTCGGCGGTGTCGACGACGATGAAGTTGTGCACTGACACGTCACCGAGGTCGAGTTTGTCCTTGGCCGGGTCGAAGCCGACGATGTCCGGACCTGACGCGCTGACCTGATACACCGAACCGCTGCCGGTGGAGGTGCCCTGCGCCGCAACCAGCAGCATGGCGGTGGGCACGGCGGCCGCCGACGTCTCAGCGCTACCGGCCTCGGCGGCTGAGACGGTCACGGTCACCGGGACCTCGGTGGTGCGCGGGCCGGCGGACAGCAGTCTGAACCCGGTGTCGCGGACCCGGACGACGAAGGTGTCGGTGCCGCCGGCGGCGGCGAGATCCGGGCCGGCGGTGTAGACGAAGTCACCGTCCGCGTCGACCGTCACCGCACCCTGGCCGGGCGCCTGCACCACGCTGTAGCGCAACGGGTCGCCCTCGGGATCCGTGGCACCCAGCGACCCGGTGAGCACTCCCGGGCCTGCCTGCCCGGTCAGCGCCGGCGCGGCGCTGGGCCCGTCGTTGGAGAACAGTCGGTCCATCTCCCGGCGGATGGCCCCGAACACCGCGGTGACGAACTCGAAGGACGGCAGCGGGACGCCGGTGTCGCTGGCCGAGGGCCCGATGCCGAGAAGTCCCAGGAACTTCGACACCAACCCGGCCAGGCCCGTGGTCGCGGACTGCGGCGCAAGGTCGGCCGACGCGTCGTGCGTGTCGACGACAGTGGTGGTGTCAGGCGCCGACTGCTGCCGCAGCGCCGTGGCGGTGGACCGGGCGGCTGTCGCCGGCTGACCGTCGTCACTGCCGACCGCGGCGTCGGTCGGGGCAGGCTCTGCCTGTAGCTCAGCCGCGGCCTGCGTATCCGGCTCGGACTCGGGCGCCTCCTCGGCCGGTTGCGATCCGTACCCGGAGCCAGCAGAGCCGGCGGTGGGATCGGCGGCGGCCGCGCCGTTGGACTCGACATCACCGACAGCGGAATTCAGATCGACACCGGGGCTCACCTGGCCTTCGGCCCCGACCTCGACGGGGGCGCCGTCCGGGTCGGCCGGGTCGTCATCGGAGCCGGCCGTATCGGCAGCCCCGCCGGTAAGAACGCCCTCTGCCTCCTCGGCAGTGACGGCCTCGGAGTCCGCGGCCTCCTCGCCCGTCATCTCGTCGAGTTCGTCGGCGACGGCGTCCGCGGCATCGACCTCGTCCTGTTCGGCGTCATCGGGGGCGGCGTCGCCCGCCCCTGCCGGGTCGGTGTCCGAGACATCCGAGTTCGAGGCGTCGGGATCTGTCGAGGCCTCCGCGGCCGCTCCGGTCTTCGCCGCGCCGGTGGTGGCGTTGTCGGGACCGGCCCCACTGGTGCTGCTCTCGTCGGAGGGGTCCGCAGTCGCCACCGCTGGACCGGCCAACCCGATCCCCAGCGCCACAGCTAACACACCAACGCGTCCGACAAATCGTCCGTAACCCATCAGCAACGCACTCCCGTCTCACCTCAGCGCCCGCATCTCGGTGGCCGGCCAAAGCCCCGCTCCGATCACGAAACGATATTAACGTCTGTGAAAAGCATTGAACCCGATATCCGGCGGCAGCGTCAAGGATGGCAATTCTCCCGACCAGACGCGATGCGATGAACGCATAGTTGAACTATATAAGCTAACTGTTGCGAAACCGCTCTTAGCCGTTACCTAGCTGTTCAGATGGGCGTACAGTACAAGCCGACGGCGGATTCGGCAAATAAATTCTCCACGGCCTCCAGACGAGCTTCGGCCAGCTGACAGGTAGTCCCGTGACTAACTTCTTTGCGATTGTCGAATATGCGAACAATTGCCGAACCGGTGTCCAAATGAATGACATCTGCGGTGACCACGGGGCTACGTCACTTCCCCCGAGCATGCGACTCAGCTGCAGCGAGCAAATTTCCGTGAGCGCGCAGAGACAAAGCAGACCAGCAGTCAGCAACATCGATTGCCAGATCTCGGCGCAGGGTCCGAGATCCCCAGAAGAAGGGACGGAGGTCACTAGGCGCAGGCGAACGCACCGAGCAGCATGAAGGGATGACACGTATACCACTGGTTGGCTCCACCCCGGTCTCGACTCTCACCGGCGATTCGGTCGCACGGGTGTCCGCCGACGCCTCGATCGCCGACGTGGCCCGTGCGCTGGTCTCCCGTGACGTCGGGATGGTCGTGGTCGGCGACGAGCAGCGCCCCGCCGCTGTCCTCAGTGAGCGTGACGTCGTCCGCGTGGTGGCCGCCGGCAGCGATCCGACCACCGTGCGGGCCGGTGATGTCGCCAGTACCAAACTGGTCTGGGCGAGCGCCGAGGACACCGTCGACGAGGTCGCGAACCGGATGATGGAGCACTACATCCGCCACATCCTGGTCGAACAGGACGGGTCGCTGGTCGGGGTGGTATCCGCGCGGGATCTGCTGGGCGCCTACAGTTCTGAGGCTGCTGAGGGCTGAGCGAGCGCCGCTCCGGAAGATCGCCTGACGTTCACCAGGCACCGGACAGTGGCGACCGGCCCGACGAGCGCACCCGCTCGGACGCGATAATGGGCCGGTGACACGCACGGTTCTGTTTCTACGCAACGACCCCCTGGCGACCGAGGCGTTGCTCGCCGAGGCGTTCGGCGAGTTCGGCTACGACGTCGACACGTTCGACGTGGTCACGTCCGACCGCGCCCACGACCCTGCCAGCGAGGTGGTCTTTCCCGACCCGCGCGGTTACGACGTCATCGTCCCGCTGGGCGCCCGCTGGCCGGTGTACGACCCGGCATTGCGGGCGAGCTGGGTGGGTACCGAGATGCAGCTGGTGCGTGACGCCGCGGCGGCCGGGATCGCGCTGTTGGGGGTGTGTTTCGGTGGTCAGCTGCTGGCGCAGGCCTTCGGCGGCACCGTGGGTCGCTCGACGCGCCCGGAGATCGGCTGGTTCGACACCGCCAGCGCCCAGCCGGACATCGTGCCGGGCGGCGCGTGGTTCCAATGGCATTTCGATCGGTGGACCCTTCCGCCCGGGGCCGTCGAGCTGGCCAGAACCCCGGATGCGTCGCAGGCCTTCACCCTGGGCCGCGCTCTGGCGTTGCAGTTCCATCCGGAGGTCGATGTCGCGTTGCTGGAGAACTGGATCACCGGCGACGACGTCGGAGAGTTGGCCGCGCTGGGTCTGAATGCCGACGATTTACTCACCCGGACAACAGAATTGGCCGATGATGTCGCGCCTCGGATCAGGACGCTGGTAGCCGGCTTCCTGACCCACGTCGCAGGTCAGTCCCGGCCGAGCTGATGGGCCAGCGCGTCACCCACGTCCGGGTGGCGGAAGCGGTGTCCGAGCGCGGTCAGCTTCGCCGGCATCACCCGCTGGCTGGCCTCGGCCAGCTCGCGGGCCCCCTGCTCGCCAAGCAACACCCGGGGGCCCAGCGCAGGCACCGGTAGCACCGCGGGCCGGTGCAGCACCGAGGCCAGGGCGGCGGTGTACTCGGAGTTGCGCACCGGTTCGGGTCCCACCGCGTTGACCGCGCCGGTCAGCCGCTCGTCGTAGAGGGCGCGGTGATAGACGTCGAGCAGGTCGTCCAGACCGACCCAGGCCAGCCACTGCCGCCCCGAAGCCAGCCGCCCGCCGAGACCCGCGGCGAACAACGGCCGCAGCAACCGCAGCGTTCCGCCCGCGGCGGCTTGCACGATGCCGGTGCGCACCGTCACCACCCGCAGCCCGGCGTCGACCGCAGGCGCCGTCGCAGCCTCCCAGTCGGTGACGACGTCGGCGAGGAACCCGCTGCCGTGTGAGCTGTCCTCGGTCAACGGGGTGTCCCCGCGGTCGTAGCCGTACACGCCGACCGCTGAGGCGCTGATGAACACCCGGGGCCCGTCCGGCGCTGTTGTCGCCGCGACCGCCAGCTTGCGGGTCGGCTCGATGCGGCTGTCCCGGATGGCGGCGCGGTGGGCTTCGGTGAAGCGACCGGCGATCGAGGCACCGGCCAGGTGGATGACGGCATCGACGCCGCTGAGCAGATCGGGGGCCGGATTCTGCGGATCCCAGGTGCGCTCGTCGTCACCGTGCGCCGCACGGCGCACCAACCTGATGACACGGTGCCCGCCGGTGGTGAGAAAGGCCGAGAGCGCGCTGCCGACCAGACCCGATGAGCCGGTGATCGCGATGACCGAGGGTCCCAGACCCGCGTCGGCGGCGTCGCGGTGCGAGGCCAGGTCGTCGGCGAGCTGACGGTGGCGGTAGACGAACGTCGAGCGCAGCGCTGCTTCGGGCACGATGGTCTCGACCCGGTCGTGCATGCGGGTCCGTCCGCCCACATCGGCGAACGTGTGGGTGTGCCGCCAGCTTCCGACCAGCCGAGCCGGCCAGGACGCCGGCCCCTGGGCGGACAACTCGTCGACGAAACGACTGCCGGGCGCATAGGCCGACGGATCATGGCGGGCCACCCAGCGCAGCCCGCCGGGCAGCCCGAGCACCGCGACTCCGTCGGCGAGCGACTCGGCCTCCTGCACCACCGTCATGGGCTGCCACGGCGGAACCAGCCGGGGCATCGCGCCGGGCCGGGCATGCCAGTCCCACACGGTGTCGACGGGATGATCGAGGTGGCTCTCGTGTTCGATGCCCATGGTCCTCCGAACCTGTCGTGTCGTCTGCGCAGTATTCGTCACCGGTACCGCACCGGATTGCCCGGAAAGCGCGCGGGTACCCGTGCAGAGGCGAACACTGTGAACCATCCGGCGATGAGCGTGTCATGACTGAGATACCGCGGATACCGCGAACATTTCGAGACCGCCGCGAGGCAGGTCAGATCCTCGCGCGGGATCTGGAGCGCTACCGGGGTCGGCAGGACCTGCAGGTACTGGGTCTGGCCCGCGGCGGGGTTCCCATTGGTTGGGAGGTGGCGGCTCACCTGCAGGCGCCGCTGGACGTCTGCCTGGTGCGCAAGCTGGGCGTACCGCAGCACCCCGAACTGGCCATGGGTGCGGTCGCCACGGGCGGCGGGGTGGTGCTCAATGAAGGCCTGGTGCGCAGCCTGGGCATCGGGCCGGATCAGGTCCAGGATGCCATCGAGCGGGAGACCGCCGAACTGCACCGGCGCGAGCAGGCCTACCGGGGTGGCCGCCCTCCGCTGGATTTGACGGGCCGGACGGTGATCCTCGTCGACGACGGAATCGCGACCGGAGCCAGCATGGTCGCCGCCGCACGCTCGGTGCGGCAGGCCGGTGCGGCACAGGTCGTGGTCGCGGTGCCGGTGGGCCCGGCCTCGGTGTTTCGCGAATTTCGCGACGAGGCCGACGACGTGGTCTGCTCGACCACACCGGCCGACTTCCACGCCGTGGGTCAGGTGTTCACCGACTTCCACCAGGTCGGCGACGACGAAGTCCGGGCCGCGCTGGCCAGCCCGACCGTCTCGGCCCCTCAGTGACCCGACGGGCACCGCCTCAGTTCCTGGCGGTGTCCCCGTTGTCGCCCTCCGTCGAGCTGGGCTCGGCCGCCACGGTGTCGGACTCGTCCTCCGCCGGTACGGCGTCGTCCTGGTAGTCGGCGATCGGCGGTTCGTCGGGATAATCCTCGACATCGGACGTGGTCTCGGCCATGTCGGTGTCGTCGGTCACCTCGGCGTCGGATTCCTCGTCGGCGCCGGCCCGGGAGCGGTCCCGCAGCGCGTCGACGATGAGGAGCACCACGCCGATCACACTGGCGGCGATACACACCCAGGCGATCAGCTCGTTGCTGGTCACCACAGCGGTGACCAGCGCCGCGAGGCCGATCACGGCGAGTACCAGCGCGACGATCAGCACGGAACGGTCCGGGAGGACAAGATTGGACGGCGGCGCACGTGACTAATTGTTGCCCCGGTTGAACTGGTTGAAGCCGCCGTCGCTGTTGGCTCCGGAGTCCACCGGCGCTGCCGAGCCACGCTGGCCCAACTCCTCGAGCTGAGATTCCAGGTACGTCTTCAACCGCGTGCGGTACTCCCGCTCGAAGGTGCGCAGCTGTTCGAGTCGGCCTTCGAGCACCGTGCGCTGCTGGTTGATCGTCCCCATGATCTCGGAGTGCTTACGCTCGGCATCGGCCTGCAGCGCGTCGGCCTTCTCCTGGGCCTGACGCAGCTGGGTTTCCGAACGGGTCTGCGCATCGGCGAGCATCGCGTCGGCGCGCTGCCGCGCTTCGGCGACCGTGGTCTCGGCGGTCTGCCGCGCCTCGGTGACCATCTGGTCGGCCTGCGCACGGGCATCGGCGAGCATCTTCTCGGACTCTGCCTTGGCGCTGTTGGTCAGCCGGTCTGCGGTGTCCTGGGCCAGGCTGAGCACCTTGGCTGCACGCAGGTGCTGGTCCTCGGTGGCCGCGGCCGGTTGCTGCTGTTGCGGCGGGGCCTCGTAGGTGGGCTCCGGAGCCGGTGCGGGTTCGGGCTCCGGCTCGTAGACTGGCAGCGTCTGCGTGGGCTGGGCGCCACCGCCCGCGCGGGCCGACGCGAGCTCCTGATCCAGCTCGCTGACCCGCTGCCGCAGGTCGCTGTTCTCCTCGATGAGACGGGCCAGCTCGTTCTCGACGAGATCGAGGAAGGCATCGACCTCGTCTTCGTTGTAGCCGCGCTTGCCGATCGGTGGCTTACTGAAAGCGACGTTGTGCACGTCGGCAGGAGTGAGCGGCATCGTCTGCCCCCTTGAAGTCTGGACCGTCAATCGATCTCAAAGTGTAAAGCAGTGCTGGATGGTAACTGGCGTCCATCCTGTCACACCAGACCCGGCGGTTGCAGAAGAGGCCGATAATTAAGACCGAAACTCAACATTGCCCGCTCCCACAGGTGACCGGGAACGGATCCGAGCGACCCTCGGACCCGGCCCGGCGGACAGGCAAAGCCGCTGTTCAGAGAGCTGCGCTCAGGCCGCGGCGCCGAACGCCAGTTGCATGCCGATGAAGGCCAGCAGAAGCAGGACCATGATCGAGAGGTCGAAGCGCACCGCGCCGATGGTCAGCTGCGGAATGATCCGACGAAGTAACCGCACGGGCGGATCGGTCAACGTCATGATGACCTCCAGGACCACCACGGTTGCGCCCCTGGGCTGCCAGTCACGGCTGAACGAGCGGATGAACTCGACAACGACCCGAGCGATCAACAGCAGCCAGAAGATGAACAGCGCGAAACCCAGGATCGAGAAGAAGAGCCCCAACTGAGCGACCTCACTCCAGGACGATTGTCTGACGGTGGAAAACACTGCCGGGCCCGTTGGGTCCCAGCCGCCGCCAGCCTACCCGCGGCGCCGCGGGGGCATCCGGTCGCCGCGGGGCGGCGGACTCACTGGTAGGCGTAGAAGCCGGCCTCGGCAATGCGGCGGCGCTGCTCAGCGGTCACATCGACGTCGGCGGGCGACAGCAGGAACACCTTGGTCGCGACCTTGTCGAAAGATCCGCGCAACGCGAAGGCCAGGCCGGCGGCGAAGTCGACCAGCCGCTTGGCATCGGCATTGTCCATCGACACCAGGTCCATGATGACCGGCGTGCCGTCGCGGAACCGCTCACCGATGGTGCGCGCCTCGCTGTAGTCCTTCGGCCGCAGCGTGGTGATCTTGGCCAGCGGGCTGCCCGCTTCGAACAGTTCGGCCATGCCGCGCGGGTCCATTGCCAGCGCACCCCGGGTCGAGCCGCGCATTCCACCGAATCGTGGTGGGGTGCGGTCGAATTCGCGGGGAGTACGCAGCCTCGGCTCGAACCGGGCATCGTCGAAACCCCCACGGTAGGCGGGGGGCTCGTCGTATTCGCGGCGGCGGTCATCGCCCATGGAGCCCATGGCGCCCATGCCCTCGAACCCGCGCGCATAGCCCTCGTCTTCGAAGCGGTCCTCGCGCGGACGCCGGTATCCGCGCACCGGTCCGCGGTCGTCATCGTCGTAGTAATCGTCCTCGTAGTCATCCATCGGCGCCATACCGAAGTAGGCCTTGACCTTGTGCAGTGTGCTCATTGTGAGGACCCTTCGTGCGGTGAAGCTGGTGTGGTGCGGGATGACTGTGAGGTCTCTGCGGCCTCAGCCTGTTCCGTGGAATCTGGTGTCTGTGATGAAGGTGTGACTCGTGTGACTACTGCGGGTGACGTTAGCGGTCGCGATCCCAATAGCGCGGTACCGACACGCACACATGTCGAACCATGTTTGACCGCCGCCTCGAGGTCACCGGACATGCCGGCCGAGAGTTCCAGCCGCTGCGAGTAGTCCTGCTGTACCCGCCGCCGCTCGGCGTCCAAACGGGCGAAGGCCCGGTCGGGGTCGGCGTCCATCGGCGGAATCGCCATCAGGCCGACGAACTGCAGTCCCGCCGCCGCGTCGACCGCGGCACACACTGTGTCGATCCGTTCGGACGCCGCCACGTCGATTCCGCCGCGGGACTCGTCCCCGTCGAGGCTGACCTGCACGTACACCCGCATCGGCGCGTCGCGGCGTTCGTGCTCCAACGCCTCGGACGCCCCGCGGTCCAACGCGTTGACCAGTTTGACCGTGTCGACGGAGTGCGCGGCGTAGGCCCACTGTGCGATCGACCGGGCCTTGTTCCGCTGGATGCGCCCGATCATGTGCCAGCGCACCTCGCCGACTGCTCCACTGCTCGCCACGTCGGCGATCTTCTGCGTGGCCTCCTGGTCACGAGACTCACCGAATGCCGTGCAGCCCAGGCGGTACAGCGCAACCACATCGCTGGCCGGAAAGAACTTGGTGACCGGCAGCAACTCGATGTCCGCGGGGTTGCGGCCGGCGGCCTGCGCCGCGCGGTCCAGACGTGCGCGCAGCCCAGCCAGCGCTTCCCCCAGATCCCGTTCCCGCTGCTCGGTCGCGTTCACCGCTGGGGCTCCAGCCACACCAGGGAAGCCAGCCGGCCCGTCGGCGCATCCCTGCGGTGGCTGAACAGCGTGGGATCGTCGACGGTGCAACGGGGATCGATGTCGATGGCGGTGACGCCCAGCGAGCGCAGCTGGGCGGCGATGCCGGCGCGCAGGTCCAACCCCGCGGTGCCGCGCCGGGTGGTCGTACGGCTGCCCGGCAGCGACCGCTCGACGTCGGCAGCCATCTCATCGGGAACCTCGTAGTTGGGGCCGCTGACCGCCGGGCCGAGCAGGACCGACACGTCTTCGGCGCGTGCCCCGGCGTCGACCATGACACGCAGCGCCTCGGCGACGACCCCCTGCGCCGCACCGACTCGGCCCGCGTGCACCGCGCCGACCACCCCGGCGCGGGCGTCGGCCAGCAGTACCGGCACGCAGTCGGCGGTGACCACCGCGAGCGCCAATCCTGGTGTGGCGGTGACCAAACCGTCCGTGGCATCCCAGGTGCGACCGGCGTCGGCCACCATCTCGACGTGGGTGCCGTGGACCTGGTTCATCCAGACGATCCCGTCGTCACCCAACCCGGTCGCCGTGGCGAGCCGGCGTCGGTTCGCCGCGACCGCGGCCGGGTCGTCGCCGACGTGGTCGCCGAGGTTGAAGCTGTCGAACGGCGGCCTGGACACTCCGCCCGCGCGGGTGGTCGTGACGCGCCGGACCCGCAGGCCGGACTCGCGAGCAGGCCCGCGGCCGGAGGACCCAGTATCAAGCCCGCGGCCGGAGGACGCACGATCAAGCCCGCGG
>CAXEZH010000149.1:0-8936 GCA_964000695.1 uncultured Mycolicibacterium sp. | reverse complement strand
TCGCCTCGCGGGCCTTCTCCGTTCCCCTCGACGAGGTCACCGCCGAACTGCGGCGTCGGGTCAAGGCGATGTCCTACGGCCTGGCCTACGGATTGAGTGCCTACGGGCTGGCCCAACAGCTCAAGATCTCCTCGGAAGAGGCCAAGGTGCAGATGGAGCAGTACTTCGACCGTTTCGGTGGGGTGCGCGACTATCTGCGTGACGTGGTCGACCAGGCCCGAAAGGACGGCTACACCTCGACGGTGTTCGGCCGCAGGCGTTACCTGCCCGAACTCGACAGCAGCAACCGCAACGTCCGCGAGGCCGCCGAGCGGGCTGCGCTCAACGCGCCGATCCAGGGCAGCGCTGCCGACATCATCAAGGTCGCCATGATCAACGTCGACAAGGCTGTCAAAGACGCCGGCCTGGCGTCGCGGATGCTGCTGCAGGTCCACGACGAGTTGCTCTTCGAAGTCGCCGACGGCGAGCGGGACACCCTCGATGCGCTGGTTCGGGAACACATGGGCAACGCGTATCCGCTGACGGTGCCGCTGGAGGTGTCGGTGGGCTACGGGCCGAGCTGGGACTCCGCGGCCCACTGAGGATGCAGGAGGCGACGGACCGCATACAGTTCCTGGCCCGGCTGGGGGCTGCGATGGCCAGCGCGAGCTACCCGGTGACGTTCATCCGGCAGACGCTCGAGCGGGTGTCCGCCGGATACGGCCAACACAACGAGGTCGTGGCCTTGCCCAACAACGTTCAGGTGGTGGGGCCGACCTTCCGCGAGGGGACGCCGGTGGCTTCCGCCAGCGTCGGTTCCGCTCTGCGGTTCGACCAGACCTTCCCGCTGGCCCAGCTCGTGACCCAGGCCATCGAAGGCCGGGTGTCGCCCGCCGACGGCCAGCGCGACCTGAACCGGATCATCGCGCGGCGCCGCCCGTACCCAGCGTGGGTCACCGTGATCGGTTACGGCGTGTTCTCTGCCGGGCTCGCCCTGGTGATGGAACCCACAGTCCTCAATCTCATGGCCGCCACGGTGCTCGGGCTCATGGTCGGGGTCATGTGGACCGTCACCGAACGAGTGCCGGTGCTCGCCCCTGTGACACCGGTGCTCGCCGCGGTGCTGGTGGCGGGGCTGTGCATCGTCGGCGCGCAGTATCTGAGCCTCGACCATGTCGGGCTGCGCGCGCTGATTCCGCCGTTGGCGGTGTTCCTGCCAGGATTGGCGATCACCGTCTCGGTGATCGAGTTGGCCGCCGGTGACGTCATCTCCGGCGCCAGCAGGCTCGTCGCGGGCTTCATGCAACTCGCCCAGCTCACCTTCGGGATCTTCATCGCGAGCCACATGCTCGGTTTCGACGACGCTCAGCTGACCTCGCAGGCCGTGAACAAGCTCGGCCCGTGGGCGCCCTGGCTCGGGGTCGGCGTCTTCGTCGTCGGCATCATGTTGTTCCTGGCGCCCCCGTTGGCGTTCCTGCCCTGGCTGGCGGTGCTGGCGTACACCGCCTACGTCGCGCAGTATCTCGGCGACCTGCTGTTGGGCGGCTACACCAGCGGATTCTTCGGGGCACTCGCCCTGACGGTCGCGGCGCTGCTGATCGCGCGACGCCGGGACTCGCCGCCTGCGGTGGCGATGGTTGTCCCCGGCTTCTGGCTCCTGGTGCCGGGATCGCTGGGGCTGATCGGGGTGGCGGAGTTGTTCGGAGCCGACGGCGATTCAGCGTTGCCGGCCACGCTGATCTCGATGATCGCCATCGCGTTCGGGGTGCAGGCGGGTCTGGTGATCTGGCAGCTGGTCCGCCGACGTCGACAGCGTCACTGACGTCCAGTTGTCGCCGACGCCGACAGCTCGCGGCCCGGGTGATCGTGCATGTGCAGGATCAACTCGCGCGGCCCGGTAGGCAGCCGCCAGTGAAACGTGATGGCAGCCAACCGAAGCACGGTCGCGACCGCGGAGCCGACCACCACCGCCAGCCATTGATGACCGACGTGGTCGATCGCGACGTAGAGCACCGCCCCGAGCATCGCGGGCGCGGCGTACATGTCGTCGGGCCCCAGCACCATCGGTACCTCGCGTGCCACCACGTCGCGCATCGCGCTTCCGGCCACCGCGGAGATCACCCCCAGCACCGCGGCGGCGAACCAGCTGGCGCCGTGATCGGCCGCGATCGCCGCGCCTGAGGTGGCGAAGAATCCCATGCCAACCGCATCCAGCACCAGCACGAGCTGGTTGAGCTGGATGACCCATTTGGCGAAGACCGTGGTCAATGCCGACGCTGCGAGGCAGACGGTGATGTCCTGCCAGTGTTGGATCGACGCCGGTGGCGCCAGATCCAGCAGCATGTCCCGCAGGACGACGCCGCCGATTCCGCTCAGCACCGCCAGTGTGGCGATACCGAACAGATCGAACCCTTTGCGCACTCCGACGACCGCCCCCGAGGTCGCCAGCACGGCGATACCGACGTAGTTGACGAGGTGTTGGATCACGACCCGCACGCTAGGGCGGAAAACTGGCGGCTACCTTCGAGGCGGCTGAGAACCCGGCAGCTGGAGACCGGCGTGGTAGCCCGCCATCTGTCTCAACGCGGGCGAGGCGGCGCGGGCGGCGTAGACGGCGTAGGTCTCGTCGACGAGTAGTGCGGCGACACGGTGATCGCCGAACCCGCGGTCGATGCGGTCGCGCACGAACGCCAGTTCCACTACCTGCTGGGCGAATCGCTTCACCGACTCACCGGCCGGTTTCCCGCCGAACCGGGTGGCTTCGGCGATCGCGCGTTTGCGGGTGGGGATAGTGCCCAACCAGCTGGCCTCGTTCGCGGTGACGACACCGGCAGCCACCATCCCGGGCAGTTTCGCAACCACGACCCGCTGCTCGCGGCGCCGGTTGTAGAGGGCCAGCGCGACCGCGAGACCGAATACGGGCATCATCAGGAACACGTAGACGGCGAAGTAGCCGCCGGCGCCGAGCAGCGCCGAGCCGTTCCACATCGCGTGCAGCAGCACGGCAGCGGCGTAGCCGGCCAGGATGCAGCCTGCCTTGCCCAGGGTGCTGCGCCGCTGCAGGGCCAGCCACACCCCCAGCGCGAACAGGGTGGTGAACAACGAATGCGCGAACGGCGCCATGACCAGGCGCAGGGCGGCGGTGGCCAGCGAGTCGGCCAGTGATTCGCCGTCGGCGATGTAGAGAATGTCCTCGAACCACGCGAAACCCGCGCCGACCAAACCGGCGTAGACCAGGCAGTCGGTCAGCGAGTTCATCTCGTTGCGGCGGGCGCCGGTCATCATGATCAGCAGGAACAGCCCCTTGGCGGCCTCCTCGGTCACCGGGGCGGTGAGGACCAGCGTGAGCGGGTTGAGCGCGTCCTCGTCCGCGGACGGTGCCCCCGCACTCAGCCAGACGTCGAGGAAGAGCTGCAGTATCAACGACAACACGACCGCCACCGAGGTGCCCCACAGGAACGCGAACAGCAGCAAGCGCGGCGGTTCGGGCTCCCAGCGGTCCAGCCACAGATAGGCCAGCACCACGACCGTCATCGCGATGCTGGACAACACGAACCCGACCGCGGTCCCGGCAGGATTCACCGCGGTCACCAGGATCACGAGCAGCCCGGCCACCGTGCCGAGCGCGATCAGGACCCCGATCGGTGCGCCGGCGTTGCGTACCCGCCGCGCGAAGGGCGCACCGGGGTGAACGCCGTGGTGGACAGGTCGGCCGTAGGCGCCGGGCAACGTCACGTGAGCAGGGTAGCGATCGGCAAGGGGCGGCGTGGCCCGGTAGCTCCCACCGGGTGGTGTGTCTACTGAGCAGGCCAGGTTTGTTCCGGCTGCACCCGGTCGAGTAAACTCGGAAAGTACCTGTGTGCAAGTTCTCAGGTCATGTACTACACACCATTGTCCCTACGATTGAACCTGTCCGGAGCAACCCACCACATGCCAAGTCCCTCCGTCACGTCTCCGCAAGTAGCCCTCAACGACATCGGCTCCGCGGAGGATTTCCTCGCCGCCATCGACAAGACCATCAAATACTTCAACGATGGCGACATCGTCGAAGGGACCATCGTCAAGGTTGACCGCGACGAGGTCCTGCTCGACATCGGTTACAAGACTGAAGGCGTCATCCCTTCTCGTGAGCTGTCCATCAAGCACGACGTCGACCCCAATGAGGTTGTGTCCGTCGGCGACGAGGTCGAAGCTCTGGTTCTCACCAAAGAGGACAAAGAAGGCCGCCTGATCCTGTCCAAGAAGCGTGCTCAGTACGAGCGCGCCTGGGGCACCATCGAAGAGCTCAAGGAAAAGGACGAGGCCGTCAAGGGCACCGTCATCGAGGTCGTCAAGGGCGGCCTGATCCTCGACATCGGCCTGCGCGGCTTCCTGCCCGCCTCGCTGGTCGAGATGCGTCGTGTCCGCGATCTGCAGCCGTACATCGGCAAGGAGATCGAGGCCAAGATCATCGAGCTCGACAAGAACCGCAACAACGTCGTGCTCTCCCGGCGTGCGTGGCTCGAGCAGACGCAGTCCGAGGTGCGCAGCGAGTTCCTCAACCAGCTCACCAAGGGCGCCATCCGCAAGGGTGTGGTCTCCTCGATCGTCAACTTCGGCGCCTTCGTCGATCTCGGCGGGGTGGACGGCCTCGTGCACGTCTCCGAGCTGTCGTGGAAGCACATCGACCATCCTTCCGAGGTCGTGCAGGTCGGCGACGAGGTCACCGTCGAGGTGCTCGACGTCGACATGGATCGCGAGCGGGTTTCCCTGTCGCTCAAGGCGACTCAGGAAGATCCGTGGCGCCATTTCGCCCGCACCCACGCCATCGGCCAGATCGTTCCGGGCAAGGTCACCAAGCTGGTGCCGTTCGGCGCGTTCGTCCGCGTCGAGGAGGGCATCGAGGGCCTGGTGCACATCTCGGAGCTGTCCGAGCGCCACGTCGAGGTGCCCGACCAGGTCGTGCAGGTGGGCGACGATGCGATGGTCAAGGTCATCGACATCGACCTCGAGCGTCGCCGGATCTCGTTGAGCCTCAAGCAGGCCAACGAGGACTACAACAGCGAAGAGTTCGAGGCCTGGAAATACGGCATGGCCGACAGCTACGACGATCAGGGCAACTACATCTTCCCCGAGGGCTTCGACGCCGACACCAACGAATGGGTGGAGGGCTTCGAGAAGCAGCGTGACGAGTGGGAGGCCCGCTACGGCGAGGCGGAGCGTCGCTACAAGATGCACACCGCCCAGATGGAGAAGTTCGCCGCGGCGGAGGCCGAGGAGGCCGCGCGTCCGGCGTCCAACGGCACCTCGCGTTCCGAGGAGTCGTCGGGAGGCGGGTCGCTGGCCAGCGACGCCCAGCTGGCGGCGCTGCGCGAAAAGCTCGCCGGCAACGCGTAGTTCGACACACGAACGGAGGCCCTGGCTCGATTCGAGCCGGGGCCTTCGTCGTCTGGTGACGGGGCCTGACACACTGATCCGGTGCTGCGCATTGGGTTGACCGGAGGAATCGGGGCAGGCAAGTCCACGGTGTCGGCGACGTTCAGTGAACTCGGTGGCATCGTCGTCGACGGTGACGTGATCGCCCGCGAGGTCGTCGAACCCGGCACCGAGGGGCTGACCCGTCTGGTCGAGGCGTTCGGTGACGGCATCCTGTCCGAGGACGGCGCACTGAATCGGCCCGCGCTCGCGGCCATCGCGTTCAGTGACGACGAGAAACGCGCCACCCTCAACGGCATCGTGCACCCGCTGGTGGCGCACCGTCGCTCGGAGCTGATCGAGGCCGCGCACGCCGATGCCGTCATCGTCGAGGACATCCCGCTGCTGGTGGAGTCCCAGATGGCGCCGATGTTCCCGCTCGTGGTGATCGTGCACGCCGACCCGGACCTGCGGGTCAAACGGCTGATCGAGTACCGCGGCTTCACCGAAGAGGACGCCCGCGCGCGCATCGCCGCCCAGGCTTCCGAGGAGCAGCGGCGCGCCGTGGCCGACGTCTGGCTGGACAATTCCGGCAGCGCCGGTGAACTCGTCGAGAAAGCCCGTGCCCTGTGGCACGACCGCATCCAGCCCTTCGCCCACAACCTGCAGGCCCGCCGGTGCGCGCGGACTCAACCCGTGCTGGTGGCGGCCGACCCGGACTGGCCTGCGCAGGCGCGGCGGATCGTGGCCCGGCTGAACACCGCATGCGGGCACCGCGCTTCACGGATCGACCACATCGGTTCCACCGCGGTGGCCGGCATGGACGCCAAGGACGTCATCGACGTCCAGGTGACGGTCACCTCCGTCGATGACGCCGACGGGCTCGCTGACTCGCTACTGGCGGCCGGCTATGTGTCCACCGCTGTCACAGCTGACGTCGGCAAGCCGGACGGGCGCAGTACCCAGGCGGAGTTCGACCACACCGATGACGACGCACTGTGGGGCAAGCGGCTGTACTGTTCGGCCGATCCGGGGCGCCCGACCCATGTGCACGTGCGGGTGGCGGGGTGGCCCGGTCAGCAGTTCGCGTTGCTGTTCGTCGATTGGTTGCGGGCCAACGCGGATGCCCGGTCGGACTATCTGGCGCTCAAGCGCCGCGTGGCCGACGCCGGGGACGCTTACGCCGAGGCGAAGGAGCCGTGGTTCCTCGACGCCTACCGACGGGCCTGGGCGTGGGCTGATGCGACCGGGTGGCGCCCCGGCGAGTAGCCGGATGTTCGGCCGCTAGGCCGGTGCCGGCGGAACCTCCGCGGGTGGCGCTGGTGCGTCCGGGTCCGCCGGTGGCGCGGGTGCGGCGGGAATCGCCGCGTCGAGACCTCCGACGGGCGCCTGGCACGTCAGGGCGCCGAAGTCGGGGTCGTCGCGCTGGGGGGTCAGCCGTGGGCCGACGAAGTCGTCGGCTTGGGCTACCACCGCGTCGTCGACGAGGATCTCGCAGTGCAGATTTGCCGAGTACGGCCACTCGATGGATACGCGGATGTTGGCGATCTGCGATGCGGGTAGCACGGCGTTGGCCTCGAAGACCCGGCCAGGCACCATCGTCGGGTTGGCAGTGTGGAACTGGTCTCCCTCGGTGCGGTAGGTGATCGTCGCACCGCGCGAGACCCCGTCGACGCGGGCCCGGTAGACGATGTTGTGCAGGACCTGCTCGGCCGCGGCGGGCGGCGCTTCGGTCTGGGAAGGCTCCGGCTGGGCCGGCGCCGGTGGGGCAGTCAGCAGGGTGAACGCCACGGCGACGGCGACCGGTAGCGGCCATCTGCGCGGAACCAACCTCATGACTGCCGACATTACAACTTCCCGTCGCTGTCGATCACAGGCGCTGGGGGAGGCGGTCGTCGTCATCATCAAGATCATCGCCGCGCGGCCGCCGGTTCGTTACCCGCCCCGCGGAGACCTCCTCAGCCCGGCTGGCAACGCGGGCACCAGACGGTGCTGCGGCCGCCGACTCGACCGCGGCGCACCCTCGTGCCGCACCGGGGGCAACTGGGATCGGTATCGTCCCTGACCCGGGTGAGCCAGCGGCGTAGCCCAGGAACGCGACCGTGACGCACCGCGGTGTGCAACACGCTGGTCAGGGCGCGGTGCAACCGTCGGATGTCGCTGTCCCCGAGCTCGCTGATGGGGATCCTCGGGTTCAGCCGCGTACGCCAGCAGATCTCGTCGACCAGCAGATTGCCCAGCCCGGCGATCACCGACTGGTCCATGAGGGTCGGTTTGAGCGCGCCGCGGTGGCGCTGCAGGATCTCGGTGAACGCGCGCCGCTCGAGACCGAGCGCGTCGGGACCCTGGTCACCGAGCACGTCGTCGATGTCATCAATGTCGCTGTGGTCGCCGACCAGCCAGATGCCACGCAGTTTGCGCTGGTCGGCGTAGTGCAGCTCACCGCGGTCCAGGGTGATCACCACGCGGTCGTGGCGGTCACCGTCCCCGGCGGAGGTGTAGTAGGGGCGTCCGGTCATCCCGCTGTGCACCAGCAGCGTCGGACCTTCGGCGGGGAGCAGCAGCCACTTGCCGTGGCGCCTCGGCTCCTCGAACCGATGGCCGGACAGTGCCCGGTTCAGGGCACGGGCCGAGGCGTTCCGCAGCACACCGGAGTCACGAACCTCGACGACGTCGATGCGGCGGCCGGGCAACGTCGCGGACAGCCGGTCGCGGAAGCCCTCGACGTCAGGCAGTTCGGGCATGCCCGTGGCATACCCCCAGCCACTCGATCTACGCGTCGCGCCAGGTCAGCGCGATGCCGCGGGTGGCCAGCCAGCGGTGCAGATCGTGGCCGTGGGTGGCCAGCGCGTCGACGGTGGACAGCGCGGTGTGGACTGCGCGCTCCCCGGCTTCGGGGCTGAGCAGGTCGTCACGCACGGCGACCAGCAACTCGTCCACGTCGGTGACCTCGACCGATCTGCCGGTTCGAACCACCAGATCCAGGTAGTGGTCCTCACTGCGCCACGTCTGCGGGCCCGGTGAGTAGCGGCCCACGTCGAGGTAGAAGTCCTGGTCCCGCTCGTGGCCGGGGTTGAAGTGGAACACCGTCACGCGCAGGTCGAGCGTCGGCAGCAACCAGGACTCCAGGTAGTGGAACTGTGCCCGGCCCGGGGTGGGGCGGGCCATGTACAGGCCCCACGGCTGCACGGTGTACACGTCGACCGCCCGGTTGATGCCCTTGGGATCGGTGTTGGTGCGCGTGGTGAGGTCGAAGGTCTCGCGCTTGGGAGGATGGATGTCGCCCAGCATAAGGTGCGGTCACGGGCCGGCGAGCGGCGACAAGGCGGCATGTCGGTGCCAGGTTCTACCCTGGTGCCATGGCCTTCGCGACTGAACACCCGGTGCTCGCGCATTCGGAATACCGGCCCGTCGACCAGGTCGTCCGGGCAGGCGGCAGGTTCGAGGTCGTCAGCGAATACCAGCCCGCGGGCGACCAACCGGCGGCGATCGACGAGCTCGAGCGCCGTGTCCGCGCGGGCGAGCACGACGTCGTGCTGCTCGGCGCCACCGGGACCGGCAAG
>CAXEZH010000148.1:0-11302 GCA_964000695.1 uncultured Mycolicibacterium sp. | reverse complement strand
TTCGGCTGTCCCACTACGGCGAACTCCCGCACGAACGGACGGCCGATGAGTGCGCTGATCAACGCGACCAGGAAGATTCCGGCGTTGCTCAGCGGTTGCATCCAGCGCTCCATGAACGCTTGGTCGAGCGTGAACGTCAGCCCCGCCAAGATCACGAACGTCACCACCGCGCCGACTTCGAGCGTGCGCCCCGGGGAATCGCTGACGCGTGCCACGACGAACGCCGCGATCGAAACCCCGAGCGCCACGAGCACAGCCGTAGCGAACGGCACGTTGCCGACGAGTACCCAGTACACGATCCACGGCGCAAATCCGAACAAGATCCCCACGGGCGGTCAGTGTATTGACTCGTCGGCGCGCGCGGCCAATCCCCTCAGCCCTCGCGCAGAGCCACACCGGACAAGATCGCCGATGGCCCGTGCAGTTCCCGACGGCGCGCTAGCCGTGGGTCGCGCGCATCGCGGGAAAGCTGCCGTCGGCATCCGGCAAGTAAGGAGTGACGCTTATCACAGCCCAGACAGGCAGCGCGCCGTACAAATGCGGGAACACCATCTCTCCAGGGTCGCCCGGCACACCGGGTTCCCACCGGACCGGAGAGGAGAGGCGTGCGGCATCGATGCGAAGCAGCATCAGATCCGTGCGACCGGAGTACAACCGGTTGGCCGGAAGGTGGACCTGCTCAGGTGTGGACAGATGAACAAAGCCGACCGTGTCCAGCGATTCGGGCCGGTGTACCCCTGCCTGCTGGGCCGTCCGCCAGTCGTCACAGGTGCACAAATGGACGAGTACGCCGACGTCAGGAACCACAGTCAAGGCAATACCGCCCGCGTCCCATCGTCGCAACACAGACACCGGTGAGACACGACACACCCGTAAACCCCCGGGGAACAAGGCCGGAACCGCAAGCGTCTGACAGAGTGGAAGCACGTAGCTACCCCCAATGGAGGTGCCATGACCGCAACGATCACCAGTCCCGAACTCACCAAGGCTGACCGCTGCGATCGGTGTGGCGCCGCAGCCCGAGTGCGGGCGAAGCTCCCCTCGGGAGCCGAGCTGCTGTTCTGCCAGCACCACGCCAACGAACACGAGGCGAAGCTGGTCGAGTTGGCAGCCGTGCTCGAGGTGAGCCCGCTGGAGCCCTAACGGGCCCATCAGTAATGCTGGACTGGTCATGAGTGACCAGTCCACGCGGCAGCGGCCTTCGCGCCACCACATCCGGCACATCACCCGTCGAACGCTCGTCAAAAGCTGGGATGACTCGATCTTCTCGGAGTCGGCTCAGGCGGCGTTCTGGTGCGCGTTGTCGCTGCCGCCGCTGCTGTTGGGCATGCTGGGCAGCCTGGCGTACATAGCCCCCCTGTTCGGACCCGACACCTTGCCGGTGATCCAGGATCAGCTGGTCAACACGGCCAGCCGGTTCTTCTCCCCCAATGTCACCAGCGAGATCATCGAGCCGACCGTGCGCGACATCGTCGCCGGGGCGCGTGGCGAGGTGGTCTCGCTGGGGTTCGTCATCTCGCTGTGGGCCGGTTCGTCGGCGATCTCGGCCTTCGTCGACTCGATCACCGAGGCCCATGACCAGACGCCGCTGCGGCACCCCGTCCGGCAGCGCTTCTATGCGCTCGGCCTGTACGTGATCATGCTGGTCGGGGTGATTGTCACGGCCCCGTTCATTGCGCTGGGCCCCCGCAAGATCGCCGAGTACATCCCCGACAGCTGGGACCATTTCCTGCGGTTCGGTTACTACCCGGTGCTGATCCTGACGTTCGTCGTGGCGGTGAACGTGCTCTACCGCGTGTCGCTACCCCGACCGTTGCCCTCGCACCGGCTGCTGTACGGCTCGGTCCTGGCCACTGTGGTGTTCCTGCTGGCAACGGTGG
This sequence comes from uncultured Mycolicibacterium sp., assembly GCA_964000695.1. GTDB lineage: Bacteria > Actinomycetota > Actinomycetes > Mycobacteriales > Mycobacteriaceae > Mycobacterium. The sequence goes on along the minus strand of CAXEZH010000148.1, from coordinate 9,422 downwards.
GTCTGCGCATCTACCTGACCTGGATCACCAGCACCGGTTACACGTATGGAGCTCTGGCCACCCCCATCGCGTTCCTGTTGTTCGCGTTCTTTCTCGGCTTCGCGATCATGATCGGCGCCGAATTGAATGCGGCCATCGAAGAGGAATTCCCCGCTCCGCACACCCACGCCAACCGTGTCCGCCGCTGGATGGCCACCAAGGCCGACACCCTGACCGCGGCGCGGCGCCCCGCGCCGGTGCCCGAGGGCGGGGTCGTCCCAGACGACACCGCCGGCGCGCTCGCCGACGACCTCGGTCAGGGTTCCGGCGCGGTCACCGAGCGGGACGCTACTTCTTGAGCTGCTCGTAGATCTTCTTGCAGTCAGGACATACCGGCGAGCCCGGCTTGGCCGACTTGGTCACCGGGAACACCTCGCCGCACAGGGCGACGACATGCGTGCCCATGACGGCACTTTCGGCGATCTTGTCCTTCTTGACGTAGTGGAAGAACTTCGGAGCGTCGTCGTCTGTCCCGTCGTCGACGCGTTCGTCGGTGTCGGTGCGCTCGATCGTCTGGGTCTGCATGCGTCCATTCTGCCTGGCCACGGAACGGTAAGAAATGCGACCGGCACACCGGCACCGACATGTGGAACAGTGGAGGCATGAAACACGGCCAAGAGCTGGGTTTCGATGACGACGGTCGCCCTGTTCTGATCACTCAGGCCGCCCCCGCCTACGAGGACCAGCACCGCCAGCGGGTACGCAAGTACCTCACGCTGATGTCCTTCCGAATTCCCGCGCTGATCCTTGCCGCTCTGGCTTACAGCGTGTGGCACAACGGCCTCATCTCGCTGGCCATCATCGTCGCCTCGATTCCCCTGCCGTGGATGGCAGTGTTGATCGCCAACGACCGGCCACCCCGCCGCGCCGAAGAACCGCGCCGCTACGACTCGCGCCGACGCATCCCGCTGTTTCCCACCGCGGAGCGCCCGGCGATCGGCGGTGCGACCCCGGTGGCGCCGCAACATGGCTCTGACGGGTCCGACGGCGACGTTCCCCGCTGAGTCGGTTCTGGCTCGTTTCTCAGCGAATTTTCAGGTCGACCTCCAATAACCGCAGATCAGAAGGTGTGAACCGGGCGACGGGCGGGAACTCTTTGCCGGCATAGGGCGTTGTAGCTCTTGAAAGTTCCACCCGATCAGGAGGCCGTTATGGCAAATGCCACCACCAGCCGCGTTGACCAGGATCTCGACGCCCAGAGCCCTGCCGCCGACCTCGTTCGGGTGTACTTGAACGGCATCGGCAAGACGGCACTGCTCAATGCGGCCGATGAGGTCGAACTGGCCAAGCGCATCGAAGCCGGTCTCTACGCACAGCATCTGCTCGACACCCGGAAACGGTTGGGTGAGAACCGCAAACGCGATCTCGCCGCGGTGGTGCGTGACGGTCAGGCGGCCCGGCGCCACCTGCTCGAGGCCAACCTGCGTCTGGTGGTGTCGCTGGCCAAGCGCTACACGGGTCGCGGCATGCCGCTGCTCGACCTGATCCAGGAGGGCAACCTCGGACTGATCCGCGCCATGGAGAAGTTCGACTACACCAAGGGATTCAAGTTCTCGACCTACGCCACGTGGTGGATCCGCCAGGCGATCACCCGGGGCATGGCCGATCAGAGCCGCACCATCCGGCTGCCCGTTCATCTCGTCGAGCAGGTCAACAAACTGGCCCGGATCAAGCGCGAGATGCATCAGCAGCTGGGTCGCGAAGCCAGCGACGAGGAACTTGCGGCCGAGTCCGGCATCCCGGTGGAGAAGATCACCGACCTGCTCGAGCACAGCCGTGACCCGGTCAGCCTGGACATGCCCGTCGGTAGCGACGAGGAAGCGCCGCTGGGTGACTTCATCGAAGACTCCGAGGCGATGTCGGCCGAGAACGCGGTGATCTCCGAGCTCCTGCACACCGATATCCGCTACGTGCTGGCCACACTCGACGAACGGGAACAGCAGGTGATCCGGCTGCGCTTCGGCCTCGACGACGGCCAGCCCCGCACCCTGGATCAGATCGGCAAGCTGTTCGGTCTGTCCCGGGAACGGGTTCGCCAGATCGAGCGCGAGGTGATGGCGAAGCTGCGGCACGGCGACCGTGCCGACCGTCTGCGTTCCTACGCGAGCTGATCGACTCCGCCCCGGGCCGAGCTGATCGGCTCCGCTCAGGGCGCGATCGGATCGGCTCCGCCCAGGGGCGATTCGATCGGCTGCGCCGATGGGCCAGCCAGGCCAGACCCGACAAGAAGGCCCGCCGCACCGCGGCGGGCCTTCTGCGCGTCGACGACGCAGGGCGGCGTCGCCGCAGGGAGCAGCGTTGTCGAGGCGGCAGACCGGTAGACTCGCGCGCAGACGGAGGGTGTGCGCATGAACGACCTGATCGATACCACCGAGATGTACCTTCGGACCATTTACGACCTCGAAGAAGAGGGCGTCATCCCACTACGGGCGCGTATCGCCGAGCGTCTGGAACAAAGCGGCCCCACCGTGAGCCAGACAGTGTCACGCATGGAGCGGGACGGCTTGCTCCACGTAGCCGGTGACCGCCACCTCGAACTCACCGAGAAAGGCCGGTCGCTGGCCATCGCGGTGATGCGCAAACACCGCCTTGCCGAACGTCTCCTCGTCGACGTGATCGGTCTGCCGTGGGAGGAAGTGCACGCCGAGGCATGCCGGTGGGAACACGTGATGAGCGAGGACGTCGAACGGCGACTCGTCCAGGTGCTCAACAACCCGACCACCTCCCCCTTCGGCAATCCCATCCCGGGCCTGTCCGAACTCGGCTTCGGCGGCGATCTGCTCAACGAGACCTCGACCCTGGTGCGCTTGACCGAACTGCCCGCCGGCATGCCGGTGGCCGTCGTCGTACGCCAGCTGACCGAGCACGTCCAGGGCGACACCGATCTCATCGCCCGGCTCAAGGACGCCGGCGTGGTGCCCAACGCCCGCGTCACAGTGGAGCTGAACGACCACGGCGGCGTCATGATCGTCATCCCGGGCCACGAGCAGGTCGAACTCCCCCACGAGATGGCCCACGCGGTCAAGGTCGAGAAGGTCTGACACCGGCCCAGGTCTAACCCGCGCGGCGGCCGAACAGCCGGCGCGGCGGGAGCGGGATACCGAGCTCGGCGGCAATGCGGTAACCGGTGCGCGCGAGATCGCGAATCTCTTCCGGCCGCATCCCCGATCGCAACGCCTGGTCGAGCATGCCTGCCATGTTGTGACCCGGCTCGCAGCTCAATGCGGCGTCCAAAGCGATTCCCGCCAGGGGTCCGTCCCCGCGCGCATAGGCGGAGAAGGCCAGCAGCACAAGCGCTTCGGCGCGCCACGGGCCGGGCAGCCGTCGCGAGAGATCCGCCCACAACGATTCAGCCGGTCCGGCACCGTCGCCCACCGCCAGCGCGTAGAGCGTGTCACGGACCTGCGGATGAGTCAGCGACGTGCCCAACCGGACGAGATCGTCGTCGCTCAACGCCGACCCGGCGGCAATCTGCGCCGCGCTCGCCAGGGCGAACTCGATGCGGCTTCCGATGTCGCAACGCTCGACGCCGTCAGCCTTGTCGAGCAGTTCCGCCAGCCCGGCCGCACGCTCGGGATCGGTGGGCGCGACGACCGCCACCAGATCGGCGCGCCGCGCGTAGAGCCGTCGCCCGTCCAGCACCGCGGCCAGCGCCAGCGGCGATGCGGTCGGATCCGCCACCCTCCCGGAGCGGCCGCAGCCGTCTGCGCAGTACCACCGGCCGACGGCATCGACCACGTCCACGACGTACGCAGCGATCAGTTCGACCTGCCTTTCGGCGAGTTCCTCGGTGAGCAGTTGGGTCCACTCCCGATAGTCCTCAGCGCACATCCGGCAGCCGGCGCCCTCGCCGTCGACGATGATCGCGACCGCAACGTCGGGCCCGGCAACAGCAGCCACCTCGGCGAGTTCACACAGCGGTCCGGTGTCACCGTCGGGTAGGTCGATGCGTAGCACCGCGCCCATTTCGCCGTCGGCGGCGGTGACGAGTACCAGCGACTTCTCGGGAACGAAGCCCAACACCGCGGGCAGCGACGCGATCATGAGATCGGGATTGTCGAGGGGGCATCCGAAGCGTGATGTGGTGGCCATACGGCCAACCTGGCAACTGCTTCCGACGAACCGGCCGCGACAGCGACTCGCCGCGGCCAAACTGGGGATGAATACGCAATTGGGGATGAACCGCCGGCGCTGGCTGCGGGGTGTTCACCAGTTGTTGACGTGCGCCGACATGCGAGGTGTCAGTAACCGGCGTAGACCTTACCCATGGCTTCGATGCTGGAGTACGACCTCGTCGTGATCGGTTCGGGACCGGGCGGCCAGAAGGCCGCCATCGCCGCCGCCAAGCTCGGCAAGTCGGTGGCCGTGGTCGAACGCGGGCGGATGCTGGGCGGCGTCTGCGTCAACACCGGCACCATCCCGTCGAAGACCCTGCGCGAGGCCGTCGTCTACCTGACGGGGATGAACCAGCGTGAACTGTACGGCGCGAGCTACCGCGTCAAGGACAAGATCACCCCGGCGGACCTGCTGGCCCGCACCACGCACGTCATCGGCAAGGAAGTCGACGTCGTGCGCTCCCAGCTGATCCGCAACCGCATCGACCTGATCGAGGGTCACGGCCGGTTTCTGGACCCGCACACGGTGCTGGTCGAGGAACCTCACCGCGGGGAACGCACGACCGTCACAGCGCAGTACGTCGTCATCGCCACCGGCACCAAACCCGCCCGCCCGGCCGGGGTCGAGTTCGACGAGGAACGAGTTCTCGACTCCGACGGCATCCTGGATCTCAAGATCCTGCCGACCTCGATGGTGGTGGTCGGGGCCGGGGTGATCGGTATCGAGTACGCCTCGATGTTCGCGGCCCTGGGCACCAAGGTCACGGTGGTGGAGAAGCGCACCAACATGCTCGAGTTCTGCGATCCCGAGATCATCGAGTCGCTGAAATTCCACCTGCGCGACCTCGCGGTCACGTTCCGGTTCGGCGAAGAAGTCACCGCGGTCGACGTCGGGGCCGCGGGCACCGTCACGACGCTGGCCAGCGGCAAACAGATCCCCGCCGAAACCGTGATGTACTCCGCGGGGCGGCAGGGCCAGACCGACCACCTCGATCTGCCCAACGCAGGCCTCGAGGCCGACAACCGGGGCCGGGTATTCGTCGACGACAACTTCCAGACCAAGGTCGATCACATCTATGCCGTCGGCGACGTCATCGGCTTCCCAGCCCTGGCCGCCACGTCGATGGACCAGGGCAGGCTCGCGGCCTACCACGCATTCGGCGAACCCTGCAAAGGCATGACCGAGCTACAGCCCATCGGCATCTACTCGATCCCCGAAGTCTCCTATGTCGGCGCCACCGAGGTCGAGTTGACCAACAGCGCCATCCCGTACGAGGTCGGGGTGTCGCGGTACCGTGAGCTGGCTCGCGGCCAGATCGCCGGTGACTCCTACGGGATGCTCAAGTTGCTGGTCTCGACCGAAGACCTCCGCCTGCTCGGTGTCCACATCTTCGGAACCAGCGCCACCGAGATGGTGCACATCGGCCAGGCTGTCATGGGCTGCGGCGGGACCGTCGAATATCTCGTCGACGCAGTGTTCAACTATCCGACGTTCTCCGAGGCCTACAAGGTCGCCGCGCTGGACGTGATGAACAAGTTGCGCGCGCTTCACCAATTCCGCAGCTGACCCGAACCCGCGCAGGGCGGTGGCGCCTGCGGCAGGAATGTCACATCGGCGTGTGAACGTTCGAACAAACAGGTGACATGGCGGGTACCCCGTGGCGTGACCCACGATGTGCGAGACACTGGAGGGGCACGGTCGACCACGACAGACCACTGTCGCGATGACGTCGCGACGAGGAGGCGAGAAAGATGGCTGACAACGCACAAGACCATGGTCAGGAACCGGGCCAGCAGTACCAACCCGAACAGACCGGCATGTACGAGCTCGAGTTCCCGGCCCCGCAGCTGTCCTCGCCGGACGGCCGCGGGCCCGTTCTGATACATGCACTCGAGGGGTTCTCCGACGCCGGCCACGCGATCCGGTTGTCAGCACAGCACCTCAAGGACACCCTGGACACCGAGTTGGTGGCCTCGTTCGCGATCGACGAGTTGCTCGACTACCGGTCCCGACGCCCGCTGATGACGTTCAAGACCGACCACTTCACCGCCTACGAGGAGCCCGAGCTCAACCTTTATGCGTTGCACGACCGGGCCGGTACGCCGTTTCTGCTGCTGACCGGCATGGAGCCCGACCTGAAGTGGGAGCGCTTCATCACCGCCGTGCGGCTGCTGTCGGAGCGGCTCGGGGTGCGCCGGGTGATCGGGCTGGGTTCGATCCCCATGGCGGTGCCGCACACCCGTCCGATGACCTTGACCGCGCACTCCAACGACAAGGAACTCATCGCCGACCATCAGCCGTGGGTCGGCGAGGTACAGGTGCCCGGCAGCGCGTCGAACCTGCTCGAGTTCCGGATGGCCCAGCACGGCCACGAAGTGGTGGGATTCACGGTCCACGTTCCGCACTACCTGGCGCAGACCGATTTCCCTGCCGCCGCGGAGACGTTGCTGTCAGAGGTTGCTCGAAGCGCGTCTCTGCAGATCCCGACCGATGCGCTCACCCGTGCCGCAGCCGAGGTGTTCGACAAGATCAACGAGCAGGTGGCGGCCAGTTCCGAGGTCGCCCAAGTGGTGGAGGCCCTGGAGCGCCAGTACGATGCGTTCGTTGCCGCTCAGGAGAACCGGTCTCTGCTGGCGCGCGACGAGGAATTGCCAAGCGGTGAGGAGATCGGCGCCGAGTTCGAGCGTTTCCTCGCCCAGCAGGCCGACGAGAGGTACCGGAAGGACAAGGACGACCCCCGCGACAACAGTTAGCGGATGCTCCTCGGACTTCGTGCCGCGCGCCGGTCCCGACGATGAAGTGGGCGAGATGACCGTGACGATCGGGTGCCACCGATGACCGAGCGCAAGCCGAACCTGCGCTCGGTGCGCGAGCTCACGCCGACGCTGCAGTTCCGCACCATTCACGGTTATCGCCGGGCTTTTCGGGTGGCCGGCTCGGGTCCGGCGATCCTGCTCATCCACGGCATCGGCGACAACTCCACGACGTGGAGCACGGTGCAGACCAAGCTTGCTCAGCGGTTCACCGTGATCGCCCCCGACCTGCTCGGCCACGGCCGATCCGACAAACCACGCGCCGATTACTCCGTGGCCGCCTACGCCAACGGCATGCGCGATCTGCTCAGTGTGCTGGACATCGACAGCGTGACCGTGGTGGGGCACTCGCTCGGTGGCGGCGTCGCCATGCAGTTCGCCTATCAGTTCCCTCAGCTGGTGAACCGGCTGATCCTGGTGGGTGCCGGCGGAGTCACCAAAGATGTCAACCTCGCGTTGCGCGTCGCAGCGATGCCGATGGGTAGCGAGGCCCTGGCGCTGCTGCGGTTGCCGCTGGTGCTTCCCACGCTGCAGGCCGTCGGACGCTGCAGTGGCGCTCTGTTGGGCTCCACCCGCGTGGGCAGGGACATCCACGAGGCCCTGCGCATTCTCTCTGATCTGCCCGAGCCCACCGCTTCGTCGGCGTTCGCCCGCACCCTGCGCGCCGTGGTCGACTGGCGCGGTCAGGTCGTCACCATGCTCGACCGCTGCTATCTGACGCAATCGGTTCCCGTGCAACTGATCTGGGGTAGTCACGACTCGGTCATCCCGGTCAGTCACGCCGAGATGGCGCACGCGGCGATGCCGGGGTCGCAGCTGGAGATCTTCCAGGGCTCCGGTCATTTTCCGTTCCACGATGATCCGGACCGGTTCGTCGAGGTCGTCGAACGGTTCATCGACAGCACCGATCCCGCCGTCTACGACCAGGACTATCTGCGCGAGTTGTTGCGTGCCGGCATCAGCGAGACATCGATCTCGGGTTCGGTGGGCACCCGTGTCGCCGTGCTCGACGCCATGGGTGCCGACGAACGCAGCGCAACGTGACGTTGCGCCGTGGTGCGGCCACGTAGAGTCGGCACCATGGCGATCGACGTGACAGTGCTGCGCGTGTTCACCGACGAAGACGGCAGGTACGGCAATCTCCTCGGCGTCGTCGACGCCGCCAGCGTCGAGCCCGCCGACCGGCAGCGGCTGGCCACCGAGTTGGGTTACAGCGAAACGATTTTCGTGACCATGCCGGCGACAGGAACGCACACCACCCAGGCGCACATCCACACGCCGACGACCGAGCTGCCGTTCGCCGGACACCCGACCGTCGGCGCCGCGTGGTGGCTTCACCAGCGCGGTACGCCGGTCAAGACGTTGCAGGTGCCCGCCGGGATCGTGCAGATCGGTTACGAAGGCGAACTCGTGTCGGTCAGCGCCCGCGCTGAGTGGGCTCCCGCTTTCTCCATCTACGACCTCGCCACCGCCGACGAACTGTCGGCCGCCGATCCCGAGGACTACAGCGACGACGCCGAGCATTATCTGTGGACCTGGATCGACCGGGAAGCCGGGACGATCAGATCGAGGATGTTCGCGCCCCGCCTCGGCATCACCGAGGACGAGGCCACCGGCGCTGCCGCAGTCCGCATGACTGAATATTTGAGCCGGGATCTCACCATCATCCAAGGCCGAGGATCAATCATCGAGACCACATGGACCCCGGAGGGATGGGTGAAGGTCGCCGGCCGCGTCGTCGAGGACCACATCCGTCAGATCGACTGACGGGCCCACCACATTTGGGTCAGCCCGGCGCCGGGACCTTCCGATGGGCACGCAAAGCCTGGATCTCCCGCTCGAAGTCCTCAGCCGAGGAGAACGAGCGATACACCGAAGCGAACCTCAGGTAGGCCACCTCGTCCAGATCGCGCAGTGGGCCGAGGATGGCCAGGCCGACCTCGTTGCTGGGGACCTCCGGCGAACCCGTCGCGCGCACCGCGTCCTCGACCTGCTGGGCCAGCAGGTTGAGGGCGTCGTCGTCGACCTGGCGGCCCTGACAGGCGCGCCGCACACCTCTGATGACCTTCTCGCGGCTGAACGGCTCGGTGACACCACTGCGTTTGACGACCGCGAGAACAGCGGTCTCGACCGTCGTGAATCTCCGCCCGCACTCCGGGCACGCACGGCGTCGCCGGATCGCCTGGCCCTCGTCGGCCTCACGGGAGTCGACGACCCGCGAATCGGGATGACGACAGAACGGACAGTGCATCACCGCTCCTTCGCCGCACCGACGGACAACCGCTTCGGACCCCATCGAGACTACCTGCGCCCGAGTTTGTCGGCCCGCCACCGGACCGGCGGGCACGCAGCGAGTACGAGCCGGCAGCGGCGCGTCACGGTGGCGCCAGGTGCCAGTCATGGCGGGTCCGCCCTCAACCGACCGGGGCGATGAGGGTCTGGCCGGCGTCGACG
>CAXEZH010000147.1:0-5603 GCA_964000695.1 uncultured Mycolicibacterium sp. | reverse complement strand
GAGCTCGCCGAGGGGGAGCGCGCCGACGAGGTGCAGCGCTTCACCGACGCCGCCGCCACCGTCGCCACCCGGCTGCGCGAACGCGCCGGCAACGCCAGCGGCGCCGCGTCGGAGGTGCTGGCCGCGACGGCCACGCTGGCGCAGGACCGCGGCTGGTTGGGTGCGGCCGAGAAGCGCATCAAAGACGGTGCGCCGGCGGTCGGCGCGGTCAACGCGGCGATCGACCAGTTCGTCGAGATGTTCACCAAGATGGGCGGGCTGATGGCCGAGCGGGTCACCGACCTGCGCGACATCCGCTCCCGCGTCGTCGCCGAGCTCAAAGGCCTGCCCGAACCCGGCGTGCCGGTGCCCGAAGAACCGTCGATCCTGTGCGCCGAGGACCTCGCCCCAGCCGACACCGCCGGGCTGGACCCGGCGTTGGTCGTCGCGCTGGCCACCACACTGGGCGGGCCCACCAGCCACACCGCCATCATCGCCCGCCAGCTCGGCATCCCGTGCGTCGTCGCGGTCACCGGCCTCGATGACGTCGCCGCCGGGACGATGGTCATGGTCGACGGCACTCTGGGCACCGTGACCGTCGCGCCGGAGGAATCCGCGGCGCGCGACGCGGTCGCCGCCGCAGAACAGGCCGCCGCCGAGGCCGCCCACTGGTCCGGCCCCGGCGCCACCGCCGACGGGCATGCCGTCGCGGTGCTGGCCAACGTGCAGGACGGCGCGGCGGCGCGCTCAGCGAGGGAGACCCCGGCCGAGGGCGTCGGGCTTTTCCGCACCGAGCTGTGCTTTCTCAACACCGACACCGAGCCGACCGTCGACGAACAGGCCACCATCTACGCCGAGGTGCTCGAGGCGTTCGACGGCAAGAAGGTCGTGGTGCGCACCCTCGACGCCGGCTCGGACAAGCCGCTGAAGTTCGCCGGGCACCCCGACGAGGCCAACCCGGCGCTCGGCGTGCGCGGCATCCGCATCGCCGAGAACAACCCGAACCTGCTGGCCCATCAACTCGACGCGATCGCCGAGGCGGCCGGCCGCACCGGCAACCAGCCGTGGGTGATGGCCCCGATGATCGCCACCGCCGACGAGGCGGAACGATTCGCCGCGAAGTGCCGGGAACGGGGTCTGACGCCGGGGGTGATGATCGAGGTGCCCGCGGCCGCGCTGCTGGCCGAGAAGATCCTCGAGCACGTCGACTTCCTGTCCATCGGCACCAACGACCTGGCGCAGTACACGATGGCGGCGGACCGGATGTCGGCCGACCTGGCCACGCTGACCGACCCGTGGCAGCCGGCCGTGCTGGCGCTGGTGGCGATGACGATCCGCGCGGGTCAAGCCGCCGGTAAGCCGGTGGGGGTGTGCGGCGAGGCCGCCGCGGACCCGCTGCTGGCCTGCGTGCTCACCGGGATGGGTGTCACGTCGTTGTCGGCGGCTGCGGCGGCGGTGCGCGGGGTGGGCGCCAAGCTCGCCCAGGTCACGCTGAAGCAGTGTTCCGAGGCCGCCGAGGCGGTGTTGGCGACGGGCAGCGCCGCTGAGGCGCGAGCCGCGGCCCTTGAAGTACTGGGATAGACGGGCGACGCCGAGACGACCGGGCCACGAGGAGCAGTGTCCGCGAGCGTGCTGCCCCGGTAGTGAAAACTCGAAGTCCGCTACAGGGAATGCACGTTCGCGGCCAGGGATCAGACGGGCCCGGCCCTAGGGGTAGACCGGCGACGCCAGGTCAGACGGTCCAGCCGGTGGCCTGCGGCCACTTCTCGATATCGCGACCTTCGCATCGCAGCGTCACGAAGTCGTATCCGGCCTCGGCGGCCCGGCCCGTCGTGTCGGCGAAGACACGACGGGCCTCCTCCTCAGCGCCTCGGGTCACAGTGACCTCTCGGACGCCTTGAGTGGGGTCGCCGCGGTCGAGCAGTGTGGCGGCCGCAACCTCCCACGGCTGTGTGTTCTCGGGGGTTGTTGCGTGCGCTCCGGAAATCGTCATCTCCTCCTTTGTGCGGGGGGTACCCGGCGAGGAGGTCGACTACCGGAGGTTTCCCGGCTGCGTCAGAACCAGACTTTTCGGCCGCCGACCGGCTTGCCGACGGCGCCCAGGATCCACAGCACCACGCCGACGACTACGAGGATGCCGCCGATCGTGTAGAGGATCGACAGGCTGGTGAAATAGCCGATCAGCAGAAGGATGATGCCCAGGATGATCACGGTTGCTCCAGATCTGTTGTACGTATGCTGACTGTCGGCGGACGAATTACCTCTTCCGTCAGTTCCCAAACACGACCAGCGGTGCGGCGAGGCGCTGGATAGGGTGGCCGGGTGACGACAGTGGCCGTCCTGGGTGGGGGCGTCGGCGGACTGAGCGCGGCACACGAACTGGCCGAACGCGGGTTCGACGTGACGGTGTACGAGACGCGCGACGCCCTCGGCGGGAAGGCGCGATCGATGCCGGTGCCGGGGTCGGGCACCGACGGACGGGTGGATCTGCCCGGCGAACACGGCTTCCGGTTCTTCCCAGGCTTCTACCGTCACGTCACCGACACCATGACCCGCATCCCCAGCGGCACCGGCACGGTCTACGACCATCTCACCCGGTGCAGCGAAGTGCTGATGGCCCAGGGCGGCGGGCGCTCGGAGATCGTCACCCCGCTGGGCATTCCCCGCTCGTTCGACGAGCTCGTCACCGGGTTGCGTGGTCTGCGGGAGATCGTGTTCGACGCCGGTGTCCCGCTGCCGGAGTTCGCGTTCTTCATCGACCGCATCCTGACGTTCATGACGTCGTGCGACGAACGCCGCCTGCATCAGTTCGAGGCGATGAGTTGGTGGGATTTCGTTGCCGCCGAGGGAAAGTCGCCGGCCTACCAGAAGTTCCTGGCCACCGGGATGACCCGCACGCTGGTGGCGGCCAAGGCCGAGGACATGTCCGCGCGCACCGGCGGGGCGATCCTGTCCCAGCTGATCTACGACATGCTGCAACTCAACAGCCGCGTCGACAACGTGCTCGACGCGCCCACCAGCGAAGTATGGATCGATCCGTGGCTCGAGCATCTGCGCGGTCTGGGCGTCACACTGCGGCCTGGTTGCGACGTCTCGGGCATCCACTGCCGTGGCCGCCGTCTGACCGGTGTCACCGTGACCACCGCCGACGGACCCGAGGAGGTCGTCGCCGACTACTACCTGTCCGCGTTGCCGGTGGAGCGCCTGCGGGAACTGGTGTCCCCGGCGATGCGCGCGGCCGACCCGGCGCTGGCACGCATGTTCGGGCTGCGCTGGGACTGGATGACCGGCGTGATGTTCTACCTGGACACCGACGTGCCGCTGGAGCATGGCCACGCCATCTTCATCGACTCCGAGTGGGCGCTGACCGCGATCTCGCAACGCCAGTTCTGGCCGGCCGTGGATCTGGAACAGCGCGGCGACGGGCGGGTCGAGGGCATCCTGTCGGTCGACGTCTCGGCGTGGGATGTGCCCGGGCGGGTGACGGGCAAGGTCGCCAAAGCGTGCACCAAGGACGAGATCAGGCAGGAGGTGTGGGCGCAGCTGGTCGACCACATCGACGACGGCTCGCTGACCGAGTCCAACGTCGTCACGTGGTTCCTGGACCCGGCGATCGAATTCCCCAACCCCGGTGAGGCGACCAACGCCGAACCGCTGCTGATCAACACCGCCGGGTCGTGGGCCAACCGCCCGGATGCCCGCACCGCCATCGGAAACCTTTTCCTCGCTGCTGATTTCGTGCGCACCCACACCGACCTGGCCACCATGGAGGGCGCCAACGAAGCCGCACGGGCCGCCGTCAACGGCATCCTCGACGCGCTCGGCTCCGACCAGCCACGCTGCGACGTGCACCCGCTCGAAGAGCCGTGGGTGCTGTGGCCGTTCCGCCAACTCGACCGGCTGCGCTGGAAATTAGGCCGCGACGTGGCACGGCCGCCGTTCCGGCTGACCGACGCCGGCACGCTGGAACCGACCAGCGCGATGGCGCGCGCCGCGCTGCGGGTGCTGCGCCGACGGTCGAACCGGCCGATGCTGGTCGAACCCGCGAAACGCTAGCGGACGTCGTCGATGCGACGGCCGAGCTCGGCGCGGGAGCGGATCCCCAGCTTGCGGTACACCCGACTGAGGTTGGACTCCACCGTCTTCGGGCTGATGAACAACGCCGACGCGATGTCGCGGTTGGTCATCCCGGTGGCGGCCAGCTCGGCGACCCGCTGCTCGGTGGGGGACAGCTGTGCCGCCGCGGACCGTCTGACGTTGGTGCGGGCCAACTCGTGGCGCACCCGCTCGACCCACAGCTGCGCACCCATGGCCTCGAAGCAGGCCAGCGCCTCGGCCAGCGTCGCCGACGCCGCGTCCTTGGCTTTCTGTCGCCGCTGCAGCTGGCCCAGCAGCAGCTGCGTGCGGGCCCGTTCGAACGGCATCGGCACGCGATCGTGCGCGGCCATTGCTGTGCGCGCGCAACCCAACGCGGCGTCGAGCGACCCCCGCGCAGCCAGGACCATCGCGCGGCACCGGTTGCCGGTGGCCAGCATCCAGGCCCGGTCGAACCGCTGTCCCTGCGACAGCAGCAGTGTGCAGAGCTGCTCGGCCTCGTCGAGGCGGTTCAGCGACACCAACGCCTCGGCGGCGTCCGGCAGGAACCAACCCTGCATCAGCTCGATGCCCGGTACCCGCGGCAACCGGTCGACCAGGGGTTGCAGCGCCTCGATCGCCACGTCGAAGTCGCGCCGGGACACCGCGAGGAAGCCGGCCGTCATGTGCGCCCAGTCGGCCATCCGCACCGACCCGGACTTCTGCACGGCTTCCAGCACGGCGGCGCAGTCCGCCTCGGACGCGGCCTGCTGCCCCCGGTAGGCGGCCACCGCGGCGCGCACCGTCAACGGGATGACGTCGACGTGTTCGCCGCCGAGCTGCTGGGCCCGGTGCACCGCCTCCTCGGCCTGCAGCGCGGCCTGCCCCAGATCCCCGCTCCACAGTGCGATCAGCGCACTGTAGGACTCGACGGCCATCATGTTGCGGTCATCGCCGCGCTGCAGACAGTGCCGGCGGACGTCGTCGATCTGCGTGCGCGCGGCGTCCAGGTCGCCGGTCCAGGCCGACAGCAGTGCCTGCACAAAGCCGGCCCGCGACGGTGACGGCACGTCGTCGTCGGGTTGCTCGAGGGCCAGCGCGCGCTGCAGCGCCTCCTCGTCGACGCCGCGGCCGTGGATGAACGCGGTGTGCACCCACATCGTCTGCGCCTGCGAGATCAGCGACGGCATCCCGAGTTCTTCGGCGACCGACACGGCGCGGCGCGCGGTGGCCATCATCTCCTCCACCCACCCGGTGTCGTCGGTCCCGTCGGCGAAGGCGCCCATGCCCCGCGCGAACGTCAGCGACATCAGCGTCTGCACCAGCACCGGAGGTGCGTCGGCGGCATCCTCGACGGCCTGGTTGAGCAGCTCGGCGGCGCGGGCGAAATGGTTGTCGTAGATATGCACCGCGGCAAGCAGATTCAGTGCGATCGCGCGCAGCCACCCGGGCCGCAGCTGCTCGAGTGCGTCGTCGAGCAGGGCGCGGGCGCGGGCGGCGTCGCCGGCCTGGAAGTGATCGCCGGCGGCGCGCACCCGCCGCATCGGCTT
>CAXEZH010000146.1:0-4980 GCA_964000695.1 uncultured Mycolicibacterium sp. | reverse complement strand
TAGCGCGACGCCGTGGCGGTCAGTGCCACACCCGCTGCGGCCCAGATGCCGTACGCGACACCGAGCGGCATACCCGCGCGCAACGACCCGGCGAGCAGCGTGAACGCGAGGAGGTAACCGACCACGACCACGACGTAGAACGGCGGACGTCCCCGCGCCGCGACCCGAAGCGACAGCGTCGCGGTGACCTCGGTGAGGATGGCCCCGATCAACAACAGATACTGCATGCCGTCACCGGTCCGCTGCGCCCGCGCGCGGTTCTGACTCCCCCGCGCGGGATCCGGTCTCCACCAGCAAGACACCCGCGATCACACAGACCAGCCCGATACCCATGCCGGCGGTGAACGGTTCGCGGTAGATCAGCGTCGACAGCGTCGCCGTCAACGCGACTCCGCACGCGCCCCAGATCCCGTAGGCGACTCCGAGGGCCATGCCGCGCTTGAGCACCACGGTGAGGAACACGAACGACGCCAGATAGCCCGCCACCACCACCACATACAACACGGGCGTCGTCGCCGAACCCTTCAGCGACAGCGTCGCCGCCACTTCCGTCGCGATGGCCAGAGCCAGATAGAGCAGGGTCACCCGGCCGTCCTCCTTCTCGTCGCTGCCCGGCCATCATCGGCCATGCGTCGCGCAGACGCGCACCGGGCTGCCGTGATCCCGTCCGGGTCCCCCGAGCGCGCCGTTATCCACCCTGTTGATCACGGTTCGTCCTAGGGTGAGAGACGCATGGCCGGAGGACAGGAGGGCTCCGATGGGCGAGTTCGCTCAGCAAACACTCAATTCGGGCGTCGTCGTGATCAAGCCTGCGGGCCGACTCAACATGGTGGCCGCACCGTCGCTGCGCAAGGAGTTGCACGCGCTCGTCGATGGCGGCAACACCCGGGTGGTGGTCGATCTCAGCGGCACGGAGCTCATCGACTCGTCGGGGCTCGGGGCGCTGATCTCCGGGCTCAAGGTTGCCCGGCAGGCCGGTGGCGATCTGCGTATCGCCGCGCCGACCCGCCAGGTCGTGACGGTCCTCGAGCTCACGAACCTCAACCGGGTCCTCAGCGTGCACCCGTCGGCCCAAAGCGCCTTCGATGACCGGCCATGACCGGC
The DNA here is from genome assembly GCA_964000695.1 of uncultured Mycolicibacterium sp. GTDB lineage: Bacteria > Actinomycetota > Actinomycetes > Mycobacteriales > Mycobacteriaceae > Mycobacterium. Next base: position 3,876 of record CAXEZH010000146.1, on the reverse strand, counting down.
ACCGGGTGCTCGACACCACGACAGGCCCGGACACGCTGCGAGACATCCAGCGACTGTTGGACGAGGTGTGGGACGCCAACGATGTCCCAGAGACAACCCGCATGTACGCCGACTTGGCTGTCAGCGAGATCAGCGCCAACATCATCGAGCATTCCGGCGACGGCAAGTCGGTGCATCTGATGATGGACGTGGAACTGCTGCCCGACGCGGTCCGCATCACCTTCACCGACGATGGGCGACCCGCCCCCGTCGACCTCACCCGGGTGGCGATGCCCGACGAGATGTCCGAGCGGGGGCGGGGGCTGGCGATCGCCTACCGAGTGCTCGACGAGTTGTCCTACCGGCGCGACCACGACGGCAATCACTGGACCCTGGTGCGGCGTCTCGCGGAGTGAGGGTCGCGGCCACTCCTGGCCGCGGCAACCGTCCCCACCGCGACGAGCACCGCGAACGTCGTGAACAAGGCGCGTGCTGCTGTCGCGCCACCACTGTCGACGGAATTGACGACGACTCCAGCAACCGCGGCACCGAGGGCTGCCGACATGAGTTGCACGGTGTTGATGGCCGCGGCCGCGACCGGCCCCTCGCCGGGGTCGTCGACCTTGCTCATCGCCCACGCTGACAGATGCGGCCATGCCATGCCCACCCCGACGCCGCTCATCACGAGCCCGAGCGCCCATACCGCGACATATCCTGCGGACGCGTCCTGACGTTGGGTGAGGGCATTCAGCGCCAGGCCGGCGGCCATCACGACCGGCGCGATCGCCGTCACCCGCCGGATGATCCGGTCACGGCTCAGGGATGCGCTGCTGATCTCCGCCGCCGTCCAGCCCACCGCCAGACCGGCGCCCAGGAAACCAGCCGCGACGGGGGTGAGGTGTGCGAGCCGCTGCCCGAACAGCGGCACGTACATGTCGACCATCGTGCCCGCCATCAACACACCCAGCGTCGCGTACACCCACTTGAGGGGACCTGCCCCGAAGACGCTGGGGGGCAACACCGATGCGCTCACCCGCCGATCGACGACCAGGAACACCGCGAGCAGCACCGAGCCCGCGCAGGCCAGCCCGACTGTCATCGCCATGTCCTGGACGACGCCGGCCACGCTGATGAGCAACGCGGCCACGCCCAGCAGGAGAAGCGACCACACCGGAATCCTCCGGTGCACAAGGGACGCGGGAGCACCAGGTTGGGCCGGCAGCGAGAGCGGCACCAGCACCGCCATCCCCGCGACCATCACGACCAGCACCCCGAAAGCCCAGCGCCACGAACCGTACTGGGCGAACAGCCCGCCGGCCGCGGGCCCAACGAGCGTTCCGACCCCCCACATGGCCGACACCAGCGCCGATGCCTTCGTCCACAGCACCGCCGGCAGTGCGGTGTTGATCACCGCGTAGGCCAGGCCGGCGAGCAGACCACCGGCGACCCCCTGCACGGTGCGGCCGACGAGTAGCGCGGCCATGCTCGGCGCGAGGGCGCAGCCCAGGCTCCCGACGCCGAACATGCTCAGCGCCATCAGATATGACCGCCGCGGACCCCACCGGGTGAGCACGGTGCTGACGGTCGTCGCGGCCACCACCGAGCCGACGAGGTAGACCGTGGTCACCCACGAGTAGAACCGGCGCCCTCCGATGTCGGCCACAGCGCTGGGCATCAGGCTGATGGTGAGGAACTCGTTCGTCGCGTACAGCGCCACGCCTCCCGCCAGCACGGCGGCCGCCCCGAGGTTCCTGGGGCCCAGGAGGTCTCGCCAGCGTCCAGCGGCCACTGCCGCGATCTCGGTCACGACGACGACCGTAAGACCTCAACAGCCGTTGAGGTCAACTCATTTGAGGCCGGCCGCGTCCATCCCCCGCAGTTCTTTCTTCAGATCAGCGATCTCGTCGCGGATCCGGGCCGCCAGCTCGAACTGCAAATCGCGTGCGGCGACCATCATCTGCTCGGTCAGGTCCTTGATGAGATCGGCCAGTTCGGCCCGCGGCATGTTCGTCGTATCGCGTCCCTCCACGACGCCGGCACTCACCGCGCGACCGGGTGCGCCTTGCGCCCGGCGGCCGCGGGAGGCGTTCCGGCCGGAGCCGCCGACCTCTACCGACTCGGTGTCGTCGGCTTCGCGGTACACCTGGTCGAGGATGTCGGCGATCTTCTTGCGCAACGGCTGAGGGTCGATCCCGTGCTCTTCGTTGTAGGCGATCTGTTTGGCACGACGACGCTCGGTCTCGTCGATCGCTTCCTTCATCGAGTCGGTGATCCGGTCGGCGTACATGTGCACCTCGCCGGAGACGTTGCGCGCCGCGCGGCCGATGGTCTGGATGAGGCTGCGGGGCGAGCGCAGGAACCCCTCCTTGTCGGCATCGAGAATCGCCACCAACGACACCTCCGGCAGGTCGAGGCCCTCGCGCAGCAGATTGATCCCGACCAGAACGTCGTACTCCCCCAGCCGCAGCTGGCGCAACAGCTCGACCCGGCGCAGTGTGTCGACCTCGGAGTGCAGGTAACGAACCCGGATGCCCATCTCGAGCAGGTAGTCGGTCAGGTCCTCGGCCATCTTCTTGGTCAAGGTGGTCACCAGCGTGCGCTCGTCACGTTCGGTGCGAAGGCGGATCTCCCCGATCAGGTCGTCGATCTGACCCTTCGTCGGCTTGACGATGACCTGCGGGTCGACCAGGCCGGTCGGACGGATGACCTGCTCGACGAACTCGCCGCTGGTCTGGCTCAGCTCATATGGGCCCGGGGTCGCCGACAGATACACCGTCTGACCGATGCGGTCTGCGAACTCCTCCCAGGTCAGCGGACGGTTGTCGACCGCCGAAGGCAGACGGAACCCGAAGTCGACCAGATTGCGTTTACGTGACATGTCGCCCTCGTACATGCCACCGATCTGCGGCACGGTGACGTGCGACTCGTCGATGACGAGCAGGAAGTCCTCGGGGAAGTAGTCCAGCAGAGTGGCGGGCGCGGTTCCCGGGCCCCGCCCGTCGATGTGACGTGAATAGTTCTCGATACCCGAACAGAAGCCGACCTGGCGCATCATCTCGACGTCGTAGTTTGTGCGCATGCGGAGCCGCTGGGCCTCCAGCAACTTGCCCTGGCCCTCCAGTTCGGCCAGTCGCTCCTCCAGTTCGGCTTCGATCGTCGAGATCGCGTGGGCCATGCGTTCGGGTCCGGCGACGTAGTGGGTGGCCGGGAAGATCCGCAGCGAGTCGACCTTGCGGACAGTGTCACCGGTCAGCGGGTGCAGGTAGTACAGTTCCTCGACCTCGTCGCCGAAGAACTCGATGCGCACGGCCAGTTCCTCGTAGGACGGGATGATCTCGACGGTGTCTCCGCGCACCCGGAAGGTTCCGCGGGTGAAGGACATGTCGTTGCGGGTGTACTGCACGTCGACCAACAACCGCAGCAGCGCGTCGCGCGGGACCTCGTCGCCTACCTTGAGTTCCACGGAGCGGTCCAGGTAGGACTGCGGGGTGCCCAGACCGTAGATGCAGGACACCGACGCCACCACGACGACGTCTCGGCGCGACAGCAGGCTCGATGTCGCCGAATGCCGTAGCCGCTCCACATCGTCGTTGATCGAGCTGTCTTTTTCGATGTAGGTGTCCGTCTGCGCGATGTACGCCTCGGGCTGGTAGTAGTCGTAGTAGGAGACGAAATACTCGACAGCGTTGTGCGGCAACATCTCCCGCAGCTCGTTGGCGAGCTGCGCGGCCAAGGTCTTGTTCGGAGCCATCACCAACGTGGGCCGCTGCAGGCGCTCGATGAGCCATGCTGTGGTCGCCGACTTGCCGGTCCCGGTGGCGCCGAGCAGCACGACGTCGTGCTCGCCCGCGCGGACACGGCGCTCGAGCTCGTCGATCGCCGCCGGTTGGTCGCCCG
>CAXEZH010000145.1:0-9432 GCA_964000695.1 uncultured Mycolicibacterium sp. | reverse complement strand
CGCCCCGGATGATCGTGTCATCGGAACGTCCGCCGATGAACAGATAACCCTGCTCGTCGAGGAACGCCACGTCCTTGGTCGGGAACCAGCCCTGCTCGTCGAGCACCGAGCCGATGTCGGTGTATTTGCCCGAAACCTGTTCACCGCGGACGAACAGTTCGCCGGGTTCGCCTGCACCGCACACGGTGCCGTCCTCGCGGCGGATCTCGACCTCGATTCCCGGCACCGGCAGGCCCACCGACCCGAGTCGACGCACGGCGGCCGGGTCGTCGGCGGCCAGCGCGTCGCGGTGGTCGTCGGGGGTGAGAACGGCGATGGTGGAACTGGTCTCGGTGAGTCCGTAGGCGTTGACGAAGCCCACCTCGGGCAGCAACTCCAGCGCCTTCCGGACCAGCGGCAGGGCGACCTTGGACCCGCCGTAGGCCAGCGTTCGCAGGCGGGGCAGCGTGATGCCCCGGGATTCGAGCACGGTGACGATGCGGTCCAGCATCGTGGGCACCACGGTCGCGGACGTGACACCCTCGTCGAGCACCAGCTGTACCCACTTGTCGGGGTCGAAGTGCCTCAGGTACACCATCTTCCGGCCCGCGTACAGGTTGGACAGTGCCGCGCTGACGCCGGCGATGTGGTATGGCGGCACGCAGATCAACGCAGCGTCGCCGGGTTCGGCGGAGGCGAACTCGACGGTGCCGGTGATGTAGCTGGTCAGATTCGTGTGGGTGAGTTCGACCGCTTTCGGCTTCGAGGTGGTTCCCGAGGTGAACAGCACCACGCCCACGGCATCGGGATCGGCGAATTCTGCGGCCGGTTCGGCGGTCCGTGCCGACTCGAGGAACTCGGCGGAGTCCATCGTCCGGTAGCCCTCACCGACGGCGTCGCGGTACTCGTCGTCGACGACCACCAGGGGGTCGGGCAGGCGATCCAGCAGTGCGCGCAGGCCGTCGGCGGACAACCGGTAGTTCAGCGGGGTGACCGGAACTGCGGCGCGGGCCGACGCGAACAAGAGCAGCGGCAGCATCGCGCCGCCGGTCCCGACATAGGCGACATGGCGGGCACCCGAGGCCGCGATGACGCCGGCGCCGCCGTCGGCCAGTGTGCTCAGTTCCTCGGTGGTGAGCCGGATGTCGTCGTCGACCACCGCCGTCCGCGCAGGGTCGGCCGACGCGGCATCCTGGGCCATTTCCAGCAGCAACGAAATGCTCATGATTTGTCCACGAAGATATCCCACATCGGGTCGTCGCCACCGCCGTAACGCGACAGATCGGTCAGGCCCGCGGCGGCGAGCACGTCGGCGTCGATGTAACACTGCCCGTTCGCCTCGGCCACCGGCTTGCCGAGGATCTCCACGGCGGCGTCGGCCATGATGTCGGGACACCGCGATGCCTTCACCAGATCGTCGCCGTCGGCGAGGTTCGACACCGCCGAGGTCGCGATGTACGTCTGCGGCCACAGGCAGCTGAACGCGATTCCGGCGTCGCGGTATTCGGCCGCCCAGCCCAGGGAGAGCAGCGTCATCCCGTACTTGGACAGCGTGTAGGAGGGATGCGCACCCAGCCAGTGCGGGTTCAGGTTCAGCGGCGGCGCGAGCGTCATGACATGGGCTGCCGCTTCTGCTCCTTGCGTGTGCGGTGCTTGATTTGCTCCTTGCGTGCGCGTTGCCGACTTCCGCAGGTGCGGCAGCGCCGCCTTGGTGAGCAGGAACGTGCCGCGGACGTTGATGTCCATCATCAGGTCGAACTTCTTGGCCGTGAGGTTCTCGGTCGGTTCGGTGGCGATCGCACTGGCGTTGTTGACCACGATGTCGATGCCGCCGAAGCGCTCGACGGCGGTGTCGACGGCACGCACGACGTCTTCTTCGTTGCGGACGTCCCCGACAACGGCGACCCCCTTACCCCCGGCCGCCTCGACCTCGGCGACGGCGGTGTGCACTGTGCCGGGCAGCTTGGGATGGGGTTCGGCGGTCTTGGCCAGCAGCACGACGTTGGCGCCGTGCCGGGCGGCGCCCAACGCGATGGCGAGCCCGATGCCTCGGCTGCCTCCCGAGACCACCATGGTGCGATCGGTGAACGCTGCGTTCGACGATGACGATCCGGCCAACTGGACTCTCCTCTTCGCGACGGCAGATAGTGCCGTTCTCATTTTACGCGAATCACATAATCGCTGTGTGCCGGGGTTTCGGTCAATGGTCTGGCCTGCGTACACCCGCTGCAGCGTGCGGCTTTCCCATAAGCGGTATTGGCATTCTCATTTTTTGCAAGTACGTTATCTGCGATGTCTCAGCCAGTTGATCCCTCCGTGCAGACTCCCTCCGGGATTCCGCTGCAACCGGTGTACGGTCCGGCGCAGCGGGCCGCGGACCCGCCACCGCCGGGGACGTATCCGTTCACCCGCGGGAACTTCGCCTCCGGCTACCGGGGCAAGACCTGGACGTTCCGGCAGTACTCCGGTTTCGGCACCGCCGAGGAATCCAACCGTCGCTACCGCTACCTGCTCGACCAGGGCGGCACGGGGTTGTCGGTGGCGCTCGACCTGCCCACCCAGTGCGGCTACGACTCCGACGATCCCGAATACGGCGAGGAGGTCGGACGCGTCGGCGTCGCGGTGGACACGCTGGCCGACGCCGAGATCCTGTTCGACGGCATCCCCCTGGACAAGATCAGCACCAGCTTCACGATCAACGGCACGGCAGCCATCCTGCTGGCGTTCTACGTCGCCGCCGCCGAGAAGAAAGGGGTGCCGCGCGAGAAGCTCACCGGCACCATCCAGAACGACATCCTCAAGGAATACGCCTCCCGCGGCACCTGGATCTGGCCGCCGGAGCCGTCGCTGCGGCTGATCGCGGACACCATCGAGTTCTGCGCTGCCAAAGTGCCCCGGTTCAACGCGATCTCGGTTGCCGGAGCCCATTTTCGCGACGCGGGCGCCAACGCCGTGCAGGAGATGGCCTTCACACTGGCCGACGGTGTCACCTACTGCGACACCGTCGTCGAACGCGGTCGGATGACCATCGACAAGTTCGCTCCCCAGATCTCGTTCTTCTTCTACACCCACGGTGACTTCTTCGAAGAGATCGCCAAGTACCGGGCCGGCCGGCGGCGCTGGGCGACCATCGTGCGCGAGCGATACGGCGCGACCACCGACAAGGCGTCGATGTTCCGGTTCGGGTGCGTGGCCGGCGGAGCGTCGCTGTATGGGCCGCAGGCGCAGAACAACCTGGTGCGCGTCGCCTACGAGGCGATGGCCGCGGTACTCGGAGGGGTGCAGTCGATGTTCACTGCCGCCTGGGACGAGCCCTTCGCCCTGCCCAGCGAGGAATCGGCGACCCTGGCGCTGCGCACGCAGCAGATCCTGGCTTATGAGACGGGAGTGACGAAGGTGGCTGATCCGCTCGGCGGGTCCTATTTCATCGAGGCTCTCACCGATGCCACCGAGGAGAAGATCGTCGAGATCATGCACGACCTCGAGATGCACGGGGGCATGGTGCGCTGCATCGAGGACGGTTACCTGCAAGGTCTGATCGCCGACGAGGCCTACAAGATCCATCAGGAAGTGGAGTCGGGTGCGCGGCCCGTGGTCGGCGTCAACAAGTTCGTCACCGAGGAGGATCCGCCCGAGATCGCGACGTACGAACTCGACGCCGAAGGCCGTGACATGCAGCTCAAGCGGCTGACCGCGGTGAAGGCCGAACGTGACGGCGCCGCGGTCGAGGCGGCGCTGGCGGCGCTGGCCAGATCCGCCGACGGTGACGACAACCTGATGCACAAGCTCATCGACTGTGCCAACGCCTACTGCACGGTGGGGGAGATGGTCACCACACTGAAGTCGGTGTGGGGCGAGTTCCAACAGCCTGTCGTTTTCTAGAGGAGGAGCTGTTCTAGTGCGCACGCCAAGAGCACATCGGGCAGCGCCGCGCCATGCCGCGACGAGCCGGAGCGAAGGAGTCAGGGCATGAGTGTGCGGGTACTCGTGGCCAAACCCGGGCTGGACGGCCACGACCGGGGCGCCAAGATCGTGGCCAGGACGCTGCGCGATGCCGGATTCGAGGTCATCTATACCGGCATCCGGCAGCGCATCGAGGACATCGTGTCGATCGCTCTGCAGGAAGACGTTGCGCTGGTAGGCCTTTCGATCCTCTCGGGCGCGCACGTCACGCTGACCACCCGCACCGTCGACGCATTGCGGGCAGCTGACGCCGGCGACATCGCCGTCGTCGTCGGCGGGACCATCCCGCAATCCGATGTCCAGAAGCTCTTGGACGCCGGTGCGGCTGCGGTGTTCCCGACCGGTACGTCGCTGGAGGATCTGGTGCGCGACGTGCGCGCGCTGACGGACAAGGTGGAGCAGGGATGAGCGCGCCGACGCGCGGGTCGCATCTGCGGCCGCCCGTTGTGGCAGGCGCGGCACAGCCGAAGGCATCGAGGGAGGACATATGAGACTCGGCGTGATGATCGGGGCCGAACGCGGCGACATGGCGCGCAAGGTCACCAAACTGGTCGCCGACATCGAGTGGGCCGAGCAGGCCGGCCTGGCCACGGCGTGGATGCCGCAGGTGCCCGACGACTTCGACTGCCTCACGATGGTGGCGCTGATGGCGGCGCACACCTCGCGCATCGAGCTGGGTACCGCGGTGGTGCCGTTGCAGGCCCAACATCCCATAGCGCTGGCCCGCCAGGCGCTCTCGGTGCACGCCATGGCGCACGGCCGGCTGGCGCTCGGGGTCGGTCCATCGCATCACTGGATCATCCGAGACATGCTGGGGCTGCCCTACGAGAAGCCGGCGGCCTACACCCGGGACTACCTCGAGGTGCTCGGAGCCGCGCTGTCGGGCCCGGGCCCGGTCGACGTCGAGAACGACACCTTCACCGTGCACAATCCGACGGCATTGGGCGCCGAATCGCCGATGCCGGTCCTGGTGGCCGCGTTGGGCCCGGTGATGCTCCAGATCGCCGGCGCGCACGCGGACGGCACCGTTCTGTGGATGGCCGACGAGAAGGCCATCGGCGAGCACATCGCACCGAAGATCACCAAGTCTGCAGCCGATGCGGGTCGCCCGGCGCCACGCATCGTCGCCGGCATCCCGGTGTGCCTGTGCGCGAACTCGGAGATCGACTCCGCCAAGGAACGCGCCAACCGGATCCTCGCGGAAGCCGAGACGTCGCCGAACTATCAGCGCCTGCTCGACCGCGGTGAGGCTCGTAACGTCGGTGACCTCTGTGCGGCCGGCGACGAAGAGGCCATCCTGGCGCGCTTCAAACAGTTCGCCGATGCCGGTGTCACCGACCTGTCGGTGCGTCTGCTGCCGATCGGAGACACCCGCGACGAGTTGATCGCGTCGAAGTACCGCACCCGCGAGGTGATCGCCGAACTGGCCAAGGCCGTATGATCACCGTCTGCCGTGGATGAGACGCCGAAGGGGACCGCAGTGAACAGCCCGGGCCCGTTGGCCGGAATCCGGATCCTCGAGGTCGGCGTCATGCTGGCCGGTCCGTACGCCACCATGATGCTGGCCGATCTGGGCGCCGAGGTGATCAAGATCGAGCCGCCCGGCGGCGAGATCTCCCGGCAGGTGTCCGAGAGCTACTTCGCCAGCCTGAACCGCAACAAGCAGAGCGTGTGCCTGGACCTTCGCTCGGCACAGGGGCGGCAGGCACTCGGCGAGCTGGTCACCGAATCCCATGCGTTGCTGGTCAACATGAAGCCTTCGGCGATCCGCCGACTCGGCCTGACCTATGACGCGCTCCGCGAATTCAACGAGGCGATCGTGTGCGTGGCGCTGACCGGCTTCGGTCTCGATGGCGGCGACGACCCGGCCTTCGACTACGTCATCCAGGCCGCCACCGGCGTCGCGGCCATGACCGGAGATCCCGACGGCCCACCGACCCTGCCCGGTTACTCGTCGGTGGACAATTCCACCGGTCTCACCGCGGCGCTGGGGCTGCTGGCCCAGATCGTGTCCGGCCGGGGCGGGCAGGTGGATGTGTCGCTGCGTGACGTCATGCTCTCGCAGCTGAACTACCGTGCGTCGGCCTTCCTCAACGACGGCGCCGCGCCGCGCCGGTACCCGATGGGCGCGCACTCGTATTACGTTCCGGCGCAGTTGTTCACCACCGCCGAGGGCTACCTGGCGCTGTTCATCACCCACGACGCGTTCTGGGCCGCGTTCGCCCGCGAGGCCGGGATCGAGGGCTTCCCGACCATGGCCGAGCGGGCAGCCCGGCGGGACGAGGTTCTCGCGGTCGTCACCGCCGCGTTGGCCGGCGACTCGGCGGTCAACTGGGAGGCCCGGCTCAAACCACTGGGCATCCCGGTGTCGGCCGTGCGCACACTGCCCGAGGCGCTGGCGGCGACCCCCGAGGTCGTCGTGTCAGCGGGTCGGTTCCAGTTGGTGCGCAGTCCTATCCGCATCGTCGGCTACGAACCGGACTACCGGGCGGCGCCGCAGCTCGACGAGCACGCCGACGCGATCGACGAGCTCGCCCGGTCGGCTCACTCGGCTCATTCGTCGTAGGTGACGGTCACCGTGGGCGTGTCCGGGACCGCCTGGCAGGTCAGCACATATCCCTCGTCGACTTCGTCTTCGGTGAGAGCGTCGTTGGTGCGCATCGTGGCGCGGCCTTCCTTGAGCAGCGCCATGCACGTGCCGCAGTTTCCGGCTTCGCAGGAGAACGGGGGCCCGAGCCCGGCGCGCCGAGCGCTGTCGAGCAGCGTCTCGCCCGGCTTCAGCGGGACCGATGCGGTGCTGCCGTCCAGGTGGATCGTGATGGTGCCCGGACTCTGGTGCTCTGCTGCCTGCGACTGTGTATCCAACTCTGCGTCCACCCTTGCGTCCAACTCCGTCACTGCGGGCCCCTGTTCCACGGCCAATCGACCGGCTTCGACATTGTCATTCTGATAATAGGAGAATAGTATTCTCCCAAACAAGCGGTAGCGCTCTCTTCAGTCAGGTCCGGCGCTACCGGGAAGGGGTGCGCGCAACGTGACAGGGCGATCGGTGCTCGCCTTCCAGGAGCGGCACTACACGCTCGCCGACCTCGACGCACTCGCTGCCGGGCTGGCCGCAGAACTGCACCAACAGGGGGTGCGGGCCGGTCACCGAGTGGCGGTGATGTCGTCGAACCGGCCGGAGTTCGTCGTGGCGTTGCGCGCCCTCTGGCGGCTCGGTGCGTCCGCGGTGCTGCTCAGTCCCGCGTGGAAGCAGGGCGAGGTGCGTCATGCGCTGGCGCTGACCAGCCCGGTACTGGCTGTCGGCGATCATCCGGTGCTGGCCGAGGTGATGCCGATGCGGCACCTCGACGAGCCGATCGACGCCGCGGACCCCGGCCCGGCCCCGGCGAATGATCCGTCGTCGGATTCGGTACTGGTGTTCAGTTCCGGCACGACGGGCATGCCCAAAGCGGTGCGGCACACCCATGCCTCGCTGGCGGCCGCGGTGGGGCACTGGCGCGAGGCTCTGCAGGTGACGCCGTCGGATCGGCTGCAGGTGATGACGCCGCCGTCGCACATCCTCGGCCTGCTCAACATCGTCATGGCGCTCGACACCGGGGCATGGATCCGCCTGCATCCTCGCTTCGACATCGACACCATGCTCGCCCACATCGAATCCGACCGGATCACGATCGAGATGGCGGTCGCCCCGATTGCACTGGCCCTGTCGGCGCATCCGCGTCTGGAGTCGTTCGATCTGTCCTCGCTGCGTTACATCATGTGGTGCGCCACCCCGGTCACCGAAAGCGTCGCCGCGGCGGTCACCGCGCGCACGGGTGTGCGCTGGGTGACCGCGTACGGCGCCAGCGAGTTGCCGGTGATCTCGTGCAACGACCTGCAAGACGCACGCCTTGACACCGTGGGTAGGGCGGTTCCCGGTGTCGCGCTGCGCATCGTGGCGCTGGACACCGGTGAGCCCGTCGGACCCCAAGCCGAAGGCGAGATCCAGGTGCGCTCGGAGTCGGCGATGGCCGGATATCTGCCCGCAGATTCCACCGCCGCGGCGTTCACTGACGGTTGGTACCGCACCGGCGACGTCGGTTCTGTCGACCGCGACGGGTGGCTGCGGATCACCGACCGTGCCAAGGAGATGATCAAGGTGCGCGGCTTCCAGGTCGCGCCCGCCGAGGTCGAGGCGGTGTTGCACGGGCACCGCGCGGTCGAGGACTGTGCTGTGTTCGGTGTGCCTGCCGGCGCCGACGGGGAGGCCATCGTGGCCGCCGTCAAGCTCTCGACCGCGGTGCAGCCGGACGAACTCGCCGCACTGGTCTCCGACCAGTTGGCGTCCTACAAGCGGCCCAGCCGCGTCGTCGTCGTCGACGAGATTCCGCGCCTGCCCTCGGGCAAGGTGCTACGCCGAGTACTGAAGGAGCGTCTGTGGACGTCCGTCTGAATGAAGAACAACGGCAGTTGCGCGCCGCGGCAGCTGATCTGGCCGGCGACCTCGGACCCGGCTCGGTCGCCGATCTCGAGGATGACGGTCGAATCGCGAGACTGGAAAAGGCGCTGGATGCCACAGGTTTTCGTTCGCTGCGCGCCGACGGAGCGTCGGGTGTCGAGATCGCCATCGTGGCTGAAGAACTCGCGCGCGGCCTCGTCGATGTTCCCTATCTGGGCCCCGTTCTCGCCGACGACCTGCGGGGCAGGCTCGGGCGCGAGCTTCCGGATGCGGGCGCCGGGCCGGTGTCGGTGGACCTCACCGGCAGCCTTGCCGGGGTGGTCGAATGGCCCGTCGAGCTGGCCGAGGTGTCCGACGAGGACTCCGGCCGGTGGTATGCCCTGGCGCTGGCGGCAACGGCGGCCGACATCGTCGGCGCCGCCCGGGGAACTCATTCGTTGGCGACCGAATACGCCAAGGTGCGTGAACAGTACGGCGCGCCCATCGGCTCGTACCAGGCCGTGGGTCATCTACTGGCCGAGGCGTCGGCGCTGATCGAGGGTTCGGTCAGTGTCGTGCGGCATGCTGCGTGGGCGGTCGACGCGCTGCCGGTGCGCGGGGCGGTCGAGGCCGCTCGCATCGCGAAGATCTACTGCGCCCGTGCGGGTTTGACGGTCTGTGAGACGTCGATCCAGGTGCACGGCGGCATCGGCAACACCTGGGAGTGCCTGGCCCACGTGTACCTGCGCCGCGTTCTGGCCGCGACCGAATGCTGGCCCGTCAAGCTGGAGGAGCTGACCATTGGACTTTCGTGACTCACCCGATGAGGCCGCATTCCGCGAGCGGCTGCGCGGCTGGCTGGCCGAGCAGAAAGGAAGATTCCCGACCTCTGGTGACGCCTATTGGGCCAAGGCGGGGGAGTGGCACCGGGCGCTCTATGCCGCCGGTTTCTTCGGGACGTCGTGGCCGGAGAAGTACGGCGGCCAGGATCTACCGCCGGTCTACGACGTCATCGTCGACGAGGAGATCGCCAAAGCCGGCGCACCGGCGCGACCCAGCCTGGGCTACCT
>CAXEZH010000144.1:0-9246 GCA_964000695.1 uncultured Mycolicibacterium sp. | reverse complement strand
TGCTGTGCCGCGAGGCCACTCGGGATGTACTGCGCCCCCGATGCCCACGACGCCGGGGTCGAGGTACGCCGCGCGCACACCGGCGAGCGCCGCCCGGTGCAGCACCGCGTCGTCGTCCAGGAAGACCACCACGTCGCCGGACGCGGTCCGCAGACCGGTGTTGCGCGCGCCGGAGAGCCCCCTGCTGGCGGCGTTGGCCACCACGACGACGCCGGATGGCAGGTGTGTTCGGAGTTCGTGACGCAGCGCGTCGTTGCCGTCGACGACCACGATCAGTTCGTCCCCGACACCGAGTTGGGCCACCACCGAATCGACCGCACGAGCGAGGCCGGCGCGGCGTTCGGTGGTGTAGCAACAGATCACCACGCTGATCGAGACCGCGGCGATCGAAGGTGCTGCGGTGTCGGCGGGCTGAACTGTCACGGCGACCACCCCGCGCCGGCCGGCACGCGGGCGCCGCCGAACTGCTCGCGGTGCTCGCGCCCGATCGTGCGCAACACCCGCATCCCGTCGGTTACGGCATTGAGGTTGCTGTTGCCGTGCAACCGCTTGCCCTCGAAACTGCCGACCTCACGGATCAGCCACCCGCTCTTGGCGGCACGGACGTTGATCACGGTCTCGATCTCGAACCCGTCACCCCACTGCGGCTCGGGAAGATCGGTACACGGGAGATCGAGACAGTCGAGGTTGCGCCGCCAGAACGCGTTGTAGCCGTAGCACAGATCGCTGAACTGCGTGCGGAAGATCCGGTTGACGAGCCAGTTCAAGCCGTAGTTGCCCAGCCTGCGAAATCGGGTGATGTCCTCACTGCCACCGTCCCGGCAGAACCGACTGCCCTTGGCCAGATCCGCGCCGTCCACCAGCGCCTCGACGAACCGCGGGATCTCGGCCGGGTCGGTGGAGCCGTCCCCGTCGATCATGACGATGATGTCGCCCGTGGCAGCGCGGAAGCCGCAGGCCAGTGCGTTTCCCTTGCCGCTGCGGGTCTGCTCGATCACCGTGGCGTGCGGCCACAACCGGCGCGCGACGTCGGCGGTTCCATCCTGCGAGCCGCCGTCGATGACGACGAGTTCGTCGATCGGTGGCATCCGCTCGGCAACGTGCGGCAGGTTGCGGGCTTCGTTGCGGGTGGGGAGCACGACGGTGACCCTGGGCCGCCCGATCTCGGCGAAGCCACCGTCACCGGCGCGGTGGTTGGTCGATGTCGTCGTGGCGCCGAAGCTTCGGTGCATGTCGTGCCGAAAGTCCCCGAAGTTTGCTCCTGCGCATGGCTTCGGGTCTGGCGCGATATCCGTCACGTCGCGAAACTTCCTGTCGGAGTGTGGTTTTGGCGCGCTGCAGCGGGAATCCCGCGAGCGGCCCTGGACCGTTAGCTAAGGTTAGGCTGACCTTAGCTGGGAAGTCACTGTAACGCATGACCCCACCCTTCGGGGTGCTCCATCGCAGCTATGACAGGGCTCACAGGTTTGGATAGGCTAACCATTCTTCGCTGACTTTAGTATCGTCGGACACCCGCACCACCCCGGACGCGTCACCCGACGCTCAGGTGAACATTCTCGTGAGGACCCCATGTCGACGACCAGCCGGACGCCCGGCCACCGCAGTGGCCAAACAGGCTGTACGGCTGATGTTTTCACCCACGACACCGACATGGAACACGACATCCGCGGCGTTGCGGAGGGCTACGCGGGCGCCACCCCGGCTCCCGACCGGCGCCGGCTGCACGGCCGGGCACTGGGGATGGACATCCTCGCCGTGATGAGTTCGAGCGCCGCCACCGGTGTCCTCGGGTTCGCCTTCTGGACCGCCGCGGCCCGCGGCTACGACGCCGCCGAGGGGGGGCGCGCGTCGGCCATCATCTCGTCGGCGACGTTGATCGCGATCCTGGCCAATTTCAGCCTCGGCAATCTGTACGAGCGCTTCCTGCCGCTGGCCGGGCGGGACACCCATCGGCTGGTGCGGCACGGCACCACCTTCGCGCTCGGCGCCGCGGTGCTCTTCGGCGTGGTCTTCGTACTGGTCGGCCCTCGCGACGAGCTGTTCCCCCACCCGGTGGAGATGGCGCTGTTCCCGGTCGCCGTCGCGGTTCTGTCGGTCTACGCACTGCAGGACCAGGTGCTCGTCGGACTCGGTCGCGCCCGCATGATCGCGACGAAGAACATCGGCCAGTCCACCACCAAGTTGGTCGCGGTGATCGCGCTCATCCCGGTGGCCACCGGCGCCGCCATCGTCTGGTCCTGGGTGTTGCCGGCCGCCGTCATCACCGCGGTCATTGCCGTCGTGGTGATCAGGCGGGAGTCGCGGCGCCGGGCCGGAACGCCGGCGCTGCCGCCGCGCCGGGAGCTGTTCCACTTCTTCGCCAGCTCGTATGCGATCAACTCCGTCGACGTCACCGTGCCGCTGTTGGTGCCGCTGATCGTGGTCGCCCAGCTCGGCACCGAGATGAACGCGTACTTCTCGATGTGCTGGCTGGTCGTCAACACACTGGGTGTGCTCATCGGTGCGACCGCCGCGCCCTTCATCGCCACCGCGTCGACCCCCGGCGCCGACCTACGTTCGTGCACCCGGCGATTCGTGGTGATGTGCGGCGGCGCGGCGGCGGCCAGTTGCCTCGGCCTGCTCGTCGCGGCTCCCCTGATCCTGGGCATCCTGGGACCGCAGTACGCCGAGGAGGGCACCCGGTTGATCCGCCTGATGGCGCTCACGCTGCCCGCACTGGCGGTCATGACGATCTACACGGCGCTGGCGCGGCTGCAGCGCCGGCTACGCCTGGCCGTCACGTCGCAGGTGGTGCTCGGCGTCGTCGTCGTCGCGGGTTCGATACTGTCGACGCCACGCTGGGGCATCGACGGCGTCGGCTACACCTACCTGGTCGCCGAGTTCGTCTGCACGGCGATCCTGCTCGGACCCACCATCGCCCTGGTGCGCAGCTTCGGGTCCACGCCGACGCCGCCGCCCGAACAGTCAGCTGTCCCCACGCCCGCCCATCGAACGCCCGCAGGTGCTGACGACACCGGTGAGGGTGCCCTGGCGTATCAGTCGGTGACAGAGCGGTTTCGGGAAGTCGCCGAACAACTTTCCGACCGCATCGCCCTGCGGAGCGGAAGCGACATCGTCACCTACACCGAGTTGAGCGCCGCGGCCGAACGCTGGACCGCACAGCTGCGCCGCCGCGAGGACCCCGACGCCGCGGTAGCGCTCGTCGGGGACCTCAGCGCCGACACTGCGGCCGTCATCCTCGGCAGCTTCGCGGCGGCCACCCCCCTGGTCCCGCTGGACACCAGCCTGCCGCACGAACGCATGCAGCAGCTCGTCGATGTCCTGAGGGCTCGCGGGGTGGCGCTGGACACCGTCGTCGTCGGCGGGGAAACCCCCACGGTGTCCCCCGGGGCCATCGGTGGCACCCGGGTGTGGCAGGCCGGCCGAGAGCTGCCGCCCCTCGTCCGCCCCGTCGAGTCCGCAGCCCTGACTGTCGACACGGTGACCAGCATCCAATTCACCTCGGGGTCCTCCGGCGAGCCCAAGGCGGTCATGCACGCGCACGGCACCTGGCTCAGCGACTGGATCCTGCACCGTGACCGCTTCGGCATCGT
Source organism: uncultured Mycolicibacterium sp. (assembly GCA_964000695.1). GTDB lineage: Bacteria > Actinomycetota > Actinomycetes > Mycobacteriales > Mycobacteriaceae > Mycobacterium. Next base: position 5,653 of record CAXEZH010000144.1, on the reverse strand, counting down.
CGAGGGCGCCCGCGTCGCTCTGTGCATGCCGGTGAGTTTCGCCGCCGGGCTCAACGTGGCGATCGGGGCTCTGCTCTCCGGCGCCGAGATCATCGCGCTCGACCCACGCGCACACACTGCCGACGACGCGTTGAAACGCCTCGTCGCCGCCGACGCCGAGATCGTGATGTGTACCCCGTCATTCCTGCAGTCGCTGGCCGAGGCCGCGGACGGCAACCAGCCCCTCGAGCGGGTGCGACGCATCGTCACCACCGGAGAACCGTTGTACAGCAACGTGGTCCGAGGTGTGCGTCGAGTGGCACCGAACGCGGTCGTGACCAACTGGGCAGGCTCGTCGGAAACTCTGGGTATCGCCCATCACGACATCGGGCCCGACGACGAGGTCCCCGTCGGGGTGGTCCCGGCCGGAATCGCAGTTCCCCACAAGACGTTGGGCGTCGACGAGGACGGTCGCCTCACCGTGACCTCCCGCTACCTCGCTGCGGGCTACCTCAATCCGCGCAGCGCAGCCACGACGTTCGTGCAGAACAGCGATGGCAGCACAACGTTCGTCACCAATGATCGCGCGCGAATCAGCGAGACCGGCACGTTGACCATCCTGGGCCGGATGGACGCCGCGGTGAAGATCCGCGGCTATCTGGTCGAGCCTGCGGAAGTCGAGGCGGCGCTGCTGGAATGCCGAGGCATCCGGGAGGCACTCGTCATCGCCGGAGGGGGCTCCGACGCCCCGGTGCTGATCGGCTACGCGGCCCCCACCCCGGGAACGAGAACACCGGCCGTCGCCGACATCCGGGCGCAGCTGCACAGCCGACTGCCCGCCTGGATGGTGCCCACTCACATCGTGTTGGTGGAGGCACTGCCCCGCAACGAGCGGGGGAAGGTGAGCCGCCAGGAACTGCCTGCGCCACAACGCGCGCCGATCGAACCGCCGCGGCCGGGGCTGGAGACCGACATCGCCGCGGAGTGGGCCGCCATCCTTCGCCTCGAGGCCGTCGGCCGCAGCGAGAACTTCGTTGCGCTGGGAGGTGATTCGCTGAACGTCGCGCAGCTGACCGCCACCCTCGCCGCGCGGTACGGGGTGAAGCTGAGCCCCTCGGAGCTGGCGTCCGCACCGACCGTTGCGCAGTTGGCCGAGCGGCTCGAGACCTGGCGCCGCCGGGGCACGACCGAAACCGCTGCCCGGCCCGCGCCGACGACGGTGGTGTTGCGCAGCCCTTCTGCGCACACCCGCCGGACCCTGTTCTGCTTCGCCGGTGCCGGTGCCTCCGCGCTGACCTTCGCGCCGCTGGCCGAGCGCGTCGGCACCGACACCGCCGTGGTCGCCTTCCAAGCCCAGGGTCTGGAGAACCGCGCCTTTCCCGACTGGACGGTCGGCCGGGCGGCCGGACGGCACCTGCGAGAACTGCTCGCCGTGCAATCCGAGGGGCCCTACACGCTGGTCGGCCACTCGCTGGGGGCGTTCATCGCCACCGAGGTGGCCAACCGGTTGACCGAGCTCGGCCACCGGGTCGACCTGGTTGCCATGCTGGATCCGTTCCTGCCGCCCCGGACCGTCCGAGCTGCGCGGCAATTCCTCCCGGAAGTGACGTCGGCCCTGCTCGAGCAGGCTCCCATTCCCCGCTCGGTGTTGTGGCGGCGCAGGCTGTGGCTGCCGTTGGCAGGTATCGCCGGCACTCGACCCGATCGCAGGATCGAGGCTCTTCGGGAAGTCGGTGTGCGGGTCGGACGACTACACCGGCCACGGCGCTATGCCGGGCCGACGTTGTTGGTGCTCAGCACGTTCAACGGCGACGATGCCCGGGTGTGGCCCCACCTGCTGACCGGTCGGCTGCACATCGAGCGGATCAACTGCGACCATGACTCGGTGATCCGCGAGCCGCACGTCCGGCGCGTCTGCGAACTGATCGCCGCAGCGCGTGCTCAGTTCTGAACGCTGTCCAGTCTGAGGTCACCGATCAGGCCGTGGTGATCCGATCCCGGGATGCCTACCCGCCGCATCGACACCGGCGTGGCCCCGCGTGCCAGGATCCGGTCGATCGCGAGCACCGCGGGATACCACCGCCCGGCGGGATAGGTGGCCACGATCCCGGAGCCGAGATACTCGGCGGCATCGACCAGCGGCGCGCCGCCCGGGCCGCGCAGCAGTAGCAGGTTCCGGTACCGCTCGTGGTCGTAGGTGGAGTTGAAGTCCGCACCCACCACGAGCGGCATCGTCTCGGCGGCCAGGGCGTCACCGATACGGTCCAGCTCGGTGGCCCATCGCCACGCCGGCAACGGATACGGCGGAACCGGGTGCAACGCATAGATCGCGACCGGCCCGGCACCGGGCACATCGACCGTCGCCCGGAGATTGTTGTGTTGCAGGCCGGATAGTTTCGCGGTTTCGGTCAGGGGGTGTCGCGAATAGATGCCCTCTCCGCCGCCGCCTTCCTTGGGCTCCAGGTAGGTGTAGGGCAGCGTCCGCTCGAGCCCCGCCGCTGCCAGGCGTTCGGCAGCCGGTGCGGTCAGTTCGGCCACGGTGAGCACGTCGATCCGTTCGGCGCGCGCTGTCCGTGCCAACGCGGCAGCATCGGCCTCTCCCAGCCGGATGTTGGCTTGGAACAGACGCAGCACCGGCGGCGCCGGGTCGGAGACCGGTCCGCCCTGACCGATGTACAGCGGCAGCTGGGACGCCACCCCGACCGCGACGACCAGCACCCCTGCCAGCGCCGGGTACCAGCACCGTGCAGCGACCAACACCAGCGTGGCGGCCGCTGCGAGTGCGACGCACAACGGGGTGAACGACGCCGCCAACGTCACCACGGTACTGACCGGCCCGAGGAAGTGCGCCCCGACCCCGAAGGCCGCACAGGCCAACAGCAGCAGGCCGAACACGCCGACCGTCGTCCGCGTCCATCGCCGGGACTGCAAGGGCCGCAACGCCGTCGAACCGGCGGTCACGACGTCGAAACAAGTGTTCGGCCAGGCAGGGTCACGCCGACAGCGCTACACGGTCGGCGTCGGCGCGCCCGACCACCCGCCGCGCGGCCCGCAACGCCGCCCTCGCCCGGACTCCCGCGGGTGCGCGCCACTGCACAGGCGCCTCGATGCTCACCGGGACGCCGGGCAGCGCCTGCAACATGTCCACCAGATCGATGCAGCCCTCCCCCGGCAGCAGCCGGGCGTTGCGGCCCTGGAAGCGCAGCTCGTCGACCGATGTGGGCCGCGGTGACAGACCGTCGCAGATCTGGACGTAATTGATCCACTCGGCAGGCAGCGCCGCCAGGTCATCCGGTGTCGTCGCAGACCGGTCGTAGTGCAACGCGTCGACCAGGACGCCCACCGAGTCGGCGCGGCAGGCCCGCAGAATCGATGTCGCCTCAGCGAGATCCCGAACGTCGGTCCACGGCATCGGCTCCAGGTTCGCTCGGACACCGAACTGCGCTGCGAAATCGGCCAGTTCGGCGAGATTGTCCGCCAGCCGGGAATGGTCCGGGTCATTACCGGTCACCAATGCCTGGGCGGCGCCGAGGTAGGCCGCGGTCTCGAGGACAGCGCCGAACTCCTCGCGCACGCGGGTGTCGGGACGCAACCGCAGCACTTCCACGTCGAGGACGAAAAGGCCTGTGGCGTCGAGTCGTCGGCGCGTCTCCCGGATGGTCGGCGTCTGCCCGAGAGTGGGCCGCACCGGCTCCTGCTCGGTGGCCCGGATCAATCGCAAGCCGACGCCGTCATAACCGGCTTCGGCTGCACAGGCGACGAGTTCGGGTGGACCCAGTTCCAGGACCGTCAACGGGGCGAGCGTGATCGGTCGCGCCCGAACAGCATCCGGTGTGGCGTGGCGGCGCAGAAGTCTCACCCGGGTGTCCTCACGTGGTCGATGTCGGCCGGTGTCGGCCCATGTCATGGTGCGGTGAGACCGATTGTCGGCGAAACGGCTCTGCCGTGGGGGGCTACCCTGCCTGTCATGGCTGTCGCCCGCACCACAGTGGACCCGGTTCTGCGCACAGCGCTCGATGCCGTGCCGTTCCAGCTCACCACCGACGGCGGTCCCGAACCCGCCCGCCGGCGGTTCGCCGATCTGCCCCGTAAGTCGGTGCATCCGGAGGTGAGCACCGCCGACCGCAGCGTCGAGGGACCGGCCGGGCCCGTCCCCGTGCGCATCTACCGGCCGGCGACGCCGGCGGATGTCCTACCCGTGGTGGTCTTCATCCACGGCGGCGGGTGGTCGGTCGGTGATCTCGACACCTATGACGGTGCTGCCCGCATGCACGCCGCGGGCGGCGACGCTCTGGTGGTGTCGGTCGGTTACCGACTCGCCCCCGAACATCCCTATCCCGCCGCGGTCGACGACACGTGGGCGGTCACCCGGTGGGTGCTGCGCCACGCCGCCGAGCTGGGCGGCGACCCCGGGCGGGTCGCGGTGGCCGGCGACTCGGCGGGCGGGAATCTGGCCGCGGTCATGGCTCAGTTGGCCCGCGACGCAGGGACACCGCTGCGCTACCAACTGCTGTGGTATCCGTCGACCACCTTCGACACGTCGCTGGAGTCGTTCGCCGAGAATGCCGGCGCGCCGGTGCTCGACGCGGCGGCGTGCCGTGGCTTCACACGCTGGTACCTCAGCGGAGCCGACGTCGACATGTCCGCCCCGCCGGCCACCTTGGTGCCCGCACGCGGCGATCTGACCGGGCTGCCGGCCGCCTACATCGCTGTGGCCGGCCACGACCCCCTGCGTGACGACGGGATTCGCTACGCCGAGTTGCTGGCCGGTGCGGGGGTGGCTGTCGAACTGCACAATGCCGAGTCGCTGGTGCATGGCTACCTGGGCTACGCCGGGGTGGTGCCGGCCGCGACCGCGGCCACCGATCGTGGCCTGGCCTGCTTGCGTGCCGCGCTAACGTGAGGCCATGACGGACTCCGTGACCCAGCGACCGCAGATCGATCCGGCTCTGAAGGACATTCTGGACGCGTTTCCGTTGCACTTCACCGCGGCCGATGGGGTCGAGGTGGCGCGCGAGAAGCTCCGGGTGCTCGCGCCGCCGCCCGAATCGCTGCCCCCGATGCGGATCGAGGAACGCACCGTCGGCTTCGCCGACGTCACCGACATCCCGGTCCGCATCTACTGGCCGCCGGTCGACCAGCACGATGACCTGCCGGTCGTCGTGTACTACCACGGTGGCGGCTGGTCGGTCGGCGACCTGGACACCCACGAGGGCGTCGCGCGCGCCCACGCGACAGGCGCCGAGGCCATCGTCGTGTCGGTCGATTACCGGCTCGCCCCGGAGAACCCGTTCCCGGCCGGTGTCGAGGACGCGTGGGCGGCACTGCAGTGGGTGGCCGAGCACGCCGCCGAACTCGGCGGTGACCCGGCACGCATTGCGGTGGCGGGCGATTCGGCCGGCGGGAACCTGTCGGCGGTGGTGACGCAGCGGGCCCGCGACAACGGTGGCCCGACACTGGCGTTCCAGCTGCTGTGGTATCCCTCGACGACCGCGGACATGTCGCTGCCGTCGATGTCGGAGAACGTCGACGCGCCGATCCTCGACCGCGACGTCGTCGCCGCCTTCCTGCACTGGTATCTGCCGGCCGGCATGGACATCACCGAACCGGCATCGCTGCCGCCCACGCTGGCTCCGGCGAACACCGCCGACCTGTCCGGGCTGCCACCTGCCTA
>CAXEZH010000143.1:0-7061 GCA_964000695.1 uncultured Mycolicibacterium sp. | reverse complement strand
GCGGCGACGCCGGCCACCGCGGTGGCCAGGAGCAGGCTCACGCCCGGCCGAGGGAGCCCCGGCAGCGCAGGCCCAGGTTGACGAACGCGTCGGCCATCTCCACCGAGCGCAGGACATCGGTGCGCACCCGCACCGAGATCCCGGTCCGGTCGACGGTCAACACCGGCTGCTCCCGCTCGGCGTCGAACCGGACGCACCAGTCGCCGATCGCGTCGGCGACGTTGCGCATGGTCCCGGTGGGGCCGATGCCGTCGGTGGCGAACACCAACAGTCGCTGGTCCATCGCCGGCAGAGCCCGCAGCGGCCGTCCGCCGCTGAACCGGTCCAGGCCCAGCCAGTCGGCCAGCGGCGCCGGCAGCGCGCTGATCAGACCGGTGGCCAGCTCGCGGAGCTCACCGGGTGGGGCGGGGCCGGCGACCAGCACCGGTCCGAGGGTGGCCGGCGTGGGGCAGGACCAGGTGCTGGTGACGATGTGGGTGCTCGGCGGCGACATCTGCGCCACGAACGACCGGGTCATGGTCAGCGTCCAGTCCCCGGCGACCGGGACGACCACGGTGTCCTCACCGTGGGTCTCGATGCGCCACCCGCGCTGCTGCACTGCGGAGTGGAACGACGCGCGCCGCCGCAACCACCACGCCAGCGCCGTGGCGAGCACCAGCAGCGTCAGCGCGCCGACGACCAGGGTGGTTGACACGTCCATCGAGACAGTGAGTATTCCCGACCGGCGGGGTCGTCGGCGGCAGTACGGCCAGACGGCGGGGAACACCGCGCCCGGCGGCGCTGTTGTTGACCACAGCAGTGGCAGGTCGCTGAGCCGGCCACGGCCTGTAGTCGGTGTCAACCTCTAGGATCGGCGGAAGGGGATTTTCCGGTGCCAGTGTTGACTGCATTGCCCATGAAGGCCCTGGAGCGTCCGGTGGACACGCCGGAGCTGTCTGGTGGCGCCGCTACAGAAGGGACGGTGTTCCCCACGATGACCGACACCGATGGACAGTCGGACGGCCAGATCGGGCACGAAGAGACCGACGCCGAGTTGACCGCGCGCTTCGAACGCGACGCGATCCCGATGCTCGACCAGCTCTACGGCGGCGCGCTGCGGATGACCCGCAACCCCGCCGACGCCGAGGACCTGCTGCAGGAAACGATGGTCAAGGCGTACTCAGGGTTCCGGTCGTTCCGGGAAGGAACCAACCTCAAGGCGTGGTTGTACCGGATCCTGACCAACACCTACATCAACAGTTACCGCAAGAAGCAGCGCCAGCCGTCGGAGTATCCGACCGAGGAGATCACCGACTGGCAGTTGGCGGCCAACGCCGAGCACTCCTCGACAGGGTTGCGCTCGGCCGAGGTCGAGGCGCTGGAGCTGCTGCCCGACAACGAGATCAAAGAAGCCCTGCAAGCTCTTCCGGAGGATTTCCGGATGGCGGTCTACTACGCCGACGTCGAGGGCTTCCCCTACAAGGAGATCGCCGAGATCATGGACACGCCGATCGGAACGGTGATGTCGCGGTTGCACCGCGGCAGGCGTCAACTTCGCGAGTTGTTGACCGATGTGGCCCGCGACCGTGGCTTCATCCGCGGCCAGGACGCCCCGGAGGAGGTTTCGTCATGAGCAGCACCGAGAACGCGTCGGGTGCCGGCGACCAGCCTGATCCGCAGGACCGCTGGACCCCGCCGGTAGGGCCCGTCGATCCCGAGCATCCCGAGTGCGCCGCCGTGATCGCCGAGGTGTGGACGCTGCTCGACGGCGAGTGCACCGTCGAAACCCGTGACCGGCTGCGTCATCACCTCGAGGAATGCCCCACCTGTCTGCGCTACTACGGCATCGAAGAGCGGGTGAAGAAGCTGATCGCCATCAAGTGCAGTGGAGAGCGCGCCCCCGACAGCCTGCGTGAGCGGTTGCGGCTCGAGATCAGCCGCACCACGATCATCCGCCGGGGCTGAGCGCCGCCGCAGCCGCCCCGCAACGACAACATCCGGCCCCAACGACAACCGCCCGGTCTCTCATGAGGACCGGGCGGTTTTGTTGCTGGTGGAGTCAGCGCACTGACTTCGAACCGGCATTGGGGCGCTTGCCGTGGTTGGCTTTGCTGTGCTTGCGGTCGCGCTTCTTCCGGCCTCGCTTGGCCATGATGTACCTCCGAATGGCTCTGTCGTGGGTGCCCGTCGTTCGGGCGTTGTCTGCGATTGTCTCACGTGCCGGTTGATGCTCTGTCCACCCTGTCGTGTGGTTCGATAGAGCCGTTCAGGCACAGCAGTGAGTGAGTGGGGTGAAGATGGCCGAGGATGTTCGCGCCGAGATCGTGGCCAGTGTGCTCGAGGTCGTGGTCAGCGAGGGCGATCAGATCGGTGAAGGCGACACCTTGGTGCTGCTGGAGTCGATGAAGATGGAGATCCCGGTGCTCGCCGAGGTCGCCGGCACCATCAGCAAGGTCAGCGTCGCGGTCGGTGACGTGATCCAGGCCGGCGACCTGATCGCGGTCATCAGCTAGCCCTGCATGTCGACCCTCGGTGACCTGCTCGCCGAGCACACCGTGCTGCCCGGAAACGCGGTCGATCACCTGCACGCCGTCGTCGGCGAGTGGCAGCTGCTGGCCGACCTGTCGTTCGCCGACTATCTGATGTGGGTCCGCCGCGACGACGGCATGCTGGTCTGCGTGGCCCAGGTGCGGCCGAACACCGCGCCGACGGTGCTGCTCGCCGACTCGGTGGGCACAGTGGCCGAGCCCGAGGACCTCCCGATCGTCGCCGCGGCGTTCGACTCGGGCACCATCGGCGCCTCCGCCGTGCAGGGCGGCGACGGCACTCCCGGAATTCGGGTCGAGGCGGTGCCGGTACGCCACCAGAGCGACGTGGTGGCGGCACTGACCCACCAGACCTCGCTGGCGCCGCGTCAGGCCAGCCCGCTGGAGACGGCGTACGGGGCCTGTGCGGTCGACCTGCTGCACATGCTGTCGGAAGGCACGTTCCCCAACGTGGGCGACCTGGCGATGTCGCGGTCCAGCCCGCGGGCCGGGGACGGCTTCATCCGACTCGACGAAACCGGCGTGGTGACGTTCGCCAGCCCGAACGCGATCTCCGCGTATCACCGCATGGGGTTGACCGCCGAGCTGGAAGGCCACAACCTCGTAGGCGTCACCAGACCGTTGATCTCCGACCCGTTCGAGGCCCAGGAGCTGGCCAACCACGTCCGCGATTCGCTGACCGGCGGTTCGAGCATGCGCATGGAGGTCGACGCGGGTGGGGCCGCCGTGCTGCTGCGCACGCTGCCGCTGGTGGTGCACGGCGCCGGGGTGGGCGCGGCAGTGCTGATCCGCGACGTCACCGAGGTCAAACGCCGCGACCGCGCGCTGCTGTCCAAGGACGCGACGATCCGCGAGATCCATCACCGGGTCAAGAACAACCTGCAGACCGTGGCCGCGCTGCTGCGCCTGCAGGCGCGCCGCACCAGCAACCCGGAGGGTCGAGAGGCGCTCATCGAATCGGTTCGGCGGGTGTCGTCGATCGCGCTCGTGCACGATGCGCTGTCCATGTCGGTCGACGAAGAGGTCAACCTCGACGAGGTCATCGACCGGATCCTGCCGATCATGAACGACGTCGCGACGCCCGACATCTCCAACGCCCCGGTGCGGATCAACCGGGTGGGGGAGCTGGGTGTGCTGGACGCCGACCGCGCCACCGCGCTGGTCATGGTCATCACCGAACTGGTGCAGAACGCCATCGAGCACGCCTTCGACAGTGCCGCCCCACAAGGGTGCGTGACGATCCGCGCCGCACGCTCGGCGCGCTGGCTCGACGTCGTCGTCAACGACGACGGGCGGGGCCTGCCCGAGGGGTTCAGCCTGGAGAAGTCCGACCGGCTCGGTCTGCAGATCGTGCGCACCCTGGTGGCGGCCGAACTCGACGGCTCGCTGGGTATGCACGCGGCCTCCGGCGGGGGGACCGATGTCGTGCTGCGGGTGCCGTTGGGCCGCCGGTTGCGCAGCGCGCAATAGTGACGGGTGCAACAACAGAATTCTGCGTAATTGCTGTGCAATTCGCGCAGTAATTCAATTCACATAGTTACGGCCCCGACTTTCGTCGGGGCCGTCGCTCGGTGTGCGGGGAGTCGATCAGACCCCGGTGCGAGCCTTCGTCCGGGCGTTGCGACGCTTGAGCGCGCGACGCTCGTCCTCGCTCATGCCGCCCCACACGCCGGCGTCCTGACCGGACTCCAATGCCCAGCTCAGGCACTCCGCGGTGACAGGGCAACGTGCGCAGACGAGCTTCGCGTCAGCGATCTGAGCGAGCGCCGGACCGCTGTTCCCGACCGGGAAGAACAGTTCGGGATCCTCGTCGCGACACACCGCCTTGTGGCGCCAATCCATGAGACATACTCCTTGTCTTGTGCGCAGCAATACGCACGAGCTTTACTTCGGCTGTTAACGCAAGCGCACCAAATGTTTCTGCGCTGTTGCATCCGATGCTTTCACAGGCTGAACAGATGTCAATAGCAGTTCGTTAACACGTGGGCAATGTCACTGCCTGCCTCTGCCACCGCCCCGTTACCGGATGGCTAACACGTTTGTACTACTCTTAAACAACCTACGCCCTGAATTCCCACTGTGAGCTAGCTCAACATGGGCATCAGAGCAGATCAGACAGGGTTTCTGCGCTCTATCTCGGCGACACGACCGGCGGGGCGACCACGGCGAGCGCATCCGGAACCGCGGTGAACCGCATCGAATCCCGCGCGCCGACGAAATCCCCATCGATCTGACAGGCCACCGGCGTGTCACTGGTCACCTTCAGCCACGGCAGGTTGTCGTCGCGGATCAGATGCTTGGCCGTCAGCCGCGGTTTGCGGGCCAGCATCTGGCGCACCAGCCTCAAGTTGGACCACACATTCATGCTGGTGATGGCGAACACGCCGAGCCCCGTCTCGAACGTCGTATCCGGGTTCGTCCACACCGGACGGCTGTTGGCGTAGGTCCACGGGCTGGAGTTGGACACGAACGCGAAATGCACGCCCGAGATCGGCTCGGCGTCCGGTAGCTCGACCGTCAGCTGCGGCTCGCGCCGCGCGCTGGCCAGCATCTCGCGGACCGCAACCCGGATGTAGCGCGACGCGGTGACCTTGCGGCCCTTCGCCCGCTGGGCCTCCACCGCGGCCACCACGTCCCCGTCCACGCCCATCCCGGCGGTGAACACCGCCCAGCGCTCGCCGCAGTCCATCAGCCCGATCCGGCGCCACGCCTGTCCACGCCGGTAGTCGCCGAGCAGGTCGACCAGCTGATTGGTGGCCTCGATGGGGTCGGGGCTGATGCCCAGGGCGCGGGCGAACACATTGGCCGACCCGCCCGGCACGACGCCGACGGCCGGACCGCCGGCACCTGGGGCGAGCGCGCTGCGGATGCCGTTGACCACTTCGTTCACCGTGCCGTCGCCGCCGTGCACGATCAGCACGTCGACCGCGTCGGCGGTGGCCTGCTGCGCGATCTCGATCGCGTGTCCGCGGTGATCGGTGTGGGCGACGGTGAGCTGGACCCGGCTTTCCAGCGCATGGGCCAGAAGATCCCGGCCTGCCGCTGTCGTCGAGGTCGCATTGGGGTTCACGATCAGCACGGCACGCACGATGGGCCAGCCTAACCGGGCCGGGTGACCGGGGGGCAACGGGCGATACCGCCGTTCGGTGGCCGGTCAGCCGACACATCAGCACAATGGCATGTGTCCGCTGACAGCGAGTGAACGGAGTGACAGATGGCCGTGGTTGCCGAGGGCACCGTGCTGACCTGCGCGCACGACGGGTGTGGGTGCCGGGTGCTGATTCAGTCCGAATGCCACTGTGAGGGCTCCGACCAGTCCTACACGTGCGCCTGCGGGACGGAGATGGTGCCGGTCAGCGAGTAGCCGAGAAGCTCGGCCGCTGCGGGTCCTGACCGCAGCCCGCGCCGGTACCGTACAACGGTGACCGAACGTCGACTGCTGCTCGTCAACGGGCCGAACCTGAACCTGCTGGGCACGCGCCAGCCCGAGGTGTACGGCACCACCACCCTGGCCCAGATCGAAGCCCGCGTCGCTGAGGTCGCCGCACAGGCGGGGCTGCAGGTCCGCACCGTGCAGAGCAACCACGAAGGTGTGCTCGTCGATGCCATCCACGCCGCGGCCGGCGACTGTGGGGCCATCGTCATCAATCCCGCCGCCTACAGCCACACCTCGGTGGCGATCGCCGATGCATTGCGCTCGGTCGGGCTGCCGGTGGCCGAGGTGCATCTGAGCAACATCCACGCCCGCGAACAGTTCCGCCACCACTCCTACGTCTCGGCGGTCGCGGAGATGGTGGTGGCCGGCGCCGGTCCGCTCGGCTACGAGATGGCGGTGCAGTACCTGGCCGAGCGGCTCGCGCGGTGATGCCGCGCGCGCTGCGGGTCGCCGGGGTGATCGCGGCGCTGGAGGGAACGCTGGGCCTGGTGATGGCCGTGGTGCTCGTCGTGCGCGAAGCCGGGGGGCATCACGAGGCTGCGATCAGCGGCTACGGCACCGCCGCCTGGTTCGCGGTGATGGGTGGCGCGGTGGCGGCTGCCGGGTGGGCGCTGTGGAACGGGCGCAGGTGGGGCCGCGGCGTCGCCGTGTTCGCCAACCTGCTGCTGCTCGGCGTCGCCTGGTACGTCTTCACCTCGGGTCAGCTGCGTTACGCCGTGGCGGTCGGCCTCGTGGCGATCGCGGTGCTGGGGCTGCTGTTCAGCCCCGCCGTGCTGGGATGGCTGGCTCAACCGGACTCGGCGGCCAACGCCGACAAGCGGGGTCCGGACACCCGGTAGGTGATCCATTCGCTCTGCGGGGCGCCGCCCACCCCGTCGTACAGCGCGATCGCGTTGGCGTTCCAGTCCAACACCGCCCAGCTGAGCCGCGTGTAGCCGTTGTCGACACAGGTCCGCGCCAACGTGGCCAACAGCTTGCGGGCCAGACCGCGGCGGCGGAACTGGGGCCGCACGAAGAGGTCCTCGAGGTAGATGCCGGGCACCCCGTCCCACGTCGAGAAGTTCAAGAACCACAACGCCGCGGCCGCTGCCTGCCCGTCG